>JADHTJ010000177.1 GCA_016785015.1 Anaerolineales bacterium
GATATTGATGAATATGAACTGCCTGCTGAGCTGGAACCATCACCGCCGCTGCCTGTCAGACCTACTCCAAAGCCGATAACCAAACAACCTTGGTTTTGGCCGGCTATCGGGATCGGCATTATTGGATTGGGCGCGCAAATATTTTCTGGTGGTAGCAAAAACGATCCCCTGGCAGTAACCCAAACTGCTTTGGCCATCCAACAGACTCAAACCGCGCTGGTTTATGTTCCTCAACAACCTGAGACGATTACCCCCACCGAAGCCCCCCTTCTTGATTTGCCAACGTCAATGCCCCTCCCGACGCAGACTTCTACTGTCGTGGCAAAAGAGCAAAAAGTCAGATCCGCTGCCAAGTGGCCTCTGCTCCTTCTTGAACCATTTAACAATAATGACAATGAATGGCTTGAAGGGGAAATCGATGATGAATATGCTCAAATCACCATGACCATCAACGGTACATATTCCTGGGAGATTTCATCCAAACAGGGCTTTATCTGGTGGGTTTACCCTACTTCCGAAATTGTTGGCGATTTTTACCTTGCTGTCGAGGTGATCAATCCCAGTTCAAATCGAGACGCTCCTAATGGCCTAATTTTTCGCATCAGCGAGAATGGTGATCACTACTATTATTTTGAAGTTAGAGATACACAACTTTTCAGTGTCTGGGCCAACGATCGAGGAGAGTGGGCAGAAATTGTTCCTTATACGACTTCAACAGCGATTCGACCCAGCGATAACAATCACCTGGAGATCATCGCGCAAGGTGATGAGCATTTCTTTTTTATCAACAATGAGTTAGTCGCCGAAAAAACGATCCTTTCGTCAAGCCAAGGCTATACCGGTGTTGCTGCTGGGTTAGACTATGAAGACGAACACAGCACTATCGTCTTCGACAACTTCGAGTTGCGCGCTCCCTAAATTACCTGGCGGGTATCTCACATGATTCAATCGGATTTCGCTGCGCCCTATCACTTCCCACGCCCGTTCCCAGGCCAGAAAGAGAAGCGTTCACGGATGCGGTGTGCTTGCCCCGGGAAGTGAGCGCAGGTGACCCCTGTCGCTTCTTGTATCCTTTATCTCCTCGTGTGAGAGCACTCCTGCGAGTGTGCTTCGCGAAGAGCCTGGGGTGAGGGGCTGTGACAAATACAAAATAGCCCGGCTCCCTGTGCCTTTTAGTACTCGGAGACGGGCCTTTGTGATTCTTATTGTATAATAGTTCAAAGTCTTATCAGGTTAGCGGCGGGAATTCTGTTCTATGACCGATCTTGCAGGCAAAACCCTTAGTAATCGATATTTTCTACGTGAACTGGCAGGCTCTGGTGGCATGGCCGATGTTTACCAGGCCTGGGACACAATGCGCTCGGCGCGCCTGGCTGTCAAAGTGCTGCGGCGTGATCTGGCCAATTCGCCGCGCTTCTTCCAAATGTTCGCCAAAGAAGCCGAATTATTACGTAAGCTGGAACATCCCAGCATTGTACGCCTGTACGAGTTGGATCGTGATCTCAATGGAGATATTACCTTCATCATCATGGATTGGGTGGACGGCACTGATCTAAAAACTGCTATCGTTGAACGTAAGCGGGTTTTCTCGCTGGATGAAATTTCGAATATCCTGCAGGCAGTGTGTTCGGCCTTGTTCTATGCTCATCAAAACCATATTTTCCATTGCGATGTCAAACCCGCCAACATCCTGCTCAACAAAGACCAGCAAGCCCTGTTGACTGATTTCGGTGTTGCCCGACTGGCGACAGAGAACGCCGGTGGTGGTACTGCCCAATATATGGCTCCCGAGCAATTTTTGGGTGGGCGCGTGGATGCCCGCACCGATGTTTATGCCCTGGGCGTAACTCTGTATGAAATCATGAGCGGTGGCCAGGTTCCCTACCGGGGGAAGACATCCAGTAGTCAGGGCAGTTCGAAGCGCGAACGCATCGCCTGGGAGCATATCAACATGCCCTTGCCATCTTTGGGGCAGCATAATCCCCAAATCTCTCCAGCGGTTGAAAATGTCGTCAACACTGCCTTGAGCAAAGAACCTACCCAGCGCTATACATCTACGATGAAGCTGCGTGAAGCCTTTGAGCATGCTCGTTTGCAAGGCGGGCGTGGCCGCGGAACAGCATCTACGAAGTTGCGCCCAGAGCCTGTCGCGCCAAAGCCCCTACAAAAACAGAGCAGAGCGCCAGAACCAGCTCAGCCCCGCCGGCCACTGAAACCCCGGTGGAAATCATCCCACGCCCCGCAAATTTTGGGGCGGTCAGGCGAAAGAGAGGGACAGGCCATCCCGATTACGGCGCAAGCTCTTTACATAGGGCGCAGTTCACGGAACAATTTACAATTGAAAGAGCGCAGCGTATCCCGCGTGCATACCCTGATCTGGGTCACAACACAAGGAACCTACATTCGCGACGAAAACAGCTCTCTGGGGACATTTGTCAACGGGCTGGCCATCACTGCGCCAACGTTGTTGCGGCATGGGGATGTGATTCGAATTGGTTATTACCAGGAATTTGAATATCAAGAATAAGCATCTCAGAAAGGACTAGTTATGGCACCAGAGATTTTTTGCCCTGAGCATGGCCCCTTTGACGTTTCTTATGGAACATGCCCGTATTGTGCTTCAGAGCAGCCACTCCCCCTTAAAGATGACGAACAAGATCAAAAAACTATCAGGGTGTTTATTTCATCAACATACAAAGACCTGGTTGAGTATCGTGATGCGGCCATGAAAGCCGTCCACTCATTATTAGGGTATAGTGATGATATGATATTTTGGTCGGCTGATGAACGAAGCCCGGATAAGGTCTCAATCGAGAGAGTGAAACAATGTGATGTCGTAATTCTGATCGTTGCTCATAGCTACGGTTTTATTCCAAAAAATGAGCAATATAGTATAACCGAGATGGAATACCGATCTGCTCGATCTGCGAATATTCCGGTTTTAGCATTTTTTGTGGATGATAGCATTCTTTGGCCGCCGGCCTATGTTGATGCAGAAAACAAAGCTGCTTTGAACAACTTCAAGGCACTTGTGGAAAAGGATGTCACGCGAAAAATATTCAGTTCTCCAGATATGCTAAATGCAATGGTGACACAATCACTGGTGCATTTTATTGAGCGTCATCGTACTCTTTCGGCTTCTCGGAAGAGATTTAGAGGGACAGTAATTGTGGATTCAATTAATCAGTTGGAGACCAAACCCGATGCCCTGATTCGTATTGGCCCTGCGAATGACAAATTGCCATTACTGCTTCAAATATCGCGCAAACGAACGGATGATTTGGATCGCCATTTAAGCTCCATCGCTGATGTTGTTACCCCCCTTGGGGAAGAACCACCCAGTGAGCTGCTATATAAATTCAGGCACGCTCTTGAACAATATGCATCAACATCTTGGGCAAGTCACAGAATCGTGCCAGTTCAACTCAAGGATGGGGATTTGCCCCAAAAGATGTATGTTAGCGAAAACAACTTGACATCCCTTTTTTCGAGTCTTTGCGGGCGCATCTTCTGGACAGCTAAAACAAGTAATAAAGGTGTGACGAATGAACGTAAAAATGATAATTGGTATTTAGATGATGATACAGAACTTGGAGTTGTGGTGAGTGGAGACCAGAGCGAATCTAAATCCCATGGAATTGGACAGTTGCAATCTGTTGGTGGATTAAATCGATTTCTAGGAATCTCAATAGATACTGGTGAAGTATATTCTGTTGGGCTGCTATACGATGAATGGGTCGAGTGGAGTCCATTCTATTTTGAGTCAATAGATTCTCATTTTCCAGATGCCGAAATTAAAATATCATCAAACAGGATTACAACCAAAGTGCCGATTGGTAAATATATCGGAGAAATCCATGAAATTGCCCTTGAGAATGCAAGCTCAGAGGGAATTCTTCATGCAACGATTTCATTGCTATTATCACGCCAAGCCATTGGCGACAAAATAGTTGCCATTGCTCAGACCTTGTCCGAGTTGCATTCTCAGGGCAAGATCCATGGTGATATCAAACCTAATAACATTCTCTTCACTCAAGATCAAGTTACCCTGATCGATGATTTTTCTCTTGATGAGGGAGATATTTCACCAGGATGGACACCAGAGTGGTCCGCCCCAGAACAGATTATTGCGGAACCGGTAACGGCAAGGGCAGACGTATATCCGCTAGGTATGATGGTGCTGAACCTATTGGGGGCAATGCCAGTGGGAGAGAAAAGAACATTCGTAACGCCTCGATCCACTAACCAGGAAAACGAATATAATATCTTTTTCAATCCTTCAATATATATTGACCCGGCAAGCAAAGTTGTCAGGGATGGCTTTCGACATTGGACAAAATTTGTAAAATCTTGTTTGCGCTACAATCCAAATGAGCGCCCCGCTTCACCAATGGAATTTGCAGCCGAATTGATGGATTTACTCAACAGATACCCCTTAGAAGGCGAGGTTGAAATCGATATCGGTCAAGAGCAGCTTGTTGCAGCTACGATGTTGAATGGAAAACAACGTGTGGCACGGAGAATACTGGATAAAATATCTATGCCACAGCATCAATTTTCAAGACGCCCTGTATCTATGCCGCCGCGAATATTTGTTTCTCCACTTCCACAAGCTTCTACGCGCCAGCCGACATCTGCTCATCCGAAAGCAGATGCTTGGGTAATTACTAGAGATGGTCGAAACTGCCAGTTGAATCGAGGCGAAACCACTATAGGCCGCTCTTCATCAAGTGATATTCATCTCATGAGTGATGCAACAATTTCAAAGCAACATGTGAAGATCATTGAACAAGATGGGCATTTCAGGTTAGTTGATTTGGGATCATCCAATGGCACCAAAGTGAATGATAAACGGGTCCGTGAGCCAGTCTTATTAGAAAATGACGATGAACTTTGTTTAGGGGATCATACAGTGCTGAGATTTGTCACTTCTCGATATTCATAGCCATTGCATCTTGATAAGCAAAAAACTGAGAGGTACTCAGCCGCGTACACCTTAGTTGAAACAAGGGTACAGTCCTGTGATGGACGACTTGACTCGTCCACGGGATTTTAGATAGATTCTCGGTAGGTTTTCGCCAGAAGGCCAACCAAATCCTGAGTTCGCAAGCGAATAAGGAATCGATACACAAAAAGCTGTGCGCAGAAAAACACGAAAAGCGAATATTTTCAGAAACCCGAAGGAATAGATTCTTGAAGCGCCTCTCAGATACCAAATATTTAATGAAGGGAAGGCTGCTTTTCAGAGAGATGATGAAGAGAAAGAGAGATGAAATCCATCTTTGAGAATGTCCAAATTAGCGAAAAAATCTTTCAACTTTCCTCTGAACTTGGAAAAGGTCGAGCGGTACTTGTCCTTGAAAAACTTGCATCCATGAACTTCCAGAGTCATTCGATCAAGTTCATGTTAGGGGAGTACGGTGTGGTTGATACTTGATGATGTTGCTCTCTACGGCTTGCGCTCGAACACGCAGGGCTTTGTTGTAACAGGTATTACCCAGGATCAAATAGATTTTTCTATTTTCGGGATGCTTGGTGGGAATAACCGACCCCCGTCCACATCCACCATTAAGTGCGCTGCCCACCCCCTACCATCGCTCTAGCCACAATTCGCCTAGGGGTTCTTCCTGAACATCCTTGAATAACGTTCGCAGGTTAGTAGATATAATCGGCGCGTTTGCCCCGATGACGCTTTCAACATCCCCAACGAGTGCCTTCTGGTGATTCTCATGCCTGGCGCATAACGCAACTACTCCACGATACCGCGCCATATTACGCCACTTGGGATCCGCTACCTTCCAGGACAGTTCGACCTCGACATGATATTCCCGATCGCCTTTGGTCACAACAGCATCAGGGGCGTAGCGATAATTGCCTGTCTCTATCTTCGGCATCACGCTCGCTTCCCAGCCTCGAAGCCTCGCATGGTACACGAAGGTCAACACCGCAGCCGTGTGTTTGTTTTCTGTTTTCCCCTTTTCATGAAGCCGTATCATCCTTTCCAGCTCAGTTTCCTTCACTGACCAACCAAGACAACTTACCAATTCCCGGCCAGTGTTTGTCAGGCGAACGGCTGTCAACTTCAATAAACCATCATGATTGGTTACGCCTGGCACCGATAGCTTCTCACTGTACAAAAACTCTTTCTCAGCCAAACTAGGGATAACGGCCATCAAGGCACCACTTCGATGGTGGGTATTAAAGTGTGCTGCTGCAATCCTCTGAATTTCTGCTCGAAGCGTGTGTCCTTGTGTGACAAGCCAGAGCATAGCAATCTCTCGGCTTCGTCTGTCAGAACGTTTGCTGAAACCTTTGGTGTCAGTGATATATTCAATTGGTAAGTGTTGCAATGTATTCATATCCAGCACAAATATTTTTGCTCCTTGTACATCTGCATAAGTAGCACGTATAGGCCATGCAACTAGAAAATCGGTCGAAGTAGCACGTATAGGCCAGCACCATTAACCCTTCCCATTCTCTCGTCTTCATGGGGGCATGAGGTAATCCGGCTGACTGCACCATTATTCCCTACACCCCCCTTCAATAGTTCTCGCAACCCCAATTTGGATTGCCCTGGATGGAGCAGTTGGGTGGTTTGCCACACCACCAACTTATACCGGAAATCCATACTTCTGGGCTGCCGTTGCCATAAAACCTTTCACATGTGCTTTCTTCCTAATATTGTGCATGTTGTTCTCCTCTATCTCCAAACGGGCAACTCCTCCTGGTCCCCTGTGATTTGGTAGCCTTTCTTAATTTTCTCTACCAGGATCGCTTTGGCCATCTCGTCAGCCTGAGTGTGATCCTCAGCTGGGAGAATGCGCCAGCGAGCATAGGCGCTACCCCGCCGCCCCCAGCCGCATAAGACGGCGTGCGGATAGAACAGCGTGGGCTGAACCAAAACCGCGTACCAGCGGTTGATGTTTTTAGCAGGATCATGACGGATCAAGATGATCATCGTGAGTGACAACGGATGAATAATTCATGATTTGCTTACGCAGGCCCCGCGGCCTGCACCTGGCCTGCGGAGGCCGCCGCGCTCGCAACGCAGGCACGCATATGTGCCAAGAGGCGGGACGGAATCGTCCAGCCGGGGTTGGGGGCGCAAGGCCTTGAGGCCTGAGCCTGGCCTGAAGAGGCCCTCGGTCCGGTTACTCATCGGGGATTTCCTCCGTTTGAATACGGTTCTTCGGGGTGATGTCCAGGATGTCGAGGTATTTGGCATCAATGATCGTGCTCGCAAGTCCATCTCCATTACCGTTGCCGTTGACCTTTCGTAGCGGTCCTTGGATGACAACCCTGGGGAGATTGTTCCTTTGCCTGGCCCAGTCTAGAATGATTTCCATCCGTTTGCCCGTCAGCACAATCGGATAACCCCGGTTCAGATGCCCTTCGGATATGTTTTGAGAATTGTCCGGAGGGCGTTTGGTCATGAGCGTACACCGCAAGGCTTGATGTACGCGCCCATCCAAAGGGATATCGAGAACTTGATCGATGTACAGCCAGCCCGAAAGGATGACCACATTGGCCCCTTCAGGATCGAAATGCGTACCGAAATGCTTTTGCATAGGATTCCCATCCAATTGATTGATGCGAACTACCATTATTTGAGTACAACTGGTTGTTGTTTGACAATGTCTATTTCCCAGCTATTTGGGCCGCACAACCGACTTTTCAGTCGAAAGGCGAGTAACTAATTCCCTGAGTCGGTTATCCTTGGCCGAAACCATAACTGCGTCCCAGGCCGGATGATTGATTTTTTGCCCGGGGCTGGTTCCCGCACGCTGGATTAAATCGGCTAAGTCAGCCGGTGGCATTTCTGCCAGCGTGAAAAACTCCTGGTCTAACTTGATCCCATCAGGATTAGCGAGCAGCGTGGTCAAGTAACCACTGATTGATTTCAACTTCCGAGCCTGCACGACCGCGCACAGTGTGGCAGCAACAAACTCGTTGGCGTTGATGTTTTCCCGGATATGGAAGCGGGCCTTATGGCTACCGATCCTGGATTCTTTCAAGAGATCACTCAAAACCCAACCCGAAGGAAAAGAAAAATGACCACCACCCCTTGATTCGGTGCCGTTATGGATCTGGGATTCAGCTTCAAAAAGCGCCAAAATTTGTGGGGTGGTTAAACCATAGTGTTTAAAGGTGGTTTTAAAGTGTTTAAGAAGTGTTAATATTGTTTCATTCGCGCCGCGTTCTGTTTCATTCGCGCCGCGCCTTGTTTCATTTGCGCCGCGTTCTG
>JADHTJ010000178.1 GCA_016785015.1 Anaerolineales bacterium
GGATGGGCTGCCACCCGAGAATCAAAATTAGGTAACAGAAAACAAGTATGATCTTAAAGAACTTACTTCGACGCAAAGGACGTACAATTCTCACCGTTTTTAGTATTGCCATTGGTGTGGCGGCCATTGTCGCATTAGGCGCGCTGGCTGATGGAATCCAGGCAGGCTATGACTCTTTCCTGACGGGCAGCAAAGCCGATCTGGTGATCAGCCAGCCCGATGCTATGGATGTCAGCCTGAGCATCATTGACGAATCGATTGGGCGAGAAATGGCTGTCATGCCTGAAGTTGCTGAGATCAGCCCTATGATTCAAAGCTTTGTGCAAACCGAGGATGTGCCGTATTTCTTCATATTTGGGTATCCAGAAGATAGCTTTGTCCTTGGACGTTTCACAATCATCGATGGCGTAGGCCTGGATAGCCGCGAAGCACAGCGCGCCCATGGAAATCCAGTGATCCTCGGCGCATCAGCAGCTGAAGTAATGGAGAAGAAACCTGGGGATACGCTGCGACTCACTGGAAGTGTTTTTCGCATCGTTGGCATTTATGAAACGGGCAAAGATTTAGAAGATAGTGGAGCCGTGCTACCCCTCGCTGGAGCTCAAGAATTATTGGGCATGCAGCATAAAGTCAGTTTATTTTATGTTCAACTTAAAGACCCCAATATGAGCGCGCGTCTTGAAGAACGCGTTGGGCGTTTGTGGTCTGATGTGGCCATTAGCAGCTCAGAGTCTTACGCTGATAAACAGCTTATGGGCAATTATATGCAAGGATTTGCCTGGTCTATTGCTGGGCTGTCTATCTTGATTGGTGGTATTGGGATGATGAATTCCCAATTAATGGCTGTGATGGAGCGAACCCGGGAAATTGGTGTTCTGCGTTCAGTTGGCTGGAACAAGCGAAGGATTCTTCGTATGATCCTGGGTGAGTCCTTGCTTGTGGGCATCTTGGGTGGCTTGACGGGGATTGGTTTGGGATGGTTGATGCTGGTGGGAGCATCAGACGCACTTAGTTTCTTTGGTGCCTCAGCTGATAATATCCGCCCGTCTGTCTTGATTCAGGCCGCCATCACCGTTGTGGTTTTGGGATTTGTGGGCGGAGCTTATCCTGCCTGGAGGGCTTCCCGCTTACAGCCAGTGGAGGCCTTGCGTTATGAAGGTGGCAGCGCGGGAAAGGTGCGGCGCTTGCCGGTCGGCGGCATGCCCATCCAGAGTCTCTGGCAGCGAACTACTCGAACTTTGCTAACTTTGGGCGTGATCGGAGTAACTGTCGGTGGCATCATGGCCTTGGAAGCGATGGTGCGCGGTACGATGGATCTGATTTCAAGCATGGGCGGTGATGCAGAAATTATGCTTCGTCAGGCTGGAATTGCCGATACGGGTTACAGTACCATCGACCAACGTGTTGGAACCAAAATTGCCACGATGTCGGAAATTGAAAACGTCAGCGGTGTGATCTTCTCAGCTACAGCCATGCCTGAGACGGGTATGTTCTTCATTTATCGTGGTCTCGCTCCGAACGAATATGGTATTCAACAGATCAATGTAGTCGAAGGCGAGCGACTGACCACAAATCACCAAATATTGTTAGGCCGCATGATGGCAGATAATTTAAATATTGGCGTTGGCGATACCATCGAAGTGTTGAGCAGCCGTTTTCGAGTGGTTGGCATTTATGAAAGTGGTTCAGGTTTTGAAGAATTGGGTGGTGTGATTACTCTTAGAGATGGGCAAACCATTTCTGGAAAACCACGCAAGGTAAGTCTTTATATGGTCAAGGTAAAAGATCCATCTCAGGCAGAAGAAATCGTTGAGATGATCAATGCCCGCTTTCCCGAAGTACACGCAGCCGTGACTGGTGAATTTGCTGATCAAATGCCCGATATGCAAAGTATGGATGCAATGATGGCTGGAATTTCCTTCCTGGCTATTCTGGTTGGTGGGATGGGCGTGATGAATGCCATGTTGATGTCGGTTTTGGAACGCACTCGTGAGATCGGCGTTTTGCGAGCCTTAGGATGGCGGCGAGGTCGAATTCTGAGAATGATCATGACGGAAGCGTTATTGCTAGGAATTATTGGTGCCATCGTCGGCATCCTGGTTGCCTTTGGATTGGGTGAACTTATCCTTAGATCGCCCCTCATAGGTGATTTGTTACAGCTTAGATGGGAAGTCGATATTTTTTATAACGCAATTAGTTTAGCAATATTCTTGGGTGTACTGGGAGGCTTCTATCCCGCTTTCCGGGCCACCCGTTTACAGCCTGTCGAGGCACTTAGATACGAATGAACTGAAACTATTCAACCAAACGGAAAACCTCCCCAAAATAGGGTGTGCGCAGGGCGCGCCCTGCGCACACCCTATTTTCGGGCCAATCCGTTCGATGGTTTGGTAGTAATAATGAAAACAATAAGGAGAATTTCATGAAGAATAAAAATCTAATCATTACTTTAGTTTTGACAGTATTGGCAGCATCGTTGCTTGCAGGGTGCGATACTATTTCCATCCCTGGGCTGGATGAGCCAACACCAACGCCAGCGCTCGTTGTGGAAGATTACACCCCCGTGGTAAGCGCCACAGGGAAGATCCTCCCCGAAGAATTTGCCACGCTGAGCATGAAAACGGCCGGCGTTGTTGCCGAAGTTTTGGTGGGAGAAGATGATGTGGTCACGCTTGGACAGCCATTGGTGCGTCTGGAAGGAACCGAGAGCCTGGAAGCGGCCATCGCGGCAACTCGCTTTGAGGTTGTTTCTGCGCAACAAGCTTTGGATGCCTTGTATGATGATCCTGAGTTAGCGCTGGCGCGTACGCAGCAAACCATTATCGATGCTCAAAAGACCATCGAAGATGCTGAACGCCGTCTCCGAAATCTATCTCAAACGGCATCCCAGGCTGATATTGATCAGGCCTTTGCCAACATGGTTTTAGCTAAAGACGAACTTGAAAAAGCCGAAGAAGATTTTGAACCCTATGAGGATAAACCCGATGATGATCTCGGCAGAGCTAACTTCCTCAGCAGGCTGGCGCAAGAACAAAAGGATTATGATGCTACAGTGCGTCTCTATAATGCCCTCTCTGGATTGGGTGATGACCTTGATATTGCCGAAGCGCAATCAGACTTGACTTGGGCGCAAGCTCAACTGGCAGTTTCACAACGTGACTATGAAACCTTGCAAGAAGGCCCTGATCCCGATGATGTTGCTGTGGCCGAAGCTCGCCTGGCTAATGCTGAGGCGCAGCTTGCTGCAACTGAAGCCGCTCTTGGCGACCTGATATTGGCGGCTCCTTTCAACGGAACTATTGGCGACCTCTACATACAATCAGGAGAATGGGTTTCACCTGGACAGCCAGTATTGCTCTTGGCAGACTTGGATCATTTACGGGTTGAAACTACTGATCTCAATGAGATCGACGTCGCCCAGTTACATATTGGCGATACAGTCATTGTGACCTTTGACGCTTTGCCGGACGTTGTCATCGAGGGTACTGTAAACCGTATCGCCCCCAAAGATTCCGAAGGTTCCGGGGTCAATTACCCCGTCTTGATTGAGCTTGCCGAAATCCCGGATGGTTTGCGCTGGGGTATGACTGCCTTTGTAGACGTAGAGATAGAAGAGTAAGTACCTGGAGAACATTATGAGCGAAACAAAAGAATCTCCCAATGGCCACCTGATAGAAATTCAAGACCTGACGCGCATCTACGGTGATGGAGAGGAAATCCGCGCCCTAGATGGCGTCAGCTTGAAAATAAAACATGGCGAACTGGTTACAGTAATGGGGCCTAGTGGTAGCGGGAAGAGCACTTTGCTAAATATGGTTGGTGCTTTGGATAAACCCTCCAGCGGTCGAGTCATCATCAATGGTAAGGATTTGGCCAAGATCCGCAACAAGGATAAATTCCGCGCCCAAACGGTTGGGTTTGTGTTCCAACTGCATAACTTGATCCCAACCCTGACAGCCAGAGAGAATGTCGAAGTGCCCATGATGGGACAACGCAACCTCTTTGCCCGTCGTAAGCGTTCTAAAGAGTTGTTGGAATTAGTTGGCCTGGGCGACCGCATGCGACATCTCCCCAGCCAGCTTTCTGGTGGTCAGCGACAGCGCGTGGCAGTTGCGCGTGCTCTGGCAAACAACCCGTCCTTAATTTTGGCGGATGAGCCTACAGGTAGCCTGGATACCGAAGCTGGTCGCGCCCTGATGGGACTTCTCCACGAACTGAATGACAGTCAGGGGACGACCTTCATCGTCGTGACCCACGACCCCGCCGTAGCCCGCCAGACCAACCGCGTTGTAGTACTGGAAGATGGCAAGATCTTCCGTGAAGATATCATCGGATCCCCTATTGAAGAGGATTTGAAGATGTGGCGCCACTCTGGTTTGGGACGGCGTATTGTCGAGGGCGATGACGATGGTGCATTGGAAGAGTTGGAGTTTCCTGCAACGAAGATCAAGGCAGTCAAATCATTGCTGGAGAAAGCACATTAAAATTGTCTACCGACTGCTGACGGCCGTCCGCTGTCTGTGGTCCGCGCTCATTTGATTAGAGTAATTTGGAATAGATTATGAAGTCAATCCTAAAAGGTATTTTTAAATCCAAAAGTGAGCCCATTATCATCGTGTCCGGGCTGCCCCGCTCGGGCACCTCGATGGTGATGAAAATGCTCGAGGCGGGAGGTATCTCCCCGTTGACGGACCATATCCGCAGCGCGGATGATGATAACCCAAAAGGTTACTATGAATTCGAACGCGCTAAGAAACTTAAAGAAGGCGATGTAGCCTGGCTGCCCGAAGCACAGGGTAAAGTGGTCAAGCTGATTGGCGCATTATTAGTTGAATTACCCCCCAATTACGAATATCGGGTGTTGTTTATGCGCCGCAAGATTGAAGAAGTTTTGGCATCTCAAACGAAGATGCTGGAACGCCGCGGTGAGGAAAAGAAAATTGACGATGACACCATGGCGGTGTTGTTCCAAAAGCATATCAAGCAGGTAGAAGATTGGATGGATAAGCAATCTAACTTGCGTTATCTCGAAGTTGATTACAATGCTATGTTGGAAGACCCCCTTCCACAAGTTGAACAGATTAAACGTTTTCTGGGCGGTGAGTTGGATGAAGCGGCTATGACAGCCGTCGTAGACCCAGAACTTTATCGGCAAAGAAAGTAATTTATTGGGTCTCTAGGAATCGCCGTGGTAAGGGGCCACATTTGGGGGTAGGCGGCGTGCTCCGCACGCTCCCTAACCCCAAATGTGATGTCTCTCACGGCAATTCCCATAGAACCAATTTATTGGTAAACAGTAAGAATTGAAAGAGGTGTTACGATGCCAGATCCCCTTATATCATTAATAATTGCTGCGCTCTTGACAATAGTGAGCGTTTGGGTGTTTCGTCCAGAGAGCGGTGTATTTTGGCGCTGGCAGCGCGCTCGTAAGACGACAGCACGCGTATTACGTGAGGATGCCCTCAAACATATCCATCAAAATGAAATTCATAATCGCCGAGCAACCGTAAAGAGCATTGCTGGTGCGTTGAACGTCAGTGTGGACGCGGTTGCTGATCTACTTGAGCAGCTTGAAGACAGCGATCTGCTTCAGGTTGAGGGTGATAGCTTTCGTCTAACCCCAGTTGGACGTGATTATGCTTTGCAGATTATTCGTGCCCACCGATTATGGGAGCGCTATCTCGCAGATGCAACTGGCTATGAGGAAGAAGAATGGCATGGTCAGGCCGAGCAGTATGAACATATGCTCTCACCCGATGAAGCCAGACGACTCTCGGCCCAACTCGGTAATCCTACACATGACCCCCATGGTGACCCAATCCCAACGGCTGAAGGTGAGATGGTGTATCGTGAGCGTGTTGCCCTGCCAGATTTAACAGTTGATAAACCAGCCCGCATTACACATCTCGAAGATGAACCCGAGGCGGTTTATGCACAGTTGGTGGCCGAAGGCTTGCATGTAGGTATGGTCGTGCGCATGGTTGAAGCTTCGTCTCGTCGAATACGCTTTTGGGCTGGAGGTGATGAGCATACCTTGGCTCCGTTGATCGCCGTCAATGTTGGCGTCGAGCCGCTGCCAGATGAGGTTCGGGAACAAGAACATCTTGGGGAAACACTGACCAGCCTCACCCCAGGAGAGTCGGGCCAGGTCCTTTCCATTTCACCCCGCATCAGGGGTGCTGAACGACGTCGACTAATGGATCTAGGAATCCTGCCCGGCACGGTTATTGAATCTGAACTCAGCAGCCCCAGCGGCGATCCAGTAGGGTATCGCGTGCGCGGGGCTGTTATCGCTTTGCGGTCGGCACAGGCCAATCAGATAAATATTACTCGTATTAATAACTGAAACCCTAAAGGTCTTCAAGACCTTTAGGGTTTGTGAAGAGGAAACAAAAGATGATTGAAGAAAAAACAAAAAAAATAGACGTCACGGCAGCCCCGTGCGAGACATGCCCGGTTCATAACGCGGCCAACTTGCTCAAATTGGGCGTCGATATGCAAGATTGGGATTTCGCTGTTGCTTTGGCGGGCAATCCAAATACTGGTAAAAGTACGGTTTTCAACGCCCTGACTGGCCTGCGCCAACATACTGGCAACTGGCCTGGCAAAACTGTCACCCGCGCTGAAGGCGGTTTCGAGTATGGCGGCAGCCGTTATAAGTTGGTTGATTTACCCGGCACGTATTCATTGTTAGCTACCAGTCTGGATGAAGAAGTAGCCCGAGATTTTATTTTGTTCGGCCAACCCGATGTTAGCGTTGTCGTTGTTGACGCCTCGCGTTTGGAGCGCAACTTGAATTTAGCCTTGCAAGTTATGGAAATTACCAACCGTGTAGTGATCTGTCTAAACTTGATGGACGAGGCTGAAAGGCACGGATTTCAGGTTGACGACCGCCGTCTGGCGCGCGATCTAGGTGTACCCGTTGTGCCCACTGTAGCGCGCTACGGACAAGGTATGGATTTACTATTACAGGCCATTCATGAGGTCGCAACCGGAGAGACAGTGGGAAAACCCTATCGTGTACAGTATGAATCTCCTGCGCTCCAACATGCTGTGAGTCAGTTAGTTGAGCAAATCGAAGTGGCGCTGCCCGACCTACCCAACCCTCGTTGGGTGGCTTTACGCTTGTTGGATGGCGACGAGAGTATCGTCGAAGCCCTGCGCAAAGGCGAACTGGGCGACCTGACATATGGCGATTTAGAGCAGAGAGTGGCGCAATTACAAGTTATTGGTAATCAGTAGTCAGTATATAGTGATCAGTGCTCAGTGAACAGTTGTCAGTAATAAAACTGTTCACTGAGTACTAACCACCATTTACTGAAATTCGGAGTAATGATGAGTACAGAAAAAACAATTACCTCAGATGAAATCGTGAGTACTGCTCAATCTCTGCGCTGGGAAATCAGTGGAGATTTTCACGAGCACTTGATGGAATCGATCTACACCGATGCGGCGCGTATTGCCGACCGGGCAGTCACACTTCCTGAGGAGAAGCCGCGCTTCGACTTGGATCGCACTATTGACCGTCTGGTCACCAGCCGATTATGGGGTTTTCCCATTATGATCTTGTTGCTGACCCTGGTATTTTGGCTGACGATTTCAGGGGCCAATCTGCCCTCTGCGATGTTGGCCACTTTGCTTCTCGACACTGTTCATCCCATCCTAATCAGCTTCGGTGCTACTATCGGAATGCCGTGGTGGTTGAGTGGTTTTCTGTTCGATGGTATCTACCTGGCAACAGCCTGGGTGATCAGCGTGATGTTGCCGCCCATGGCGATTTTTTTCCCGCTGTTTACGCTGCTGGAAGATTTCGGGTACCTGCCGCGGGTGGCTTTTAATCTCGATAATATGTTTCGCAAGGTTGGCGCGCATGGCAAGCAAGCACTCAGTATGTCGATGGGCTTTGGCTGCAACGCTGCTGGTGTGGTTGCCACAAGAGTGATTGATAGCCCGCGCGAACGTATGATCGCTATCATCACTAACAACTTTGCCCTGTGTAACGGACGCTGGCCGACTCAGATCCTTATCGCTACAATCTTTATCGGCGGTTTGGTTCCAGCTTATCTGGGTGGATTGGTTTCCGCCTTGGCGGTGGTTGGCATTGCAGTGTTGGGTGTTCTCCTCAGTATGGCCGTTTCATGGGGACTCTCTCGAACCGTTCTTCGGGGTGAGGTGTCCACCTTTAG
>JADHTJ010000179.1 GCA_016785015.1 Anaerolineales bacterium
TTCCCCGTTTCCTAAGTCTGAGATAGCTCTTAGCTGATCTCGTTACTGACTTGTGTAGGGTGCTTTTTGACCCGTCTTATTGAGCGACTTTCTCTCTTTCCTTTTCTCCTTTTTGGTTCCGGCTCGTCCGGGTTAGGATATCTGTGAGCGAATCGATGGCTTGCTCAAGTGTGAAGAATATCAAGCCTTTATAGTTCGTCGGTAACCCTCGGGGAAAGTTTGGAATACTCTTTTCAAGTTTTTTTAGATAGATTTCATAGAGCCGAGATAGATACAAAGAGTAGGAGTAACCCTCATCAAGGTTTTTTAGCGCTCGACTCCAGCCAATAGAGGCAATATCTTGATCATCGGGGAACAGAGAGTCCAACATGAGAGCGTTTTTTAGGTAAAGTTCTTCCTTTGGGGAATATTGGTTAATATCATCCATAAACTGTCGCAGTAGTGTGTCTGCATATGGATTGTGACTATAGGCTAAACGGTGGTGATGGCGAAATGCGTGAAAGATGTTCTTATCTTTTAATGCGTCATCAACTCTGCCACCGTAACTAAAGGATTGATGTGTCCAGGGAAGGGTTCCAGTTAGCAGTGAGGCCGTTCCAGGAGTGGTAAAGTGTCCCCCTGCATAATGATTGTGATAAACTACGGCCTTTTTTGCAAGTCTCTCAAGATGTGGTGTCGTATTTCGCTGATACCCGAATAACGGAATGTTAGATGCAGACCAGGCATCGAAAACAATGATCAAAATATTCTCTCCAAACGCGTTATCCAGAGAAATGCTCTGGCGTGACGTGCATTGAGGAAGAGCATAACTCATTGAGAGGGCACCAGCCAGTTTTAAGAATTCACGTCGAGAGATAGATTTTCTCATGTTTAGTTTATGGGTTCTTGCAAGTGAAGAAGATAATATTTGGTGATTAATATTTCGCCCACTAGGATTGTATTGTGGTGGGCTTTATGATTTTATTGCCGATAGACACTGTTCAATTCATCGATATTAGCCCTTAGAGTGCCAAGCATCTCATCTGCTACTAGTTTTTGTATGGAAAACAAATTGTGTAGTTCTTCTGGATCACGGGCGAGGTCATACATTTCAACAAATTCGGTATCCTCTTCAAGCTGTTCATAGCCAAAATACCACATCATTTTGTAATCTCCCCTCACCAGCATGGCTGTCGCTTCTGCGATTCGACCATTCGAATCCCTTCTCTCAACTTGGATGGTTGAGATATCACGGTCGACTCTGGATGTCGAAGAACCGAACGGAGGCAAGATAATCCCTTCAGCCCAATCCGGGATACCCTGTTCGGTTATTTGTAAAGCTGTGGGTAATATGTCGATGGCATTAGTTTTATCAAAAATATCTACACGCTGTTTCTGATCTGGTGGGAATATCATCAAAGGGAGATGTGAGATCGGCTGGTGAAAAACTGGTGCGACATGCCCGAGAATGCCGCGCTCGAACATTTCCCCATGATCGGAAGTTAGGATTAACCATGTGTTTTCAAGCATGCCGTTTTGCTCTAATTGATGATAGAGCCGAGCAAATTCGGCATCTACATATAAAATGAATTCATCGTACCAGCGATGCCGATCTATCATTCTATCTTCAGCAATGCCCTGATCAAGAAGGTGGATTGGTTTATTAGATAGTTGATAATTTTCACCAACGAATGTGTCCATGAAATCCTGGCGCGTGTTGTAAGGATCGTGAGGAGGCAGGAAATGATAATATCCCAAGAAAGGTTGAGGCGCAGTGCTCAGTGAACTTGACAACCAATCGATGCCCTGCTCGAGGGTGAAATAGTTTAGGCCTAATTCGCTGTAATTAGGAATGCCGCGTGGAAAGTTCGGTGCGATATCGGCCACCTTATTATTGATGAAATTCTCATAGATTTGAGAGAGAAATAACGTATAGGCATGCCCCGCTTCTAAACGCTTCATCCCTCGCCGCCATCCCAAAGAAGCAATATCTTGATCTTTCTTGAATAAGGTGAAATTGAGAGGGTCTTTTTGAAAGTATTGATCTGGCCAGGGGGTATGCTCTTCAATATCCAATAGGAATTGTCGAAGCAATGTGTCCGCAAGCGGATTGTGCGTATATGCTAGGCGATGATATCTGTTGAAGACATTGAAGATGTTGTTCTCAGTAGATGCATTGACGATTTCATTGTGCTTGAAAGCCCGATGCGTCCAGGCTGTGGTTCCTGTCAAAAGCGAGGCTGTACCGGGGGTCGTAAAATGACCTCCGGCAAAGTGATTATGGTAGACAATGGCTTTGGCAGCCAATCTCTCTAAATTGGGCGTGGTGGGATGGTTATATCCATAAAGAGAGATGTTCAAAGCCGACCAGGCGTCGAAAACCACGATGAGCACATTTTGGCCATTAGAATTCTCATTTGCAATATTAGCTCTTGAAATCGAAGGAGGAATGGCATAACTCATAGATAGCAGTCCTGCCAATTTGAGAAATTCGCGCCGAGAGATGGATGATTTCATCGGTTGATTTACAGGTTTCGGATTAAGACAACGACCAGTGCCCCGAGATCCAAGACAAGGTAAAGGGTCATCAATAGAGAGAGTCGTTCGATGATGTTGAGGCTAGCCCGAAGCACTTTCTCTGATTTGAGAATGAAATATACTGGAAGAACGATCGTCACAGAAGTGATGAATAAACTGATGGCGTATATAAATCTCAGCGGACGGGACGCGTTGATTAATAATATAAAGATGCTTTCCGGGATTTCTACATCAGATAGGAAATAAAGTTGATTAATCATCCCCCAGATACTTGCAAGAATTATCAATGAAGATAAAAGTGCGATCCTCTGATCTTCATTCCAAGCTTTAGATACCAAGAGGCTTAAAAACAATATCACCCCAAAGACGCACAGACCCTCTCCAAAGGCGATCAAGAGGCCATAGGCCCCCACGCCAATAGCATCCCAGGAATTATTACGTTCGGCGACCCACGCATAATCCTGCAGGATCAGAATAATCGTCCATACATGCGTGGGGAGAGAAGACATGAGGAACAGCGTCCACATACCCTTTTTTGAAAATTTGAAAATGTTGAAAGGAAATTTATAAATAGCCAAGGCCTTTTAGCCTCTCTTCAATTTCTGCTTGCTCTTGATCATCAATTGCAGGGGGTGGGGTCATGGTCTGGGCTTTGGGAGTCATGCCGATGGCGATTTTAGGGAATTCTTTATAAGAAGGCTGGGATACCTCACCAAACCCTCTGTTTGAGAATATAACGCCAGGAACGAGTTGCGGATCAATGCAGTGATCCGCGTGCCAATGATCTTTGTTCTCTTCGAGTGATTCTCCCCCCCATTTTCCTAAACCTGTATCAGCTGAGGCGCGGAATCCATCAGAGAACCCCAAGATGAGGTCTGGGGCATATTGTGAATAAGGGCCGTCTTCGACCTCGGTGTTGGGGATGGTGGCACTGAGTACAGCCTTGCCATCTGGGTTCTTCCAACTTAATAATCCGCGTTGGATATCTGCAAGCAGCGCATCTTTTTGATCGTCCCTGACACATCCCTGACCTTCTCTGCCGGATAGATTCAGGTAAAGGCTGTTCAGGCCAATGGCGTACGCCTGGCTTTTAGACCAATCCACATCGAATAAGTTCTTCTTTGTGGATGATTTGCTGGTAGTGACCAAGTATCCTTGTTCTTCCAGCCAACGATTTACATGAACTTTGTAATCGAAGTTCGCAAATCCATGATCAGATACAACCAGTAAATGCGATTTTTTTGCTTCAGCCAAATCATTCACCTGCCCGACAAGCTGATCGAGCCTGATGCACCACTCTTCGACAATGTCGGGTCGGTCGTGCCAAAACATGTGCTGAACTCGATCCAAGGTATCGAAGACACTGGCTAAGATTCCTTCGTTGAAACGGTTTAGATTTTTGAGGAAGATCTGTTTCCTGGTTTCAAAGATTTGCTGGCACAAATCGAGAAATTGCTCGTCGGAAATTAGCCCCTCTTCCAAAGCGGTTGTATCTTGCGGCCACCCCGAAGATAAGAACCCCCCCGATTCGTTCCAAGCTTGTTTGACGAAACCACGCGGCGCGGCGTATCGCCACGGAGAGTGCAAGGGATGGATTTGTAAAGGCAAAAAATACAAGCGAGGGGAGGGTAACCCCTGAGTTAAAATTACTCTGGTTATTGCGCTGACTGAAACCATCAACCCCATTTTGAACTTCAATTCGATAATGGGACTCCAACTTCCGCATTCTACTTCGAATGTTTGGTTGCCAATGGAAAAGCGAGCGAGATCTTCATCCAAGAAAGATACTTGAAATCTCAAGGATGTTTTTTGTGCCTGGTTTGATTTTTGGCGGGAAGGGCCAGTTAGATCACCTGTATACTCATTTTTCCCACGGGCAGACAACTTTTGAATGGGGATTTTTGGATCCTCTTTTGGAGAATCGGGTTCTATGGCAAAGCCAACGCCAACGCCTAATTTGCCGTGAATGTCTGGTGTGCCTAAACCGGGAATATTTCGAATAGGAGAGTCCAGGCGCGCGGGGAACATCGCTGGCCACCAGAGCGCAGTTGCAGGATACCCTTGTTCAACGGCCTCATCAAAAATAGTATGGCTGGTATATGGACGTGCAAATTCAGTGCCTAATCGGGTGTTTTTCGTGGGCAGCAGAGAGACATAAAGATTGTAGCTCTCTGGATTTCTGTGAACAAAGTCAAACATGCCATGACCGGCTGGACTCAAACCCGTTGCAATACTTGTCCAGGAGACTTCACTCTGTGGGGGATTGGAAACGTCAAAACGCTCATACCCACCCTGGACTGCAAGTTTGGTCAGCGCCGGTAGTTTATTTTGCTCGCGTAAAGATTCGAAAACCTTCGGATCAAAGGCATCAAGTCCCAATATGATTGTATTCATAAATTACTCTTCTTCGATATTCGGATCGCTGGTTCCTTGCTCCCCACGCTCACGGATGTATCGAAGAAAGCGTCGATAACTCATCTTTATCTTGCTTGAGAAAAAGAGGA
This sequence comes from Anaerolineales bacterium, assembly GCA_016785015.1. GTDB lineage: Bacteria > Chloroflexota > Anaerolineae > Anaerolineales > UBA11858 > NIOZ-UU35. The sequence goes on from JADHTJ010000179.1 coordinate 5,022, forward strand.
TGATGCCTGAGATAACTCCAAACAGAACAGCCAGTATTTGGAAGAGCATTCCTCCGGTAGAAGGATCAATATACATTAGGAAGAACTCCTTACCTTATTATTTTATGCTCAATTGACAACAAATATCTCTGCCGGCGATGAACACGAACCAAATTTTATCATTTATGGCCTTTCTGGGTTGTCGGATTTAAAAATAAAACTCCCTGATGGTTATCAGGGAGTTAGGGCCAATAGATGTTGTTTTTGATCAATTATCTGTAAGTGCGGCGACGAATTCGATCTCAAGCAATACTTCTTCATCCACCTCAGCGACTTGCTGAACTTCAGGAATGGTCAGATTGTAATCAGCCCGAGCTATGATGGTAGATGCATACCCTTCCAGACGTGTCTCAGAAACTGGGGTTACCGTTGCTTCGAATGTGACTTGGTTGGTAAGATCACGAATGGTCAGGTCACCGGTGATCATGAATGAAACTGCCTCACCGAAATCGACGCTCTCAGGTAATCCCGCATAAGATGTTGGGGTGAATATTATGAATTCATACTGGCTGGTATCCAGGATGAATTTTTGGATTGCTCCGTTGCGGAAATTATTGTCTGTAGATAAAGTATCGGCGTTGATTTGAATTACCCCGACTTGTGAATTAGTTGGATTATCGAAATCAACTTGGAAATCACCAGTAACTTGATCGGTTACTCCGACCACAGTTTTGGGATTGCCACGTAATAATTCGCCTAATGAAAAGCGCGCTTCGGACTCAGCTTGAACGATTTCGAATGCAACCACACCTGCAGCACCGGATTCATCCATTACCTCTTCGTCACCAGATTCCACGTCTGCTTCTGAGGATTCTTCGCTCATCTCCTCACTATGCTCAGCATCCTCTTCGGGTTCAGCCATTTCTTCGACAACTTCAGTTGCAACAATAACAGCCTCGGGGGCTTCAGCAGTAGCGCTTGTTTCTTCAGGTGATTGTGGTGTACAGGCGGCCGCAAATACCATCAATACAACCAGTGTACCAATACCAATGATAGCTTTTTTTGACATATTTTTTTCTCCGGTTTCTCTAGATTTCGTTTTAGACTGTTTCGAGGCATGTATTCTTACCTACTTGAATACTGGAAAAGTGTATCAGTATTTAAAGAACGAAGCCTGGCGGTATGCGCCAGGCTTCGTGAGCTTGATTGTGCCGCAGAGAGGGAACGTTTACTTTACAGTTACTGACTTTGTTTTTTCGTTGTTGCTTTCGTCACTTTCCGTGACAGCATTTAACGAGTCAGCATATGCTTTAGTGTCAACTGTTCCCTTGGCTCCATATCCAGGACTATAGGTAAAACTTAGTACCTTCGTGCTTTTCGCAGAAAGAGAAGAAACGTTCCATGTCTTTGCTGGGGCTGGGTCATGACTTACGTTTGCCCACCACTCTACAAGGAATGACCCGGCGTTTGCGTCACCTTTGTTTTCAATTTCGACCTCTACAATCACATCATTGTCTTTGATAGGATCAGATGGATTGAATGTTATGCTGTTGACGACCAGATCTACCGTGGCTGATGTGGATGTCGGGGTATTTGTGCCAGCGGGTGTATTGGTTGGTCCAGTGGCAGTTGCCGTGGGGGTTGCATTGCTGTCGCCTTTGACAACAATTTGCACATAGAAACTATGGCCGAAAAGATTCCCCGCAGGATTTTTCAGTTGCCAGTAGCCAGTATAGGTGCCAGGGGTCTTTGGGGCAATGAGTTCAACAGAGATTTCGCGCGATGACCCGGGTGCAGTTTCTGATGTCAGTGCTTGGGGGCTGATTCCACTCATGCCCTCACCATTCAGGAAAACCACCGAGTATCCGGAATTCCAAGTGCAGGAGCCGGAATTCGAAATCCGCCATGTTTTGGTGAAGGGTGTTTCAGGCTCGAACTGGGTACCGTCAGGGATGGTCACGTCTCCGGCAAAAGCAGCATTATCACAGCCAGATGCTTGCCCATCCGTAAACTCACTCCCCGAACTGGCAGCTTGTATAGTCTGACTTGCGGTAACGCTGGGGGTAAATGACGCAGTTGCAGTCGCTGTCGCGGTAGCGGTCGCAGTGGGAGTGAATGTATTTGTCGCCTGTGGCGTCAGCGAAAGCATGGCTTCTACGGTTTGGACAACTGCGGTGAGCGCTTCTTCTGGTGAAACTCCCTCACCTCCGCCGAAAGATAGATCACAGCCTGTTAGCAACAACATGCAGATACTAATTAAAAGGAATACTTTTTTTATGTTCATTCTTAACTCGATTCTTTACTAGATTTGATAGTCCGAGCAAATTGTACCCGCAAATCATCTAAACGCGCATGAGATTCTGAAATCATTTTTGGCCATGATTCATGAAAAATCATCTAGTTCTTACAGCAACGATAACCGTTCGTAGATCATAGGATTTTGTGGATAGATCATAATCTTTGCAGGTGATCAATGTAATCCAGTCATAATCCCCATCTTTCTCTATGATGTCTAGATCGTTCGGATTCGTCTGGAAAACTTCACGTACTTCGTATAAATATTCGTATTTGTCCAGGTGGATGATAATTTGATCGCCCCATTGGAGTTGATCGATTGCTGCGAAGGGGCCGTCAGTGCCATTGGGTAGGTTAACATGCCCAATGGCACTGAATTTCCCATATGGGTAGGATAGGCTGTACCTTCGAGATAGCCGGCCTGAGTTGTCAGCCATTCAACATTCCATGTGTTAGCTTGACGAGGAACGCCTATAACGTCTGTGTACAGGGATAACTTGGGAATTTCTAAATGTACAGAGTCAACATTCGAAGATGCTGGCAACTGTACTTCGGGGGAGTTGGTTGCTGTTTTTGGAGCGAATCCTGTTTCCGGGAGAATCCCCTCTTCAATGGAATAAATATGGATTGAACCAGCCCCGGGCGTAATACCCGGCTCGCCGATGAAAATCAGAGCATCATCGAAGGTGATACTGCTCCCAAACCCGGTATCGCCATTAGTACCTTAACAGTGAAAAGTTTGCACAAAAAACAAGAAAATCAGACCTGATCAAGATGAGCAAGGGCTAATTCAGGGATGACCACCATCTCACGCAGTTTCAACGCCATCACGAGCGCCTGACGGCCAAACTC
>JADHTJ010000180.1 GCA_016785015.1 Anaerolineales bacterium
TCCGCAATCCATGTTAATGTGCGTAGAATCTGCCGTTATCGAACAGAGCGTTCTTTTTTGTCGCATTTTTTGGCTGTCTGGAATTCCATTATGCGTACTCAGGCTCCTTCCTGTGCTTGAGTTCTTGCAGTGAAGTCATCTAAAGATTTTTCCAAATCTTTGACCAACTTTTGAACTGTTGGTCCTATAGATTGTTTTTGATTATTTGGATCTATCCCATTTAACAAAGCATGCGCTTGTTCAATTGTAAGATTTGCATTTACCGTCACAAAATTTCCCCTTTTTTACTGCGTAGGTGGTGGCAATTCATCAGAATCTCCCCTCGGTAGTAATCCACTATGTGACATTCCTTCGATCAGTTGAGCCGTCCTGGACAGAATGATCGCTCTAATAGTTTCAATATCGCCCTTGGGACCACCCAATTCTTCAAAAACCGACATGATACTCATCAAGATATCAGCCTGCGCTTCTGCGCGTCCCTGCTCGAGATACGAAGTTCGTTTAGCATCTCCAAAGGCGCGCTTCACCTCAGCAAGGCCAGACCACTTTGCTCCCCATGTCTTTATTCTTTGCTCTTCATAACGCTTGTCAACAACCTCAAAATGACCAATATCAACCCAAATTAATTCTGCTCCTACGTTCGCCAATCGGTTACGAACAAATTTTGAATTAATTTTTCGAGTTATTTCAACACGTGCAGTATCTTGATCAAATGATGGCGCGGTCACCACATCGAACAAATTGGCACGAATATAATCAATGATAGCGCCGTCTACAGCGATGTTGACCATATTGTGCCAGGGGGTAATATCAATGGATCCGACTGAACGGCCAAAGACCATATTAAGGACGGCTTGATAAGAGAATGGATTTGGAGAATCAGGATTCTGACGAGCTAATTCGCTGGACATTCGACCAGTACGAAGTCTATAACTGTAATTGATATGATTTACTTTGATCGTTACGCCGTCCTTGGTGGTGCCAGAAGTCGATTCGATATAACCCTGTTGATCCTCTAAGCGGATCGTTTCGCGTATTTTCTCTAAGCGAGTTACATAATTAGATCCTTCTCCGCATACTCGCATTTCTCCGTCAGCGCCTTCAAGCAAAGCCAGGCTACCTGGCTGCACAACAAGATATCCTGGCCCCCCAATCTTATCGAGTAAGTTTACTTCCCCTGGATCAAGCTGCTTTTCACCATCTTGTACATTCAAGCGAGGATAATCAATTCCGAAAAGAAGCGCTCTAAGATAATGCATTCCTAAACGCGCATTTTCAAGATTGTAAATATCACGAATATAGCGCGCAGCAAAATAGAAAGTTGCAACAAACCCACTGAAAACCAATAGGTAGTATCGATAACTACGAGTGATGAATGCAAGAGATCTTAATCCCCAATCTGGGATACTGTCCAAAATTCCTTGCCAACCCACCCACCCGGTGATAATGATCTCTGTATCAAAATCTTCGAACAAGGCGCTGCCAGCACTTCCCAATACCAAAATCACACCGGACAAGATTATGACTCGGAGGAGGCCAGTCAGTCTACCCCCTAACCATGGATTTGTTATGAAAATTTGTCTTCTTATCACGATTTGAGCCTATAAATGAGTTGCTTTATCGTAACAGCATTATCCGCAGACTGCGCATGAAATCAAGGGTATCTCTAGGGAGTAATCGTTGAGTAGCTGGGTCTGCTGCAGCAGTTTCCAAGGCCTGAAATACTCGCAACGCCAGCGCTTCTTTTGAATAATCACTGGTACTGAGAATCTTAGAAAGCGTGAATATCATATCCTTCTGCGCCTGTGCTCTGGCATGGTTTTTCATGCGCATGGCTTGGAGCTCGTGATCTGATTGAATAATGATCGCTTCTTGCTGCCAGGGAGCACGCCAATTATTGTATAAATAGTGGCCCTGCACTTCTGGAAAACTAGGGGTCAATTCTGTAAATCCAGCCGTGATAACTTTGATTCCGCGAGACCTGAGAACTTTATTTGCAGAAAACTCCCGCTCGGGATAATTTATCAACAGACTATCACGCATTTCTTGATCAACTTCAATTGGCTTTCCATCAACCCTTTCGACAAATCGGTATGCAAGGATACCTTGATTTACAATTTCAAGCCTTAGCCGATCCTTTAGCTCCTGCAGTGGGAATGGTTTAGGTTCTTCTGGTCGGAACAAATTGTCGTAGAGTTGTTCCCCCAGCAATTCGCGGAATTTGCTGACAGTAAGATGAACGGGGATCTCGGTCCATTCTATGCGTTGTTTCTTGAAGACATCATAGGGGCGTGCCGTAATCGCCGCAAAAACCCTGTTTTCAAAGAATCTGTATGGGCGCCAACCGTTCGGTTTTTCCTCTGGCAGCTCACTGCCAAAGCCAGCACTCCGGCGATATGCTTGTACAAAACGATGTGCATCAAGCTTATCATCAGGGTTCAATATATCATCTAAACCACTAACAACTTGTGTTGGATATTTCCATTCATCGTCTTCGGGATCTTTGATCTTGGCTTTTATTACCCGAAGATTCTCGGGCTTTTCATCACCGTCGTATGTGATCGTATAAACATCGGGGGGATCTCCCAGCGTAAAAAGTGAAAGAACAACACTCTTTACCTCAATACCATCCCGTGTATGCGCTTTGACTTCGGGTTTCAAGCGAATTTGCCGGCGAAGGTCGGCAACGCCTTTCACACGCTCCCCGGGGCGGGTGAAGTTGATACCCACATCCTCGGTGCGCATAGTTAAGTTCTCACGTGGATGTCTGCCCATGAGCGCCCTTAGCAGGCCCCCAATGCAGCCAGGTTGAAAGGCAGTTCTTTCCAAGACGACAGCACTAACAGCATCCACCTTTGTAAAACCGGGGCCAATCTCTCTAAACGGGCCTTCACGTTTGGTTTCTTTACCATCTTCAACAAACACAACGGGGCCATGACTGCCAAGTAGATAGAACAACAAAAGCGCAAATACATCAGATGAGAATATTCGGCGGGTAGCGGGCAGTATCGTGCCGGAAGAAAGCGCGAGCATTAGGAGCAATGTCAGCATAAATCCACCGGCACTTCCCCACACAAGCCGACGGGCACTTTGAGTTCGTTGGGGATTGGTCCCTTTTAGGAGAAGCTCCCAGAAGTTAGCCCGGCCAGGCGATTCGGTGAATCCACGAGGAGTTGTTTTGACATTCTTGTCCCCCACCCTAACTATAAGACCGCCATCTTTTTCTCCGTATACTACATGAAATACTGAAGAATTAGTTGGAGAGAGATCCTCTAGCATCGCCAAAGTCACATCTTGGTTTCCTACAGTCCCAATTGGTGTGGTATCACTCCAGGCAGGTGTAAACCATTCCCCTGGGAAGTAAAAAATTCTTCCTCTGTTGACCCCATCAGCGACAACGAAGTATCGACCGAGCACATCTACATCGCTAGTTTCATTCTCAGTTTCAAATTCGAAATCAAATTCGATGTCGAATTTGTTTTGATCTTCGGGATTAGATATATTGATAATACGAATACCCCACTTTCCACCGGTAATATATAGATAGTTACCATCCACCTTAGCCATAGAGGTATTATAGATATCAACATCTTCAGGAATTTGGACAAGCTTTGGATGTTTTGGATTGACAATCCGATATACATCCATCCTGGAAGTCCCTTTAGCAACGTAGAGATAATCCCCCTTTACGACAACATCTCTAACGCCGCCTTCATATTCTATAGTATCTACTTCCTTTATTTCTGTGATATTGATGAGATCCAAGATCGCAACTCCGAGATCTGTGGCCACGTAAGCAATATCAGATTTGACTGCAACGTCTATTGCATTTTTTAAATCTGGAAATACTCCAATTTGTGTTGGATTGCTGCGATCTGCAACACTAAGAATTTCAATACCTTTATTGCCATTTGATAGATAGAGTCTTTCATCATTTTTCGTTAGAGTGATTCCTTTCGATGGGCCTGATGTTGCATAGTAACTTAGCATAGAAGGCGATTTATAATCTGAAATATCTATGATGCGCAACCCCTTGACCCCATCGACAATATAAACATAATTCTCCCACGAGACTGCATCTTCTACGGTCCATCCACCAGCATTCTCTATCTCGACAAAAATTTCTCCATTTTCTTTTACACTAATTGCCTTGACACCTTCCTCTTTTTTCCCAAAGAAAACTATATGGTCGTCTAAGGTTAATTTTGAATATTTAACCCCTTCGTCTTCAATGTTCCCTTTATCTACAAACTTCTTGGGGTTGGAAAAATCAAAAATTCGCAAACCGCTTTTCTCTTGAAGGACAAAACCGGTAGCGCCATCTACGGCAACGTCCAATACTGGTTCGGAGCTACTCCAAAAAATGTTTTCATCTTTGGGAAGATCAGGGTTTGATACATCAAGGATTTTCATCCCAGAAGCTTCACCTTCTTTACCACCTACGATATACGCAAAAGTTTTCCCTACATGCTCTCCCGCAGTTTGTTCTTGTACATAAACAGCTCGAGTAAAGAAACCAACCTCATAGGATGATAACTGCTGTGGTTTCGTGGGATCTTCAACATTGACTACTTGAAGCCCGTCATAACCTGCAGCTATGTAGGCAAGGTCACCCAGAAGGAAAATTCCATGAGCGTCAGAATTACTATCGAATTGCAGGTCACCAACACTCGTACTCGCATCACTTTCGACGAAAACTGTTGGTTCGCGTGTAAATATCTGTAACCCCGCTTTTCCATCGGCAACATAAATGTATTCATCCCTGACAACTAAGTCTCGTGCAATTCCAGGAGTTTCAATATCAAAGCTAAGTTTTGTTGGAGTTACATATGAGACTGTTCGATCGTACAAATGAATATTCGCCGATACGATCTTATCTTCTTCTATTTTAGAGTTGATTACAAATACAAGTTCGTCATTCACGTCAATTGCTGTTGGGCATCCGCTTGTTTTTTTAACTACATGAGACTCCCCCGCGCTTTTTCCGGGTTCATCTTCGTTTTCTTCAATCTCCAAAACCGTGATGCCCTGCTCACAACTTGCCAAGTACAGATATTTATCCAAAACAGCAATATCTTCTACACTCCCCAAAACTCGTCCGAAATTCCTCTCGTCCATCTCCAGTTCATATTTTACATGAACGGCTCGCAGGCCTTTTCGCCCATCACCAACATAGAGATAGCCAGCTTCCATATAGCCGGCGTCCCAATGAGCAAGTTTTTGTGGGTCAGTAATTCGATCTTCTTCAATGTTCTTGGCTCTATCAATCGTTTCAACATTGTTTAAATCTGAAATATCAAATACCTCGATGCCGTGACCCGTAACTCCAACAAAAGCAAAATCGCCATACACTTCCAGGCTTTTTAAAGGTTTCTCAATGGATAAAGAATTATCTTTCTGGGTTGTCTCGATAGAGGGGTTTCCTATCCAAGCTAATTCATCATTGGTCACCCAAAATAAACTGGACTCCCACAAATCAATATCATGAATTTGTGTCCCAACGGTGATTGGGTTGTGGTTGGTTACAACACCCCGGTTATCGTTATGAAGCTTAAAGAAATGCAAATTATTGTCCAACCCAATTGCAAACGCTTGCCTCCCCCTTACAAGAATACGACTGAGCCCAGGTTCGGATTCTATGCCACTCCATAAGGCTGGCTCTTCCCCTTCTGCCGGCAAAGGGTTTATTAGGAGTGAATAAAATCCCTTTTCTCCATCCGCAATATAGGCGTAATCGCCGGCAATGAAAATATCTCTGGCATCATTAATTTGCGGCACATGGTATTTTAATTCCATATTTGCAGGATCAGCCACGTTCAGGACAACTAAACCATTCTTCCCGTCTGCAATATATAGGAGCTTATTTTTTTTATCATATGCCAAACCTTGTGCAGATCCAAAGGTATCGAATTTCCCTACTTCAATAAAATCTCTTTTCCTTTCTTCTCCCTCTTCTCTGGATATATGGAGCGCAGCAATGCCATGCTTGCCATATGACAAAAACGCGTATCTTTCGGAATTATTGTATATCTCAATTTCATCTTCGAGATCAAAGGGAACAGTGCCAACGATGATCTCCGCAAATTCAATATCGTAAAGGCTCTCTACCGGCAGTGATAAGCGATAGAAAATCCAAATTGAAACAAAGCCTATAATAAATGCCTGTATTGGCACCTTTCCGAAGAACGATTTTATCCCCGACATTGGAATCTTTTTCTCTGTATCATCTCAATTTGATGGCAACCGATTAATTTGCTACACCTTAGTTTGATTCCGTTTGCAAAATACTAGATGATGTGCTTAAATACCCCGGTACTGTTTGCTGAACAACAGAAAATACTCAAATCACAGCACCTAAAGCAGTTTTCATTATACTATAGACAGGACTCCCCTTGGGAGAAATAATCAAATAATAAACCCCAAATCAAAGGGGTTTCTGGAGGAAAAAATGACTGATTTCCCAGGCAAAGGAAAAGTTGCCGTTGTGAAAACATCACCCGAAACCGTTCTGGATGACATTCAAGATGTCATGCATAAAGCGGGTTTCGAAGAAGCGCTGCCAAAAGGCAACCAGACCGGCCTAAAGATCAATATCTCCTGGCAGACTTGGTATCCGGCCTGTTCCACGACGCCCTGGCAGCTCGATGGTGTCATCAAAACGCTCAAAGGTTCTGGGTATGACGACCTCGTTGGTGTTCATAACGATACCGTGGTGGTCAACACCGCCGATGGAGAGCGCAATAACAAGCATCGCTTCGTCACCGACAACAACGATGTGCCCTGTTTGTATCTCTACGAGCAGGATTTCGAATGGGTCCACTATCAACCCAAAAAGCGCCCATTCCTGGTCCTCGACGAAGTATTTCCCGAGGGTGTGCACATCCCTAAAGCGCTGTTCGGCATGAACATCATCCATCTGCCAACTGTAAAAACGCACGTTTTCACCACCATCACGGGGGCAATGAAAAATGCCTTTGGCGGATTGCTGCACCGCCACCGTCACTGGACTCACTCTGTGATCCATGACACATTGGTTGACCTTCTCTCGATCCAGCAAGAGATCCACCCCGGAATTTTCGCCGTTATGGACGGCACATTCGCCGGAGATGGCCCTGGCCCGCGTGCGATGCGCTGGCACGAGAAGGATATCCTGTTAGCCTCTGCCGATCAGGTCGCCATTGACGCTGTTTCTGCTAAATTGCAGGGATTTGACCCCCTAAGTTTGCGCTTCATCCGTTTGGCCCACGAGATGGGGCTGGGTGTTGGCGACCCACGCCAAATTGAGATCGTCGGTCATGACATCGAGAGTGAGCCTGATTGGGATTTCATCCAGGAAGATACCCTTGCTAGTACCGGCCAAAAATGGATTTACCATGGCTGGCTCAACTTCGTTGAGAAACCCTTGCTGCGCAGTCCCATCGTACCTTGGGCATATTTTGCCAGCAACTTCTACCACAATGTTTATTGGTACCCGTTCGTTGGTCGCAAACGAGTTGAAAGTGCCTTGGACACCAAATGGGGTCAGATGTTCAAAAACTACGGCGATGGCGAAGTAGTTATGCCTGGTATTGAACCGAAGACCATCAAGCAAGCTATTGCCGGACTGACGATTTTGGCCGCCGGCGCGGCTGGGTTGGCTTATCTTCTGGCACGCAAATAATCGCTACCTATTGCGTAAATTTTAGAGAGCCAAGGTTAGATCACTAGGCCGTGTTGACAATTGGGAATTTCTCTCTTATGTGAAGTGAAGAAAAAGCAAGTCTTATCTCAATAAACTGAATTGGATAAATTTTGAACACTTTGCCTTGTCATTCAGAGGAGCGCAGGAAGCACAGCGGCTGCAGCGACGAAGCCTGCCCTGAGCCTGTCAAAGGGAATCCCTGGAAGGTCGAGCCAGTTTATACCTGCATTGGCTCAAATGTATTGAACGTATCAGGGATTCTTCGCTCCGCTCAGAATGACATAAGCGTTCAAAGCGTTTTCGCCCATTACGCTTATACTCAACGCCTTATGTGGAATCAAATTAGGCAGATTGGGTAAAAGTTTGCACATCAATGCCGTGGAATTTGCGCAGGATGAATTTGAGTAAATGGCTGGTCATCTTAGCAATAACACGAGTGGCAAGGCCGATCACAGTTTTAG
>JADHTJ010000029.1 GCA_016785015.1 Anaerolineales bacterium
GAGTTTGGCCGTCAGGCGCTCGTGATGGCGTTGAAACTGCGTGAGATGGTGGTCATCCCTGAATTAGCCCTTGCTCATCTTGATCAGGTCTGATTTTCTTGTTTTTTGTGCAAACTTTTCACTGTTAAGGTACTAATGGTCTAAGGATTTGATCTGGCGAGTCTGCTTGCAATCTCTTGAAACATTCTTGCATCTCTAGCGCGGTGCGCAAAGCTCGCCGAGTGTCATCCTCCCCACCGATCGGCGCGCCATAGAATGCCATAATGGCATCTCCCAAGAATTTATCAAATGTACCCTGGTTATGGTAAACCAACTCTACCATCTCGTTGAACACAAGATTGAGAATATCAACAACCTGAGGCGCGGGGTGTGAAGCGCTGAAATTAGTGAACTCGCGCAAATCAGCAAACAACACGGTGATATCGCGGGTTTCGCCACCCAGTTTCAAATAACGGTCGGGATCGGTGAGAATGACATCTGCGATTTCATGGTCAACATAGCGGTTTAGAACCTGGCGCAGCAGGTCATTACGGCTCTCTAGATCATCATGCAAACGTTTAAGCCTCAGCAAAGATCGAACGCGTGTGAGTAAAATGACGGAATTGAATGGCTTTGTAATAAAATCATCCGCCCCAGCCTCAATGGCATTTAACTCTTCGTCTTCAGCATCTAAGGCAGTCACAATGACCACAGGGATGAACTGGGTTTCAGGGTTTTTTTTGAGCATCCCGCAAACCGTCAACCCGTCCATCTGCGGCATGCGGATATCAAGCAAAACTAAGTCGGGGAGATTCTCTTGAATGGCTTCCCAGGCTTGCGCACCATTGGCAAAAGCTCGCACGTTGCAACCTGCATCCGTCAGATAGGTTTCCAACAAATCCCTAATAAACCTATCATCATCTGCGATGAGAATTTCAGGCGGACGAGAAAACTCTTGCGTAAGATCCATCGAATACTGTAAGCCTTGAAAGCAAAGGTGAACTACTGATTGAGCTCCCAATCCCGTCACTTGTGAAATTTCAGTGCAGGCTTCAGGCATAACCAGCGCCTAAAAACGGGAATCTTTTTTCAATAGAATCTAGTTAATTATACCTATAAATTTGATCCTCTGCAGATAAATTCAATAGTTCGTTGGTCATCCTTATAGATGCATACAAATTAAAGGGTGAATAGGATCCGCCGTGGTAAGGGGCCACATTTGGGGGTAGCAAATGTGATCTCTCTCACGGCAATTCCATAGAACCAAAATAAAAGAGGAGTGCCCCAATATAAAGAGGCACTCAATACTTAAAAAACTAATCCAGGCGGGAAGTTGCAATTGCTTTTTTGAGATCACCAATTGCCTGTGTGACTTGAATTTCCCTGGGACAAGCATCCGTGCAGTTGAAGATGGTATGGCAGCGATAAACGCCATATTGGTCATTGAGCACTTTGAGCCGCTCAGCCGCGGCTTGATCTCTGCTGTCAAAGATAAAGCGATGCGCATTGACCATCGCCGCAGGTCCGACATATTCTCCATTTGCCCAGAAAGAAGGGCACGAGGTCGTGCAGGCCGCGCATAAAATGCACTTGGTCGTGTCATCAAAGCGTTCGCGATCTTCGGGGCTCTGCAACTGTTCTTTTTGTGGATTCTCCTCCCCGCCAACAAAATAGGGCATCACCGACTTGTACGAATCAAAGAAAGGCTCCATATCTACGATTAAATCTTTTTCAATCGGCAAACCTAAAATCGGTTGGACAGTGACCTTGGTGCCCACATCTTTGACCAATACTTTGCACGCCAGACGATTAACACCGTTGATGCGCATGGCATCCGACCCGCAGACTCCATGGGCGCACGAGCGACGATAAGATATAGTTCCATCCTGGTAATCTTTGATCCACTCCAACAGATCTAAGATGCGGTCAGTGGGTTCTGCCTCCACAACGAACTTGTCGTAGTGAGGTTTCTTGTCATTTTCGGGGTCATAGCGAAAGATTTTAAGTTTAACTTTCATGGCTCACGCTCCTAGTACACCCGTTTCTTCGGTTTGTAATCAGTGATTGTGACTGGCTTGTACTTTAGTTCAACTTCGTTGTCTTCCAACCAGGCCATGGTGTGTTTCATCCACTTTTTGTCGTCGCGCTCTTGATAGTCATCACGAGCGTGAGCACCGCGGCTTTCTTTGCGAGCCAATGCCGAGGCAGCTGTAACTTCAGCCAGATCCAGGAGATTGCTCAATTCCCAGATGTTCAGCAGATCAGTATTGTAAACATCGCCCTGATCTCCCACGCGTACCTCTTTGTAACGTTCTTTCAACTCGCGTACCTTATCCAGCGCCATGGCCATGCCATCTTCTACACGGAAGACCCCTACATGGTCATTCATCACTTCTTTCATTTCTTTGGCAATGTCAGCGGCCTTTTCTTTTCCGCTGCCGTTGCGCAAGCGATCAAATTGCTCACAGCTGAAATCAGCCGCATCCTCGGGTAAAGGTTGGAAGGATGCTCCTCGAGAAAATTCCGCCGCCCGTAATCCAGCTTCTTTTCCAAAGACGACGATATCGAGCAGTGAGTTGGTTCCCAAGCGATTGGCACCATGCACTGAGACACACGCCACTTCGCCAGCGGCATATAACCCCGGCATGATGGTATCTTTCTCATCAATGAACACTTCTGTGCGGGCATTAGTAGGAATGCCGCCCATGGCGTAGTGCGCCGTTGGCTGCACTGGCATGGGCTGTGTTACCGGATCAACTCCCAAATAAGTGTGACAGAAATCGATAATGTCAGGCAGCTTGGAGAGTATCTCTTCGGCGGTTATACGGAAGGCTGAGCCGTCGGGTCGGGTACGTCCGTCCAATGCGGCATATTTGTTTACCGTTTCGGGTGTGACATCCAAATAGAGATATCGGTTCCCGTTGATACCCAGGCCATCCTGCATCTCCAAATACATAGCCCTGCTGACCACATCGCGCGATGCCAGATCTTTGACCGTCGGGGCGTAGCGATCCATGAAGCGTTCACCCTTATTGTTGAGCAATACGCCTCCTTCACCGCGCACACCCTCGGTGATCAGGATACCCATGCGATAAATACCAGTTGGATGGAATTGGAAAAATTCCATATCCTCGGCTGGGATTCCTCGCCGCAAGGTAATCGCAACACCGTCACCCGTGTAAGCGTAGGCATTCGATGTAACTTCCCACACACGGCCATGACCACCGGTAGCGAAGATCACTGTCTTTCCGTGGAAGATATGTAATTCGCCCGTTGCCAATTCGAGGGCTATCACACCAGCAGCTGAACCATTGGCAGTGATCAAATCAACAACATGGTATTCATCAAAAAAGGTGACCTTGTTCTTGACGCACTGCTGGTAAAGGGTTTGCAGAATCATATGACCTGTGCGGTCTGCTGCGTAGCATGCTCTGGTAACCGGTTTGCCAGTGTTGTTATTGGTATGCCCACCAAAAGGGCGTTGAGCAATGGTGCCATCGGGATTGCGCGAGAAGGGCAATCCCATATGTTCTAGTTCATAAACAACTTCTGGGGCAACATCGCACATAAATTTGATGGCATCTTGATCTCCCAAATAATCGCTGCCTTTGACAGTATCATAGGTATGCCAATCCGGGCGGTCTTCCTCGGCATTTCCCAAGGCAGCCCCAACACCACCTTGCGCAGCACCAGTATGGGAACGTGTAGGGTAAAGTTTACTGAGGACGGCTGTACTGGCTCCCTTTGAAGCATATATCGCAGCCATAAGGCCTGCACCGCCACCCCCAATGATCAGGACTTCGTATTGATGCGTTTTCATAATGTCAATTCTCCTCTGGGCCTCAAGAAGCCAAGACCACGAAAACGGCTACCAGGATCATAAACACCCAGAGCACGAATATGAGCAAGCGAATAACGATTTGCCAAAATGGACGCTTGATGTAATCTTCCAGGACAACGCGTAAACCGTTCAATCCATGCGTACCCCCAAAGAAGATCGCCAAAAATTGCATGATCTGCCAAAATCCATTGGCCCACCCAAAGGTAACATCTGGAATGTTGCTATCCAGCACATGGTTGGGGTTGGGGAAAAAGGTCCAGCGCATTAAGGTTCCTAAATCCATTTGATAACGCGCCCCCATTATCAGGGCTGCTGCCATCCCAATAACTGCCAAAAGGAAGAAGGCCAACCCAGAAAGTCGGGTGAACAGGAACATCAAGTATTCAAGGTTCCAGCCTGGGTGAGGAACTTTTCTCGTTTGCATTTTATTTCTCCTCATTCCTCTCATTCACCAGTGATCATGCGCTGGATCATGATATAAATTGTCAGGCCATAAATGGGGATAACGACTAACCATTGCAGCCAGGTCATCTCTTTTTGATATCGCAACATACGCGGCCACAGATCGAGAATGATGATTCTGATCCCATTGATGCCGTGATATAGCACCGAGAAAACAATGAACAATTGGAAAATAACCGACTCGTAGACAATGTTTATGGATATCGCCCAATCACTGCCCATTTCTTGCGTAAAGAACGAAGCAACAACATGTAAACTAATGAAGACGATCATGCCCAGGCCTGAAATGCGGTGAAGTATCCAGGCCAGCATTGGACCTCCACCCTTGTATTTCAAACCCTCAAAAAATCCAACTCTCCTGTCTAGTGCCATAAATGGCCTCCTCTCGCAGTGAGATGAAGTATGAAATTATCGAAAACCCCAATATTATAACCGTTACAAAAACGGATAACAGGTACTGATATTATCGCATCGTTCTATATTCATATTAAGTGACATAGTTCATGGTTTGTTGGTTCCAGGTATCCTCAACATTCTTCAATCTTCTGTTTTATAATACTGGGTAGTGTTGACATTTAGGGCTTTATCAAGAGTATTAGTCAAAATAAGAAGCAGCTATTTCTGGAGAGAAACCTCCAAATTTCAACACGGCCTAATCTGAGGAATTGTAATTCTATTCCATACTACCTACTAAGGCTATAAGTCTTGATAACTTCATATCAATCAGGAGGTACGAATGACGAAGAAGACCTCTTCTCCCAATTTGAGTCGCCGCGATTTCTCAAAAATCGTGATGGCCTTCTTGGGGTCCATTATGGGGGCCATCGTAGGGATACCTATCATCGGCTATATCATTTCACCAGCTCTCAAAACACAGACTGTTGATGAATGGGTTTCGTTGGGAGCATTGGATGGCTATCCTATCGGCACACCAAAATTGTTCAGTTTTACCCGCACCAAAGTCAATGGCTGGGAGCGCACTACCAACAGCTTTGGGGTATTCGTTCTTAGAAAATCGGGAGGCGAACTGAAGGTGCTTTCGAATGTGTGCACTCACCTGAGCTGCCGCGTCAAATGGAGCGACGAAGATTCGGCGTATCTCTGCCCTTGCCACGACGCCCAGTTTGCAATCGACGGCGAGGTAATCTATGGACCACCTCCTCACCCCATGTACGAATACGAGTTCAAGGTCGAGGAAGGCAATATCCTCATTCACCTGACGGAAGGGTAATCATGTCTGGAAATACGGCTGAAAAAATCTTTGCTTGGCTAGAAGAGCGCCTCGGGCTCGAGGCAATATATGCGACAGTTTTGGATCGCAAAGTCCCTAAAGTAAACTGGTGGTTTACCTTAGGCAGTGCCAGTTTATTCTTAGCTGTGATGCAAGGTCTTACAGGGGTTTTCCTGACCATGTATTATGTCCCCTCACCAGATAAGGCCTACGACAGTATTCAATATATCATGAATGGAGTCGCTTTTGGCTGGCTGATCCGCGGCATACACCACTGGGGTGCCAGCCTGATGGTCATAGTCGTATTCATCCACATGCTGCGCACATTCTTCTACGGAGCCTACAAATATCCCCGTGAAATCACCTGGCTGACCGGTGTATTTTTGCTGCTCTTCACCCTGGGAATGGGCTTTACTGGATACCTGCTCCCTTGGAATCAACGTGCCTTTTGGGCAACCACCGTGGGAACCGAGATTGTAGGTACGGTTCCGTTTATCGGGGATTTTCTATTGAAAGCATTGAGGGGAGGCACAGACATCAGCGCTGTGACGTTGGCGCGCTTTTTCTCCGCCCACATTTGGATCCTACCCGCCGGTGTGGTTCTGATGATCAGCGTCCATATGTATCTCATCATCCGCCTGGGCATTTCCAACATCCCCAGTGATGAAGAGTAGGGAAGGAGATAAACCGTGAACGAAGAATTCAAGAAAAAATATCACGAGAAATATCTTGCTGCCAAACAGAAGGGTGTCAAATTTTGGCCGGATATCATCTACAAAGATTTAATTGTTTCATTCGGACTCTTCTTACTTTTGGTTGGGTTGGCTGCCTTTTTGGGGGTGGCACAAGAGCCCAAAGCAGATCCTAATGATGCCAACTACATACCCCGCCCGGAGTGGTACTTCCTCTTCCTGTTCGAATTCCTAAAGTTTATCCCCGGAGCCATCGAATGGGTCGGCACCGCAGTGATCCCCGGAATCGGCGTTTTGATCTTACTCCTGCTGCCATTCATCGACAAGAATCCCTACCGCAACTGGAAAAAACGCAAGATTGGCGTCGCTGTGATGAGTTTGATCGTCATAGGCATCATCGGATTGACGGTCCGAGCTGTGATCACCACCCCGGAGCAAGAAGAGGTTGCGCTAGCCGGCTCCATAGCCGAACAAGTCATCCAGGGTCAGGATCTCTATTCCTTCTGGTGTGCCGAATGCCACCAACCTGAAGGGGAAGGCGGCGAGATCATCGGCGTTGAGGGTATCGAAGATGGCACATTGGTAAAATCCATCAGCAGCATTGACGAGATGTGGACCCGTACCGATGAAACATTCTACAACATCATCGACCTTGGCCAGCAAGATCTGGGCATGCCGCCTTATGGTTTGGGATACGGCGGCGAATTGCAGCGCAGTGAGATCGAAGATATTGTCACCTTTATGCGCTACACCTGGGATGAGCGCGCTGAAATTCCCGAAGATGCTATCATCGGCATCCCCTCACTTGCTGAAGGCGAAGTACCCTCCTATGAAGTTCATATTTCGATTGTAGCAAAACGCTACTGCGTTTCCTGTCACCGCCCCGGCAAGGAGAACAACGAATACCTGATGCAGACCTATGAGGAGATCCTCACCACTGGCGACAACGCCGACAAGAACGTCATTGCTGGCGACTTGGAGAGCTACATCATCGTCACGCTGCATCGCGAGTCGATCTTCGATGCCAGCGGCGAAGAGATTATCGGGCCCATGCCGCCTAGCAAAGATCTCAAGGCTGAATATATCGATATGTTCGAGCGTTGGGTTTTGGCCGGAATGCCAGAGACAGCTGATGAAGCTACAGCACTCTCAGAGCCAATCATGGAAGATGCCGGCGATGCTGCTCCAGCATCAGAACCTGAAACTGGCACCGAGGCAACCCCGCCGTAAGAGAAGTCCAAAAAAGTATTGAAACATAGACATCGGAAGTTTCCGAAACTTCCGATGTCTTTTCTTTTTAATCATTGATGTTACGCAACCTAAAGAGAACTATCCCTGAAAATAGGGAGTGGGGACGAAGTCTCCACCCCTCCCCTATTTTCAGGACTTTCCCGCTACGTGTGCGTATTATGAGTTAATCAACCACTATCGCTTCTAGTGATGAAATCGGGGGCAAATAATCTGCTAACAACTCCCAATTATCCCCAGCATCTTTGCTGAAGAAAATTTGACCGGTGCTGGTGCCAATATAAATTCCTGCATCGTCGCAGTTGTCGGTTGTCATCGCGTCACGCAACACCACCAGATACGCTCGCTCTGGCAATCCTTTTGTCATAGGCTCCCAGCTCTCGCCCGCATTACGGCTGCGCCAGACCACAAATTTATTATCCAGACTGACCCGGAACTGGTCACTCTCTTCGGGCACAAGGAAGATGGTATCAGGTTCATGGGGATGAACAACGATCGGGAAACCAAACCTGCTGGGTAGCTTGCCCTCGCCGATATCAATCCAAGATTCTCCGCCATCGTCGCTGCGATACATGCCGCAGTGATTTTGCTGATACAAGCGCTGGGGGAATTCTGGGTGCATGACGATCTTATGCACACATTGTCCATACTCGGGGAGTTTTTCGGGCAAAAAATCGGCGCGCACGTTTTTATTTCGAGGGTTCCAGGTAACCCCACCATCGGATGTGTAATAGCAGCCCCCCGTTGAAATCGCCACCCACATTTGATCTGGATCTGTAGGGTGGGGCACGATGGTATGCAAACACAGGCCACCCGCGCCAGGGAACCAATTTGCCCGGTGGGGATGATCATATAAACTCTGATTGATTTGCCAACTTCTACCGCGATCAGTTGACTTGAAAAGCGCTGCCGGCTCAACGCCTGCGTACAATGTGCCCTTTTCAGCCTCTTGCCCTGGCTCGATCTTCCAAACTTTGAGCACTTCCTCAGCTTTTTGAAGAGCTTCATCAGGGTCCCGCGCTTCCTCAGGAGTGCCGATTGGCCGATGGGCAGCGGAGGGGCGGTCAAACTTTGGGGGTTGTTCTGACTGGGTCCAGGTTTCCCCAAAATCATCCGAGTAATGCGTACTGGGGCCAAAGGCTTCATGAATACCAGAGGCATGAATGCGCCGGTCACGCGGATCCATAACCATATGCATCATTTTCCATGCTTTGAAGTGTAAATCGCTGGCATCCCATTGACGGCGAGATTCATCACTGGTAAAGATCAAGCCACCTTTACGAGTTCCGGCAAATAACAATACTTTTTTCATTGATCCCTCAATCGTGGCCAATCACCCAGGCATCATAAAGTGCAATGCGCCCACAAAAATTGCAGATCAACTCAACAGGAATAATTGTGCGCTCACCTTCCACTTCAAACTCAGGGCCAGTGCGACCGATGAACCAATCTTCACTGCCGCAAACAATACAACTGGTATCGATACCGCGGTTGGTGAAATAATCCATATAAACTTCTTTTTGCTTTTCGCGATCTGGTGCAAATTTCATCTTATCACCTCACAGACAAGAAGCCATGCCCCCCCATGCCATACAATAATTCAGCATATTTTATATAATCGGAGTGAAATTGTCAAATTAAAAGAACACTTAGATGCACTACAACCTTGTTTCAATTCTCTCATCAATTATTCATCTAATATATCTGTGCAAATACTTGACAATATATGGTTATTCTGATAATATTTCTCCATATTCAACCAAGCAGCACGAAATTCGAGGAGAAACATGGCATTTTATCTGAGTATCAAAGAAATCTGGCGCAACAAAGGGCGCTTCTTTCTGTTCAGCCTAGTGATCGCATTGATCACCTTCTTAGTGCTTTTCACCGCAGGTTTGGGCGAAGGTCTCGCCTCAGCCAACAAAGAATATCTCGAGAAGATTGATGCCCAGGTGTTGGTTTTCCAGGAAGACACTGACTACTCCACCATCGAGAGCCGCTTGGAATACGATGTTCTCAGGAACGTGCGACGCTGGGATGGTATCTCAGATGTGGGCGCCATCGGCTTCAGCAACACGACCCTTGTATTCCAAGATGGGATCGAACCCATTGATGCATCTCTGGTGGGCATCGAGCCTGGTAAACCTGGCTCTCCCCCAGCTTTCCAAGGGGAACCCATCCGCACCAAGCAAGGCAAAGTGGTCGTCATTGACCAACGCATTGCTAAACAGGCCGGTGTGGAGGTTGGCGATATGTTGACCTTGAAATCCACCCAAGGCACAGATGATGAGTTCTACCAGCTCAAAGTCGCCGGCATCAGCGGTGGCCAGCAATATTTCTTCCAGCCTTCGATCTTTGTCTCTCTTCAAGTTTGGGACGATGTGCGTCCCAAAGCGAATGTCGAGAATAACGGCGGCCCCATTATTCCGAATATTTTGGCTGTGAAGTTAGATGATCCCACAGCTCTCGAATCGATGTCCAATTTCTTGGAAGAGCGCGTCGATGGCATTGAAGTCACCGATATCGAGACAGCGTACAAGTCTGCTCCAGGATATGCGGCGCAGCAAAACACGCTGAATACCCAAAAGGGTTTCACATTTTTGATTGGCATCTTAGTAATCGGCGGTTTCTTCCAAATCCAGACACTTCAGAAAGTGCCCCAAATTGGCATGCTAAAAGCGATTGGTACGTCCAATCACATCGTTGCCAACGCAGCGGTACTGCAGATCATATTTGTGACTTTGTTTGGTGTTGCCTTGGGTGGATTGAGCACTTTGGGACTGGCAATGGGATTGCCTGCTGGAATTCCAGTACTTTTCACAGGCACATCCATCTTGACAGCACTGGCTGCCCTATTGCTCATCGGGCCTGTGGGCGGCATGGTTTCTATCCGGTCGGCTCTAAAAGTCGAACCGCTAACAGCTTTAGGCATGTAGTTTTAGTGTATCAAGTTACACGTTGACAGTTATAAGTTGAAGGAATTGATATGACGAAGAATATTTTAGAAACACGTGATGTGACAAAGGTTTATGAAAGCGGCAATCTGGTCGTCAAGGCCGTCGATGGCGTCTCAATCAGCGTTGGCGCCGGGGAATTTATCGGTCTGGTTGGTCCAAGCGGCTCAGGGAAAACAACTATGCTCGCTATGCTAGCTGGATTGTTGAATGCCACAGAAGGTCAGCTAAATATCGATGGGCAAGATCTAAACCAGATGAATGATGTCCAGCGCACCCGCTTCCGCCGCGAAAAGATCGGCTTCACGTTTCAAGCCAACAACCTGGTTCCCTACTTGACTGCCCTAGAAAACGTCGAGTTGATGCTGCGCCTGAACAAAAAGAACGGCCGCGAAGGTCGCCAACGCGCCGCCGATTTATTGACTCGTCTAGGTATGGATGATCGCCTCAACAACCTGCCCAAGCAACTTTCCGGCGGTCAGCAGCAGCGCGTGGCCATAGCTCGGGCGTTGATCCACAATCCCAGCGTGGTACTTGCCGACGAGCCCACTGCCAGCCTGGATACAGAGCGCGCTAACCAAGTCGTGCAGATTTTCGCCGACCTGATTCACGAGCAAAACAAAGCTGGCATCATGGTCACCCATGACCTGCGCATGTGCAAATATGTCGACAAAGTTATCCAGATGGTAGATGGCAAAGTAGCCCGCGTGATCACGGAACGAGCTGCGATCGACACATTAGCGGGAACCAGCCAATTCGACACGCTGAGCGTCCCAAAGATGGAAGATCAATTTCAAAACCAACCCCTGATTATCCCCAATCCATCAACATTCGTTCCCGTCAGAATTGGTGCAGACTGAAAGCAACTAAAACCACAGATGACTCTACTGCAAATAGCCACCAAGTAAGTTTCCCGCCGGAAGCGGAAATCCTCGTTTAGTAGTTTTTTCAGTGGACTCACAGATGAACACAGATAAATTTGATAAAAACCAAAAATCTGTGTTCATCTCAATCATTTGTGGTATAAACTCCAACTCAAAGCTCGCTATACAAATAACTCAAGAATACTATCTCTCGCCCCTATCACTGCCCGAGCGCGGTGGCTAATTTTGTTCTTCTCTTCCATGGGTAGTTCAGCCATGGTTTGCTCTGATTTTTCAACCAAGAAGATGGGGTCATAGCCAAAGCCAAACTGGCCGCGTTCTTCTGGGATGATCTCTCCGGGGCAAATGCCTTCATAAAAATGAGGTTCACCCTCAGGCGTGGCCAGCGCCACCACACAAATGAAGCGAGCGCCCCAAGGACGCGGATATTCAGCCAGGTTTTCCAATAAATAACCACGACGATCTGCATCGGTGGCATTTGGTCGAGATGAATAACGCGCTGAATATAATCCTGGCGCACCATCCAAGGCATCTACTTCCAGGCCCGAATCATCAGCAAGGGTGATCATTCCCGAAGCCTGCGCGTACGCTTTGGCTTTGAGGGCGGCGTTTTCTGCGTAGGTCTTTCCTATTTCTTCAACATCCAAATCTACATTTATATCTGTCAAAGAGATTAACTCAACATCTATATCAGTCAACAGGGCTCGGATCTCATCAACCTTGCCTTGGTTCTTGGTGCCAATGAGCAACGTAAGCATAGTAATAACTACCTCTCAGAAGTCGTCAATTTCTCCAGAGAATACCACAAGGTTATTCATCTCCGCATCATCTGCTTATGCTATAATCCGAGCAACCTTAACATTTTAAATTGGTGATATCATGGCAAACCCAACGAAGATACTCGTACTTGAAGTCGGCTTTATCGCTCATGAAGATATTGGCTACAGCCGCACCTTTGACTTCGAGATTGAACACCTTGTATTAGGAGACGATCTTGAGCTGGACAACTTGTCTGGCGAGATTGACTTCTCCCGCACCAGCGAGGGGGTGCTGGCCCAAGCCGATTTCAGCGCTTTCACCGAAACCATCTGTGGACGCTGCTTAGAGAAAGCTCATCAACCCCTAGAAAGCAAGTTCTCCGAACTATTCACGCTGCCCAACCGCGCCGACAAAAACACAGAATTGATCTTACCAGCCAACGGGAGAATTGATTTCGCGCCTATTTTGCGAGATTATATGGTTCTGGAAGTTCCGATAAATTCTGTTTGTCGAGAGGATTGCCAGGGTTTATGTCCGGAGTGCGGCGTCAACCGCAACCATGAAAGCTGCGATTGCGTCATTGAGACAATTGATCCGAGATTTTCAGATCTTAAATCACTTTTGGAAGATAAAAAATAGGCTCAAACTGTCCGCCAGCTTGACAAACTTATCCGCTCAGTATAAACTCACTTTCTCAAGAAAGGTTTGAAGAAAATGACACCAACAAGTTCTTTCAAAGCTATGGCTATGTCGATGATGATGGGCATGATGCCCCGCGCTTTGTCGTTGGCAGCCTATGGCCGGGAAAGAACGAGTTAGTTTCTAAGTTCTTAGAAAAAACATGGCTGCCAATCAGGCAGCCTTTTTTCTTGTATATTGTACATCGGAGATCTACCATGACAAAAAACATTCTCGTCGCCATCGCCTGGCCTTACGCCAACGCTGAGATCCATGTTGGCAACATCACCGGCTCGCACTTACCTGGGGATATCGTTGCCCGCTATCACCGTCTGAAAGGGAACAACGTGGTCATGGTCAGCGGCACAGATTCCCATGGAACACCCGTAACCCTGCGCGCCGACGCCGAAGGCAAACCCGTAGAAGAAGTGTACAAAAGCTTCCATGATAAATTCTTGGAGCTGTTTCATGGTTTGGGAATTTCCTACGACCTGTTCACAACCACCCATACTGAGAACCACTTCAAAGTGGCGCAGAGCATATTCCAGGCTCTGAGAGATAATGGCTTCCTCTACGCAGAAATCCGCCCGCAATGGTCAACGAAAACGGGCAAATTCTTACCAGACCGTTATGTAGAAGGTACCTGCTATATCTGTGGAGCCGAGGGTGCCCGCTCTGATCAGTGCGACAACTGCGGTAATGTGCTCGAACCTGAGAAACTGATCAATCCCCACGCCAAAACCGGTGATGCTTTGGAATTGCGCGACACGGAGCACTTTTTCCTGGATCTTTCTAAACTAGAACCTGATGTGGCCAATTTTCTGCGTGAGCGTCAGGATTATATGCGTGATACCGTTTTGGGCGAATCTCTGCGCAAGATTGAAAGCGAAGGACTTAAAGCACGACCAATCACTCGCGACCTGGATTGGGGCATCCCTGTGCCCGTAGACGGCTGGGAAGGCAAATGCCTGTATGTCTGGTTCGAAGCTGTAATAGGCTATCTCTCAGCGACGGTGGAATGGGCAAAAGTCAGTGGCAACCCAGATACCTGGGAAAATTGGTGGACAAATCCTGAAGCAAGAGCTTTATACTTTATTGGGAAAGATAATATCTTCTTCCACACCGCGCTGTGGCCAGCAGAGCTTATGGGCGCGGGAGAACGTTTCATCGAAATCTTCGCAGGAGAAGAAGGCAAGACACTGACTCTGCCATTTGATGTGCCGGCCAATCAGTTCATGAACCTGGAAAAGAAGAAGATCAGTGGCAGTAATAATTGGGCTGTCTGGGGATGCGATGCGCTATCGCGTTATGATCCCGATGCTCTGCGCTATTACCTGACGATCAACATGCCTGAAAGCCGCGACACAGACTGGGATTGGGATGAATTCATCGCTCGCAACAACAATGAATTGGTCGCCACATGGGGCAACCTGGTAAACCGTGTGCTCTCATTCGGTTACAAGAATTGGGATGGCGTTGTGCCCACGCCGGGCGAACTACGCCCCGCCGACAAAGACATTCTTGGCATAATCGAAACCGGAGTTGAAAAAGTTGGCGATTTGCTCGAAAAGGTCAAACTGCGCGCCGCACTCAATGAAGCTATGCGGCTGGCTCAAGAAACAAATAAATATCTGGACACAGCCGCCCCCTGGTTCGAGATCAAATCAGACAAGGAAGCCGCGGGGAAAACAGTTTATACCGCGATGCGGGCAATCGACTCGCTCAAAGTGCTCTTCTCCCCCTTCCTGCCTTTCACCAGCGAGCAGTTGCACACTTTCTTCGGATACGACGAGCCCCTGTTTGGCATGCAATATACTGAAGCACAAACTGATAACTTAGGCGAGCACACCACCTTGCGATATGCAGCCCGCAAAGCCCGCGGAAA
The DNA here is from genome assembly GCA_016785015.1 of Anaerolineales bacterium. Classification (GTDB taxonomy): domain Bacteria; phylum Chloroflexota; class Anaerolineae; order Anaerolineales; family UBA11858; genus NIOZ-UU35. Next base: position 14,614 of record JADHTJ010000029.1, read on the forward strand.
ATGGGAACCAAGTCAGATTGAAGCGGGAAAGGCACTGCAGAAACCTAAACCCTTGTTTAAGAAATTAGAACCCGAACTAGCAGAACAAGAGCGAGCAAGGTTGGGGAATTGAAAAGTGGGATGCACCTCGAGGTGCATCCCACTTTCTTTTTAGAACATATCTGACCGGGGTATGTGAGGGGACGTGAACCCGAAGGGGGAACTTGCCCATCACAATTTTCAGTTAAGTTGCGTTAATACGTACTATTGTTGTAGAACCAGTTATAAGCGTAGTAATATGGGTAATTTATGCTCTCCAACCGAATAGCAATTTGATAGGAGCCATGCAAAAATGCGGGAATCGGGTAGTCAAGGTCACTCAGATTGCCATTGGCGTCTGTGGTCACCGTTTGAACGACTACCCCGGCAATGCCTTGGGTATGCATCCAATTCATTCGCACCCAAAAAGTATCATTAGGCGGGAAATTAGTTGGTCCAATAGTAACATTTATATCCCGCTTTACAGCTGTAATTGCGAAAGTTGGAATTCCACTATACCCAGTAGTCGTAGTGGGGATTCCTCCTGTCCCTGAGCTGTTGTTATAGAACCAGTTATAGGCAAAATATCCGCTCGCTGGGCTGATGATGCGGAGAGCAATCTGATACTCGCCATCCAACTCACTTGGGATCGGGTAGGTGGTATCAGTGAGATTACCACTAGAATCCGAAGTGATTGTTTCAACAATAACGCCAGATTTCCCCTGGGTGCCCATATAATTCATGCGCACATAGAACGTGTCATTGGGGGGGAAATTGTACCCCTGAACCGTCACCGTTGCATCCTCTGCGACGCTGATTATTGTGATAGTGGGATTATAGGAATACGCACTACCGTAAAGTGTAGTCCCCTCAGTACCTATTGGCGATGATGCGATCGTAACCACCCCACCTACAGGCACTTCTGCTGCCATAACGCCACTGCCCGATAGCGCTAGAAAAATGGCAGCCAGGACGATTGCAGATAAATACTTCATCTTGAACCTCCTCGTTCGTTCATGCAATCGAATTTGTCTGTTTACATTTCCAATGGTTTTATTTCGTTCCTATCCACCTCCTCGAAAATGCCTGGTATTTTTCACGCTTTCTTTATACTATAAAGTTATTTCAAAATGCAAGAGGACTTTATTCTCATCAGCCCCGTTTTTGATGTTCAATTATACCAAAGGGATTGTCGGTGCATCGCCTCCCCGGACTCGATACCAAATACCTTTCCCATCAAAAAAAAGCAAATGATGAGCACGATTCCCTGGGGTCATAACTAAAATATGCTGTCCGTCTTTGGCTTCCCATTGCCGGCCAATTGATTCTATTCGATAAGTTCGTCTTTGCCAGATAAAACTCAATGGAATGATATTTCCCTGGGGGTCAAATCGCACTGTAACTTCAATTGGATCCATGTTTTCAGGCCTCGAGGTATTCTACTAAGAGCTGCAATGTTGCTTCTGCCGATTTTTCTTTGTTAAAAAGCCGATCCCCATCCCAAATGAATTCACGCGTCTCTTCATGATTGACAGCGCTCAAACCAACCCAGGTCAGTCCAATCGGTTTGTCTTCCGTTCCTCCACCGGGGCCAGCGATGCCACTTACTGAAAGACCAATATCCGCAGCCAGTGCACGACGCACTCCTTGTGCCATCTGCGAGACAACTTGCTCGCTGACCGCACCAAATTCTTCCAATGTTTTCCACTTCACACCCAGCAAGCGCACCTTGGCCTCATAGGCATACGCAGTAACACTACCCATATAATATGTAGATGAACCAGGAATATTCGTAATTCGGTGGCCAATCAATCCGCCCGTACAAGATTCGGCAACTGCCAATCTCAATCCGCGCTGGCGCAGCATTTTTCCAATAGCGATTTCTAGAGGAACTTCACTCATACTGTCATTATACTTCAGAGAGGTGCGACAATAGGATGATCTTCACTGTTATGGAGAAGCGTTAGAACCATTGTTGCCGTTGATCCCCAAAAACCGACGCACGCGTGATTGGAGTGCGCTGTGCCGTTTAACCATGATGACGGTCTTCGAACATTCATGAGCTAATCTTTGAGGGATAGATCCAAATAAGCGCTGTTCCAACAACCCCTCCGAGGGCGCGTGGACAATAACGAGATCATGCTCCTCAGCTTCTTCTAAGATGCACTGATACTCGTCCTCAGCGGGCAGTATCAGCACCCAGGCTTGGACATCTTGCTCTTCGGCCAACCTGCGCAGTCGCGAGGCCGCTCGGTAGCGACCGAAAACTCCAGTATCCGGCGGGACAACTTGTAACAGGGTTATCGATGAAGAGAGATCATGATAATTCTCATAATCAATGGCTTGAATGCGCGCTAATTTGAGCGCCAGAGGCGCATGGAAATCTCCACGCGTGGCAACCAATATCTTCCTCGGCGCTTCTCGTTTACGGAAACGGACAAATGCCAAATCACAAGGAGGGTTAATACCAATCAAGTCGATGATCGGATTCGATGCCTCTCCATTTTTGTACGAATAGCCAGGCCAGCCCATCATCAGTAAATTTACATTTTGCTCCTCAACAGTCATCTGAATAACTTGTCCAACGTTCCTGCCTAACCGTAATAAGGTATGCACTGGGACCCCAATGCCCTCGGCACTCATCGAAGCGTCCTTGATTAATTTGTGACCCTGGGAAAGATGCTCTTGTCCTTCAATCAGAGATAATTGGGTTGGCACCTGAACTACATGCAAGGCTAATAATTCACCACCTTGGTCTGCGGCAATTATGCCGCCCAAGAAGCCAAGTAAACGGGCTTGTTTGGGGTTATTCACCGGTACCATCACAGTGTAATCCCCAGATGTGATTTGTCGTTCTGGAATAATGGTGATGGGGGCTTCTGGAGCAACACGCGATTTGGTATAAACGTAATAGATCACACTCCCAATCGCAATCCAAATTAGACTGACAACCCAGGCAATCGGCTGGAATACGATCTGGTAGAAGGCTAAAGCAAGATTGATGATGATCCCCATCGCCGGCAGCCAGGGGAAGAAAGGCGTTTTGAATCCGCGTTCCAAAGCCGGATCTGTATTACGTAGAATAATCAAGGCACCATTGACCAGCGCGAAAGATAGCAAGAACAATACACTGGCAGCAGAACCAACAACTTCGATGGGCAGGATCACCGCCATAGCCACAAAAATTATTCCTGTGACAAAAACAGCGATATGAGGGGTGCGTCGCACAGGGTGAATGGTTGCTAATTTGATAGGCAGCATGCGCTCTCGCCCCATAGAAAACGCCACCCTCGAGGAGGCCATCACTGTGGCGTTCAACGCAGACATGGTCGATAACAGACCACCAAAGACAATAATCAAGACACCAATCGCAGGCATGAAATTTTCGGCCGCCCGCACAATGCCTGTTTCTTTGAAGGTTCCCAAAATCTCCCAGGTTGTGTTGATCGCTGGGTCATTGGGGTCGAGAACCTGCGCACCAGGGATACCCAACTCGGATGGTTGTTTACCAAAGATATCGCCAAAAGAACTGGGATCTACCGCACCCAGGCTGACAAGAACGATCAAAAGATAAATAACCACTGCAATTGCCAGAGAGGTAAATGTCGCTTTGGGAATATTACGGGTTGGGTCTTTAATTTCCTCACTAACCGTGGCAATCAGGTCATAACCCTCGAAAGCGATGAAGGTCAGCCCCATTGTGGCAATTACTCCACCAAATCCTTTGGGCAAGAATGGGGTGAAATTGTCTACGAAGAGGGTTGGCTCTCGCATAATGGCCATCACACCAAAGACAGCGAATATGCCTAATACGACGATCTTGGCCATGGTGATGATATTTTCGGCTTTACCGGTTACATCGGCGCCGAAAACATTGAGAGAGATAAAAAAGGCGCTGATCCCAAAAGTGACCAAGGCCACCGAGCCGCCATGCCCCAATAATCCCACCAACCATTCAGATATGGGTTGGGCATAGCTGTGCAGCAATTCCATGAAATAGCCCCCAAAACCCACCGCGTATAGAGCGCAAGCAACCGAATAGGCAAACCATAACATCCAGCCCGAGAGAAATCCTAACACGCCGGGGAAGGCATGCTTGGCAAAGGCATAGCCGCCCCCCGCTTCAGGAATCGCCGAGGCAAGTTCAGCATAAGTAAAGGCCGTGATCAGGGTTACGAATGCATTAAGTATGAAGGCTAATATAGCCCCCGGGCCCGCTTCTCCTGCGGCCAGTCCCGTCAAGACAAAAATTCCAGCACCAATCATTGCCCCCACCCCAATCATGGTAGCGTCGAAGTAGCCCAATGTGCGCGCCAGTGTGACTTGTTCTTTTTGAGACATTATTCTTTTTTTCTCACCCGCCGCAGAAACGCAGGCGTGTTCAAACCGCTCTCTAGCAAATATGTCAGGTAATAATTCATCAGGCGTTCGAGCTCCGTCATCACCTGAGGATCGACTTGCGCACGGAAAGCTTCACGATAACTGCTGCGCTGAAAATGTCGCAAATATTTGAGTGCCTGCATTGAGATTGGTTTTGCATCGGAAACAGTACCCCCACAATTAGGGCAAAACACCCCGCCCTGCGCGGCAGAGAAGAATTGATCTTCAGGTTGAATCTCCTCTTCACAATTGGCACAATTGAAAAGCTGCGGACGAAATCCAATATGATCTAACAAACGAATTTCATGATAACGAACAACGATTTCAGGGTTATCGCCCCGGTTCAAACGCGTCAGGGAATTGCTAATCAAACGATAAAGGGCGCGATTTTCTTCTTCATCAAAGGTGAAACGGTCTAACAATTCGGCGATATACGAAGCGTAGCCCACTAAAACCAGATCTTCTCGTAAGGCAATAAAAGGCGCAATAGCTTCAGCTTGTGTGAGAACGAAAAAACTACGCCCGCGCGCAAGCTGCAGGCTGGTGCGCATAAAAGGTTCCAGGTGGCCGGCTTTCCTTGAGCGCGGCTTGCGTACCCCCTTTGCAACGGCTGAAACCTTACCCAATTCGCGCGTGATGATGGTCAACATTCGATCCGCCTCCCCCCACTCGCGGTGGCGCAATACAATTCCTTCAACACGTAATGAACGCGGTTTAGCGGCCATATTTCAAATATCGATCTCAACTTATCGAACGTATATGGGATTACTGTATATCCAACCCCTGCGCTTCCCCCGATAGAAAAGAAAGGCTTCTACTCGATAAACGCCTGGATCTGTAGTGATATAGGTATTGGCTTCGCGATCTTGCCAGGTTTTTATCACTTTACCATTTCTGATCAAATTGCATTCTGTGCGAATTGGCAATTTGATCTGCAACGTGACACCATTCTCAGCTGGGATTTCATCTCCCACCCAAGCATCTGTTCCCAATCCTTGGGCTGTGAATCGAAAACCACGTGTAGATACTGGCAAATCATAGCCTACAAAAGCATGCCCCTTACGCAGGGCATCTATCACTATACGACTGTCGCCGACTGCATCACCACTAAATGGCTGTGGAGTGAAGATATGCGTGTTCACTGCACTGAAGTGGAATTCATAGGGAAAAAGTATCCGAGTCAGCGGGCCCATACGGCCAATCATAGCATGCGCATCCGAGCCACCAATAGCTACCACGCGCTGGCCTTGATTGAGCAGTTCATTCCATTTCTCAAGGACGATCTCGAAAGGTCCATGCGCAATAGATGCAGGATTGAACGCATAATATATTGCCGCCAATTTCCCAGAGAGATGCGACTTAAACTCCGACATCGCATTCCATAACTCGATACCTGTATAACCTTGTATACTCCAATCTTCCCAAGAGAGATCTGACTCTTTGAATGCCGGCGCAGCCGGATCATGGGGGTGGGCAAGAAAAGCCAGACCGCCTGCATCATTGACAGCATCAATCAGGCGCTGGGGATCCTTGGCAAAAGGAGCCAACTCTTTTCCTGCGCCAAAGATCAGCATATGATTCTTTTGTGGATTGCGTGTCTGATCGTGTACTTCTTCCCCCACCAACATCAATATTTTATTTTCGCCTTCACCGTAATACCCCTCTGGCCCTTTGACCCATACATTGTGATCCGTAACAATCACAGCATCTATGCCGGCTTTGATGGCCGCTTGGGCAATCTCTTGATGAGTTCCTTGCCCGTCAGAGTAAGGCGTGTGCATATGTAGATTGACGATGTATTCGTACATGAGAAAATTGAGTCGTTAAGTCGATACTCGGGTAATTCTCGGCTAATTGACTATCTGAATATCGAACGGTATAATCCGGCCTGCTATGAGCAAGATGGATTTATAATTCATCGGCTCCAACAGATTACTGGAGGTTTTTTCGTGGAAGCTTATTTAGATATCGCATTGATTATAACGTCAATTGCATTGATTGCGAGTGTAATCCTACAAAGCAAAGGTGCTGGGCTGGGAGGCCTAACCGGCGGCGACGCAGGTGGCATCTTCACCGCTCGTCGCGGCGTTGAAAAATTACTCTTCCGGGTCACCATTGGTTTGAGCTTTATATTCTTCTTCCTTGCCATCCTGACTGTTCTCACCACCGGGTAATTGATTCTCCTGGGGCGCGAAAACCTGAGAAACTCGGACACTAAGTGTCCATTCTCTTGGACCATTGCGCCCTTTTTTCTTGTCTGTAAATGAAAAGATTACGTTGGCAATTGCTGATCGTATTCCTGGCTCTGGTAGCCATCGGTGTGCTGCTGGTTGGGCAGCAACCCGTCACTGTGCAGCCTTTGGCACCTGAGCCTGTCACTGGAGGCAGTTATACCGAAGGCCTGGTTGGTGAGTTTTCGCGCTTGAATCCCATTCTTGCGTTCTACAACCCTGCCGATCGAGATATCAATCGCCTGCTTTTCGATAGTCTGGTGCTGTTTGACGACCGCGGTTTGCCCCAACCGGTCATCGCCGAATCCTGGGGTATCTCTCGCGATGGCACAGTCTACAATTTCTCGCTGCGTACTGATGCCACCTGGCACAACGGGGTACCCATCACCAGTTCCGACATCATCTTTACAATCAATTTTTTGAAGAATCCCGGCTCTCCCATACCAGAGGATCTGCGAGCCTTTTGGGAAGAAATTGAAGTTATCGGGCTGGATGAATTTACGATTCAATTTCGACTTCCCGAACCCTTCGCTCCTTTCTTGGATTACCTGACCTTTGGGATTCTGCCTGCTCATTTGCTGAATGGACAGACTCCTGAGACGTTGATCGCCGATCCCTTCAACTTGAATCCTGTCGGTAGTGGGCCTTACCGCTTCGAACAGCTCATTGTCGAAGGTGGCCTTATCACGGGGGTCGCGCTCACCGCCTTTGATGATTATTACCAGGGCCGCCCCTTCATCGATCAGGTCATTTTCCGCTATTATCCCGATCAGACATCTGCGCTGGCGGCTTATCGAACAGGTGAAATTCAGGGCATTAGTCAAATCTCATCTGATATTCTTGGGGAAGCGCTGAAAGAACCCAACTTGAACTTCTACACCGGCAGATTGCCCGAACTTTCCATCATCCTTCTAAATCTAGATGACAACGAGCTGCCTTTCTTCCAAGATTCAGACATCCGTCGGGCGTTACTCACTGGTATCAACCGCCAATGGATGGCAGATCACATCTTGAACAGCCAGGCCACCATCGCTGACGGCCCCATCTTCCCCAACACCTGGGCATACTATGAAGGTGTATCGCGCATCAACTATGACCCCGATACCGCACTCAGAATGATCAAAGATGCAGGCTACACTATCCCTGCAGAAGGCGGCGTTGTACGAGCCAACGAAGAGGGCGTATTTTTATCCTTCACACTGATCCACCCTGAAGGCGAGCCCTACACCTCGCTCGCTCAAGCCATTCAACAGAATTGGACTGCCCTTGGTGTGGACATCTCTCTTCAAGCTTTGCCCTATGACCAGTTGATCAACAATCATCTCGAAACGCGCAACTACGAAGCCGCCCTGGTTGACTTGAACTTATTCCAATCACCTGACCCAGATCCCTACCCCTTCTGGCACCAGACACAAATTACAGGCGGCCAAAACTATGCTATGTGGGACGACCGCCAAGCCAGCGAATACCTGGAGCAGGCCCGCATTTTGGTCGATCCTGAAGAGCGGACACGCCTCTACCGCAACTTCCAGGTGCGCTTCGCAGGCGAACTGCCCGCGCTGCCGCTCTTTTATCCCATGTACACCTATGGGGTTGACTCCCAGATCAAGGGCGTGCGCATCGGCCCCCTATTCGACACCCCCGACCGCTTTGCTACGGTCACAGATTGGTTCTTATTCTCTGAACGCAGAGGCATAGAGCAATCAGAGAATTCTGCCCCATAAAATAACAGCCCCTAAAGATATTAAAATCTTTAGGGGCTGTTTGAATCTCTGTAGATTTGGGATCACTGCGACCCAAATAACGCATCTTCCATTTCGAGCAATCTTTTCTCCAGCACATCCAAGTCAGATTGAGCCGCGTAGGGTTCATCTTCCATCTCGCTGAGTACCAATTCCAGACGTTGTTCCAAGGCAGTGACTATCTCTCGCTGATCTTCAGGCAGTAAGCTTGAGACTTTAGCCAGCGCTTCTCCAGTTCGATCCAAAGAAACGCGCGCCCTGGCAGGATCATCAATTGCCAAGGCCAGGAGAGCATTCGAGACATCCAGGCGCGCATCCAAAATGGCAATATGAAGCTCGAATTCATTTTGGGCAGCAATAAGCTCTTCATTTTTTGTCGCCAAAGGTTCCAGGTCAGCTATCTGAGCATCTAAACCATCGATCTGAGCTTCTAGTTCGGCAGCTTGCTCACCAGCCATTTGCTTTTCACTTTGCAATTGGCCCTGTAGATCCCTGACGTTCTGAACCTCAGGTCGATAGAGCAAATAAACCGCCGTTACGAAACCGATACCTAAGACAATCAATAGCCCTAGCGTCCAACGCAGCAGCGAACGGAAAAACCGCCTGATCTTACTTTCTTCTTTGGGCGCTTCTGGTTCCGCTTCAACCAACGTTTCCGCGTCTGCAGCAGGATCATCAACAGGTTCAGGCAATGTTTCCGGTTCTGCGTCCTCTGCAGGAGACTCTTCATTTACCGAGATTGGCTCGGTGATCTCTGATTCTTCAGCATAGGATGTAGGGGATCCGATCTCTATTTCCGCAGGATTAACTTCATCGCCAGTATCTTCCATTTGGGGGAATTCATTTTCCAATTCAGTCATGCTTATCTCCAATCTAACAATTCAAATTCGAAGGTATTTTACCGCATCAAGGGGACTCAGTTTGTTGTATAGCGCTCAACAGTTCACGCAACCCATCTAAGAAGTATTGGAATTCTGTCGCATATGAGCGCAATTCGTTCATCTCATCAACAAGGAATTCGGTCTGCTCGAGGGCAATGCTGAAATCTTCATCGAGTTGATCAACCCGCTCGCCGATCGCATCAAAGTGAGAGAGCCTTTCACGTAAATCGTCAATTTCCTGAGAAAGGACATGGACCTGCTCATCGAGTATTTCAACTCGTCGACCAAGTTCAAAAAGTTGACCTGGGCGCACAAAACGCAAACCTCCATTGATGCCACCCAAAATCCCCAGGGATATGATCAATGCCAACAGAAAGGCAATGAAGCTGCTAAAAATTGACATTGCCCAAGCCTGCCCGCGCGTGACTGTCTTCGCTTTGGGCGGTTCAAGCGGCTCAACGACTTCAGGATCTGGTTCGACGGACTCCTCTTCAGGGGATAGCCCATCCTCGGGGATAGCCTCACCAACCTCACCTGAATCTCCATCAAGAACAGATTGCTCCTCAAGAGCTGGTTCTGTTTCTTCGGGCGGTTCAACCTCTGGAGTGAGCACATCCAGCTCTAACGTAACCAATGATGAAATTCGTTCAATGAAAGCCGGGCCAATCCCCTCCACAGTCTGCAAATCTTCCAATTCATCAAAAGGTCGGTCTGCAACGATGCGCTTAGCAATCGCTGGACCAATCCCCGGCAGTGAGACCAACTCATCAAGAGAAGCTGTATTTAGGTTCATAAGTTCAGACATGGCACCCTCCAATCGTACGAGTGGTTTCCATTAGTATAGCCGAAATTTATCAATCTTAGCAGATGTATTTTAGAAAATAGAAACACCCCACCTCTTTGCAGTGGGGCGAAAAAGGGTTCCGGTGCATACGATACACCGGAGTGGCGGAAGGGTGCGCAGATCGACACCCTTCCGCACAGGGAATGGGGAACCCTATTTGGTCCTAACTTTGATGGTTTTGGGACGTTCTTCTTCCACTTTGGGAACCCGCAGAGTCAAGATGCCGTTCTTCAGAGAAGCTTCAGCATTGTCAGTCTCCAGTTTGGAAGAAAAGCGTAAGCGACGATGGAAATTGCCAACCGCGCGCTCACTGCGCAGATAGTTGTCGTCTTCTTCGGCGTCTTTCACAAATTCGCCGCTGAGATCAACAACGTTCTCAAGGATTTCGATGCTCAGATCATCAGCTTCTAACCCTGGGAGGGTGGCGATAATCACAAAAGCATCCTGCTCATCCTTGACATCCACGGGGACCTGTACATCGCTGTGCACACCAGTGTGCATACCAACATTTCGGGCAACGCGGTCGCCGGGGAAATAGCGCATCATGTGAGATCGTCGTCGGGGGGGGACATATAAAGTCATCATTTGTTTTCTCCTATTTGTTAGGTTGTTCATATTGATATAAACCTAATCATACAGGGTTCTTGTTAGAGAAATGCAAATAAAACGTTAGAAGAGCGCAAACGATATGTAAGTGTTTTATTAGCAATTACAAAGAACTTAGGACACGAATTCCACGGATAAGACGGTTTTAAAAAAAAATTTGGAATGGGCAATTATCACAAGTGATTTTCGTATTTATTTGCCGTATTCGTATCTCGTGCAAAATTCACAATATAAATCATTCCCCTTTTGCAACGATGATCAAATTGGGCGCGTTGGGGGCATAAGCCCCCTGTTCGAAATCCCCAAAGGTGTGGATTATTTTTAGACCAGCATTTTCGAAATCCCCCAGAATCTCGTTTGCATCTTGAAGAAAGTGCGTTGATGAGATCGTGTTTCTCTCTACTCTGCCATCAGGGGATAAGTGATCATAATCCCAGCTGAAATGTACCTTATCAGCAGATTTTTCCCATCGACTGCTAACCTGTACTGGATTTCCCGTTTCTGGATGCGTGAATGATGCTTCATTTTCAGAATCGCCTTGTTGCGAAATCTCCGCCAACAAAATTGGGTTGGGCATACTGAGTATGAAAATTCCTCTGCAGGTAAGATGTATGCGCGCCCGATTCAACACAATTGGACGGTCTTTTGGGGAGAGAGTGCTGTAAGTATTGCAGGGCATCAAGATAAATGGGAATCGGCTGGTTAGGCAGTAGCTGCGTAAATCGCCGCGGATTAGCATTATTGTATTTACCAATGAATTAGGGATGTTCTTTCGCAGAAACTCTAACATTTTCGCGTCGTGATCAAGCCCAAATAGAGTATGCCCTGCTTTGGCCAAGGGAAGCAGCACCCGCCCAGTTCCACAGCCTAACTCTAGAATTGGCCCGCCCTGTCGTTGCGCCCATTCCAGCCAGAAGGGCACATCATCCGCGTCCTGGCTATGGTGCGTATGGTAAAGCGATGGGATGTAAGGTAGCTCACTCACGGTTTGACATTCCGACGTTGGAACCAATTCTTCACCGCTTGTTGATGCGCGTCAGATGCCCACAGCGCGGGGAATTCAGATTGCTCATGGGCTGCGGCAGTAGTTGAAGACATGGTGATTCCAGCTCGCAGCAGGCGCTTATTTGCCATGACTGCTTCAGGGGGATTTGCGCCGATTGTTCGTGCCAGCTCGACAGCTTGTAAATAGGCTTCTCCAGCCGGAGCAACCTGGTTGGCTAAGCCAATAGCCAGCATTTCTTGTGCATTCAATATCCGCCCCGTTAGCAGCAGTTCCAAAGCCCGGCTGTACCCCACCAGGCGCAGCAAACGCTGGCCCCCGCCCCAACCAGGAATCAGGCCCAAAGTGACTTGCACAAATCCCAAGTTGGCATCCGCTGCCACAACTCGCAGATCACATGCCAGGGCGATCTCACCACCACCTCCACGAGCCGGGCCATTGATCGCGGCGATCACCGGGCAAGGCAAGGCTTCCAGATGGTTCAAAGCATTGGTCATTTTTCTAGAAAGGAGCCAGCCATCTTCGACAGTAGATGAGCCATGCAGCGCTTTGAGATCCCCTCCGGCGATAAACACATCCCCTTCTCCAGTAACAATCAGCGCGCGCAAGCTTTTATCATCATGTGCGCGCTTCACAGCAGCGGCGAAATCATCCATGGCCTGCCAATCCAAAGCGTTGCGCACTTGGGGCCTGGAAACAATGAGGGCGGAAATTCCTTCTTCAATTTGCTGCAGTGTGACCGGCATAAAAACTCCTTGCGCATAAGGCTGAATGGCATTATACTCCCGTTCGCCGGGGTGTGGCGCAGTAGGGAGCGCGCTGCGTTTGGGACGCAGAGGTCCGGGGTTCAAGTCCCCGCACCCCGACTCGAATAGATGCGTAAAACGTGGTTGAAACGTTTTGCGCATTCAATTTATACGGAGGAATTCCGATGATCAGACAGAAGAAATTTGACGGTGTCATTGATACGGTCCACTATGCGGCAGACGGGCAGATCGAATGGGTGCGGGCATACGAACGGGTGGGGTTTGTCTTCACAGATATACTCACACTCGACCGCCAAACGCTGATCAATCGGCTCAAAGATGGGGCGCGCTTCTTTATCGGAAAACGAATGCCCTACGTAGGCAATGAGTTCGAACTCTCTGAAAAGGTGCGCTTAGAGGGCAAAAAAGGGGCTGAATTCGTTGTGGTGGGTGAAACAAAGGGAAATAAAGACTCTCTCGAAGGTGTGCCCATTTTCTAGGATTTCATTTTACTTTGAACAGGGTATGCGTCTTTACTGACCGCATACCCTGTTTTTATTTCTCTCAGGACTTACGCAGTTCAAGAAAGAAATTGCCGGGGAATAGGGGGTGGGGCTTCGCCGCACCCCCTATTCCCCGGCCAAACTCGCTTCAAGTACGCAACTCCTATCTCTATTTGCACTGGTATAATCATCAAATCAGATATTTTGATCATTTCAAAAGGCAATCGATGCTATGATCCTTCGCGATTTTTCCCCGATCCCTTACCAAGGTGGCAAACTTCCAATCACCGATCTCTTGCGCGCCATCCTGCAACACGGATTTAGCTGGCCCGCAGAGATGAAATCTCAAGATACCGTTGTTCGCTATCTTAACCGCACATTGGACAACTCTTACACGCTGCTGCGCAATGTCTCCCTTCCCGATGTGGATGTTAATATTCCCTTTATACTGGCAGGTCCTTCGGGAGTGACAGTAATCAGCGATAGCGCGGCGGAAGGCGTCTTCCGCGCCCGTGAAAATGTTTGGGCGATGATGGATAAACGTAGTGGCGCATTCCGATCATCCAAGCCAAATTTACTCATGCGTACGATGTTGCTAAGTCGCGCTGTGGATACATATCTCAATGAAAAGGGCTTCACAGAAATATCATCAGAAGGCGTTCTGGTTCTGACAAATCCCGGTACTCATGTTGATACAGATCGACCTTCTGCACGCGTAATCCTGGTTGACGGGCTGAAGCGTTTTGGCTCCCAAATTTCAAACGCGCCCCCCATCATGGACCGCGAGAGACGCTATAAACTTATCAAATCAATCGAAATCGGTCGTGAGGCTGCCGAAGAAGATGCTATTCCCGAAGCTACCCCTGGAAGTGCATTGCCGCAATCCATAGACTCGGGTTTCGATCAGGCTGTCAGTCCTCTGCGAAAAAAGGCTAATTTTTCACGCCGTCAATGGATCATTTTGGGTGCTTTTGTAATTGTAGAAGTAATCATCTTGCTGATCTTTATGTTCCTAATCTTATCCACTGCCTAACCTGTAACTCCACCGAAAACGCAAATCACCATAAAAACGGCAATCAACTCAAACTAAACCCGCCGCCTCTTTTCCCATCAATCTTGAAATTATTGTGGAAAATCCGCTCTTATCGATAATCATCCCTGCTTATAATGAAGAAACACGCCTGCCTAAAACTTTAGGACAGGTTTTCGATTTTCTCAGCAAGCAATCCTATGCATTCGAAGTTCTGGTTGTCGAAAATGGCAGCCAAGATAAAACCTTTGAAATTGCCCAGTCATTCGCCAAAGAGCATCATGAGATGACTGTATTGCAAGAACCCCTACCGGGAAAAGGCTCCGCGGTTCGAAAGGGCATGTTAGCGGCCAAAGGAGAGTACCGCTTTATGTGCGATGCCGACCTTTCGATGCCCATCGAAGAGGTCAACCGCTTCATCCCACCCCAGTTGAATGATTTCGATTTAGCAATTGCCTCACGAGAGGCACCTGGTGCAGTGCGTTATGACGAGCCCGAATACCGTCACCTGGGTGGCCGCATGGTCAACTTGATGATCCGAATGCTGGCGTTGCCCGGCATGCACGATTCACAGTGTGGGTTCAAGTGCTTCCGAGACACAGTTGCTGCGGATCTCTTTTCAAACCAAACGTTGGCTAATTTCTCTTTCGATATCGAACTGCTCTATCTGGCTCGCCACCGGGGATACCGCATTCTTGAACTCCCTATCCCCTGGTACTTCAACGCCGACACAAAACTCAACCCGGTTCGCGACGCGCTGCAAATGGCGTTGGATATCTGGACAGTCCGCCAAAACAAACGCCGAGGAAGGTATGACTCGCAAGGTTGACCCTGAGATGCTGCCTCCGAAGCCACACTTAAAATGGGAGCAGACACTTTGGGATATGGGTATTCAAAAGGTTGCGGGAATTGACGAAGCTGGACGTGGCGCGCTGGCTGGCCCCGTCGCTGCCGCGGCGGTGATCCTGCCCCCAAAGCGGCGTATTGCACGGGCGTTAGGCGGGGTGCGTGATTCCAAACAAATGACCGCCGCCCAACGGGAATCCTGGGCCCAAACCATTCAGGAAGTTGCTTTGGCCTTTGGGGTGGGGTTTGCCTCCCCTGAGGAGATCGACACTTTGGGCATCATCCCTGCCACACAACTGGCCGCCAAACGTGCCTTGAGCAAACTGAGCGCCAACCCCGAATATCTGCTCATAGATTACATCTCACTTCCCGATACAACCTTACCTCAGACCTCGTTCGTCAAAGGGGATATGCGTTCTCTGAGTATTGCCGCGGCTTCTGTTTTAGCGAAAACCACCCGCGATGCCTTGATGGTTAAACTTGATGACCAATATCCAAGTTATGGGTTAGCCGTTCACAAAGGCTACGGCACGGTAACACATCGGAGCGCAATTTCAAAACTAGGACCTTCACCGATTCATCGCTTATCGTTTGAACCAAACCGCTCATACATTAGCGAGTTAGAACTTTCGAATGTACCAACATGAAACTTTCAACTTTTAAGGAGTTTTCATGACTCAACAAAAAACGCGCAAGCAATTTGGCCTCTGGCCCAGCCCCATCTCATCCAAAAGATTATCGCGCGGCATCAGTTTCAGCGATGTAGCCTGGGATCATGACGGGACGCTCGTTTGGAGGGAGAGTCGCTCGGGGCAAGGCATGTTGGTTGTGCAGCCCCCAGACAGCAGTGCGCCGCGCGATCTAAACAGCGACTTTGCTGTCAGCGCGGGGGTTGGTTATGGGGGTGGGGATTTCACCGTCGGGTATGGGAATGTATATTTCGTAGAGAAAGAATCCAAGCGTATTTACCGGCAACCCACTCACGTTGGAACTGCGCGTCCCATCACACCTGCCTTTGGGGCGGCCGCATCTCCGGCCATTTCTCCAAATGAGAAATATCTACTCTATGTCCACACCTACGAGCGAAAGGATTCTTTAGCCATTGTCGATACCGAGGGGCAATCCTGGCCCCAGAAATTGGTATCGGGTGATGATTTCTATATGCAACCTTGCTGGCATCCCGATGGAGAGCGTATCGCCTGGATTGCATGGAATCATCCGCAAATGCCCTGGGATGGGACAGAGTTGCAAGTTGCACATTTGCAGGTTGAAGGTTGGCAAGTAAGTGAAACAACTACTATAGCGGGGAGTGAAGGCACTTCCATTTTCCAGCCGCAGTTCTCCCCCGATGGCCGCTATCTGGCCTATGTCTCCGATGAGAGCGGTTGGTGGCAGCTTTATGTGTATGACTTAGAGAACGATGAGCACCGCCAACTGACCCATGAAGAAGCCGAGCATGGCATCCCAGCCTGGGTGCAGGGTATGCGTACTTACGGATTCAGTTCCAACGGTGAGAAGATCTTCTATACGCGCATCCAAGAAGGTTTCAACAGCCTTTGGGAAGTGGGAGTCTCCAGCGGGGGAAACAAACCAATTGCCATCGATGATGAATATACCTGGCTGGATCAAATCGCTGTGAACCCACGACAAGAACAACTGGCTTTCATAGCATCTGGCGGAAGCACGCCTTCCAGGGTGGTTTCGTTCTCCGTCGATGAGGGAACACACATTTGGCGGCGTTCTACTTCTGAAGATTTACCCCCCTCAACCTACACATCTCCCGAGGCAATCACCTGGCAAGGCATGGATGGCGAGGATGTCCACGGCTTGTTCTATGAGCCCCGGAGCGATCAATATGAAGGTATTGGCAGCCCGCCATTGATTACCCTAATCCATGGCGGACCCACCAGTCAACGCGGGGCCAGCTTCTATGCCAATGTCCAGTTCTTCACTTCGCGCGGCTATGCAGTTCTGCAGGTCAATTATCGCGGCAGTACCGGCTACGGCCGTGCATACAGAGACAAACTCCGGGATAGTTGGGGCATCTACGATGTCGAAGACGCGGTCAGCGGAGTGCGGCAACTGGTGGCCCAAAACCGCGCTGACAACGACCGTCTGGTGATCATGGGCGGCAGCGCCGGGGGTTTCACCGTGCTCAAAGCGCTGGAAGATTATCCGGGGGTATTCAAAGCCGGGGTGTGCATGTATGGGGTCACCAATCAATTCACCCTGGTGGCAGACACCCACAAATTCGAAGAACGCTACTCGGATTCACTCCTTGGCTCATTGCCTGAAGCCGCAGAGATCTACCGCGAGCGCTCGCCGATCTTCTTCGCTGACAAGATCCAGGATCCCATCATCGTTTTCCAGGGCGAAGAGGACAAAGTTGTACCAAAGGCTCAATCTGACGCAATCGTAGATGCATTGCGTCGCAACGGTGTACCTCATGAATACCATCTCTACCCTGGTGAGGGACACGGCTTCCGCAAAGCTGAAACCATCGAGCATTTTTTCAACTCTGTAGAGCGCTTCTTGAAAGAGTATGTAATTTACTCCTAAATGATCGACATCAAACCTTACATCTTCGCTTTCCTCGATGTTGAAACCACTGGCCTCTCAGCCTGGTTTGGAGATCGCGTCTGTGAGATCGCCATCGAACGCGTGCACCGAAACGAAATCCAGGATACCTTTACGACTTTAGTCAACCCCGAACGAGAAATCTCTCCTGGGGCTGCGCGCGTCAACGGCCTGACCAACGATGATCTGTGCGACGCACCCCGCTTCGCTGAAATTGCCAACCGCGTAGAATCTCTACTCGCTGATGCAGTCATCGTCTGTCACAACTCTCCTTTTGATTTGGGTTTCATTGACAATGAATTCTCGCGTCTTGAGGAGAAGTTCAAAGCACCCCAAGTTGTTGACACTCTATGGCTGGCCAGGGAATTCTTTTATTTCGACTCCAATAGCCTGGGTTCGATTGCCGAAGAACTAGAAATCTCAACCCCCAACGCGCATCGCGCCCTTGGAGATGTGGTTACAACACGGCGAGTATTTCAACACTTCCTACGCGAACTAAGCAAAGAAGGCTTCACCCATCTTGACGAATTGGTCAGCGGATACGTTTCTCAATACAAATCACCTGATGAAATTCTCCTCCCACCGATCATCGAAGAAGCACTCAAAAATGGTGAGCGGTTGCATATAACTTACAAAAATCAAAAAGGCGGACAATCAAAACGGTGGATAACACTTAAACAAGTGCTCACCGCGTATAATTCTACCTATCTGATAGCTTACTGCCATCTGCGAGAGTCCGAGAGAAACTTCCGATTGGATCGTATTGTAGAGATGAAAACCGAGTAGAACTGATTGCTAGACTTCCGAAGTTTATGACCATCGGAAGTCTGGGTGGTCTCCCTCTTGAGTGTAGCCGCATTGAGAATGGCTGATTTGAACCGCGAAGACGCCAAGTACGCTAAGAAAAAGACAAAATGAGAATAAACTTTGCGTCCTGCCCATAGGGCCACATAGTGTGCGGCTTTGCGGTGAAATTTGGCTCTGGTTTTCGGCCAACAACACTTTCCAGGGTGACTTCCGAAGTCTGAGTCTATTGCAAAAATTGGAGAAACTGCCATGGGATTATTAAAGAAAATTACTGACTTCTTCACCACGTCCGTGACAGGTTCAGGTGGAACGTCCGTTTATTGGCTCTACGTACAGTGTGACCACTGCGGCGAAAAGATCAAAGCGCGCGTGAACCTGAACAGTGATCTCAGCATCCGCTATGGAGAAAAGAACGAAGAAGATACTTATTTCTGCCGCAAGATGATTATCGGCAACGAGCGCTGCTACCGCCCCATTGAGGTTGAAATGACCTTCGACCGCAGCAAGAAACTATTAGATCGGCAGATTAAAGGGGGAAGGATAATCAGCGAGGAAACATTTGTGGCAGAATAAATTAAACTGCCCCGCAGGTGCATTGCATCGCGAGGCAGTCATTTGATCTGTCTTGGGGGAATTAAACCGCTTGCTGAACCTTTCTCTTGGAAAGGAAAACTTTTGTTCCCTCAGCAGCCAACGCTGGGATAAAGAGCAGAGGCAATAGGTACTGCCACTGGCTCCAGGCCAGGGGAGCGGTATTGAAGACCGGCTGCAAGACGGGCACATAAACGACAGCCAAAAGCAGGATCAAAGAAGACACTACTGCCCAGTTCATGGCACGGTTATTGAACAAGCCTACCTGCAAAATGGGGATATATTCAGAGCGGGCGGTAAAGGCTCGCAGCAACTCGGAGAAAGAGAGCGATACGAAGGCCATCGACATAGCGATTTCATGTTGTTCGGAGAACAGATTCAAACCAATCAGGTAGGCTGTCAACGTAATCGCCGCAATAGCAATGGTTTGTACAATGATGCCAATCTGCATTGTTCGATTAATGATCGGTTCTTTGGGAGGTCGTGGAGGGCGATCCATAATATCTGGGTCACCTTTTTCTACACCTAACGCTAAAGCAGGGGCACCATCGGTGATGAGGTTGAGCCATAATAATTGAATAGCAGTCAGGGGAGAGGGCAATCCCATCAGCGTAGCGATAAAGATAATAGCAATTTCAGCCAAGTTGCAGGAGAGCAAGTAGTAGACAAACTTGCGAATGTTGCTGTAGATCACGCGGCCCTGCTCCACAGCGGAGACGATGCTGGCGTAATTATCGTCGGTGAGCACCATGTCAGCAGTTTCTTTGGTGACATCAGTGCCGCTGATTCCCATAGCTACTCCGATATCTGCCTGCTTGATCGATGGGGCATCGTTGACACCATCACCTGTCATAGCGACCACTTGACCATTAGCGCGAAAAGCCTGCACTACGCGCATTTTGTGTTGGGGGGAGACGCGGGCGAAAACATCCGTATGGGCAACTCTCTCTTGCAAAACTTCATCGCTCATCTCGTCCAATTCAATGCCTGTGATTACATCGTGGCCTTCTTGGAGCAATCCAATATCTTTGGCGATGGCCCTGGCAGTATTAGGATAATCGCCTGTGATCATCACTGTGCGAATGCCGGCATGGGAAGCCATTGCCAGCGCAGGCGGCACCTCAGGTCGAGCAGGATCGATCATACCAATCAAACCCACGAAGATCAGATTTTCTTCAATGCCATCATCCATGAACTCGCCGTCATTGTCAGAGTCCAAATTGTGAGCGACGCGGTAGGCCACTCCTAAAACGCGCAAGGCATCCTGAGTCATCAAGTCGTTAGCGGCCATAATCCGGCGGCGCTGTTCATCATCCAAGGGGGTGGCTTTGTCTCCACGATTTTGGTAATGAGTGCACTGCTGGAGCACCACATCGGGAGCGCCCTTCTCAGCGACGATATACCACTGGCGTTGCTTGTCATCGTAGAATGGTGAAATATCATCTGGCCGCGGGTCTTTGACGGTATGCACTGTAACCATACGTTTGCGTTCGGAATCAAAAGGGACTTCCTGAATACGCGGATATGCTTTGTTTAAGGGTGTAGGCATCGCGCCAGCTTTAGCTGCAGCTACCAGGAGTGCCCCCTCGGTTGGGTCACCCACTACACGGTAGGATAATTCATCAGCACTCAAACGTTGAGTTTCCAAAACAGCGTCATTGTTTAGCGCCCCGATCCAAAGGGTTGTCAGGATAGCGGGATAATCCGTAAGCCAGACAGATGCTCCGTCCTTAAAGAACTCACCCTGAACACTGTAACCACTGCCAGTGACCTCGATGAAATCTCCATCGGCTGCCACCCGAGTGACCGTCATCTCGTTTTGGGTCAGGGTGCCTGTCTTGTCTGAGCAGATCACTGTGGCGGAACCAAGCGTTTCCACCGAAGAAAGACGCCGAATGAGGGCATTACGTTTGATCATCTCGCGCATTCCCAGGGCAAGACTAATAGTCACAACGGCGGGTAGGCCTTCGGGCACTGCGGCAATCGCCAGGCTTACGGCAATAATAAACATCTCTAAAGGATCGGTGCCGCGCCACCAACCCAGGAGGAAAACCAAACCACAAACCGCCAGAGCAGCCCACCCCAAAGTTCGCCCAAGCTGATCGAGGCGTTTTTGCAGCGGAGTCTGTTCCTGCTCCACCGATTGCAGCAATTCAGCAATTCGGCCAATCTGGGTTTCCATGCCCGTCCCTACGACAACGCCTTGACCGCGACCATAAGTGACCACAGTGCCCATGAAGGCGGTGTTCTCACGATCAGCAGTAGGTGTATTGGGGGGGAATACAGCTCGGGACTCTTTTCTCACCGGGACCGATTCTCCCGTCAGGGGTGCCTCATCAACCCGGAGGTTGGCCGTTTCGATCAGCCTCACATCTGCTGGGATGTAGTTACCCGCCTCCAGGAAAACAATATCCCCAGGGACTAGCTCTCGCCCGGGGACACTGAGACGGTGTCCATCTCGCATAACATCTGCCTCTGGAGCTGCTAACTGGCGCAGCGCGGCCAACTCTTGTTCCGCTCGTCGGTTCTGAAAAACGCCTAAGGCAGCATTCAGCACAACAATCGCCATAATGGCCGCTGCTTCCACCCAATCTCCCAACAACGCTGAGATCACGGCCGCCACAATAAGCAGCACAACCACGAAATCACGGAACTGCTCCCAAAGCATTTGCCATATAGTTGTGGGAGGAGCTTCTTTCAGTTGGTTCGGGCCGTATGTTTGCAAACGGCTTTGAACATCTTCTGACGACAAACCTTTTTCGGGGTTTACTTTTAGCTGATCAAGAGCTTCTCCAGCCTCGATCGAGTGCCATTTTTCAAAAAAAGGACTGGGGGTGTTTTCTTCTAACATGCTTTAACTCCATAGAATTCAATCAAATGCCAGGGCACAAAACCCCTGGCTGATGGGATTATACCGCGCCCAATGAGTTCTAATGCGTATGGGGAACCCAGGAATTATATAGGTGTTGCGAGGTTGATTTTGAGAATGCTATAATCTGATCGCAAATTGAATTCTAACGTAACACTTTAGATTGTTTTGCATCTAAATATTAGTTCCAGGAATTATGCAAGTTTCATAGGTACACATTACGGATGTAGAAAACTAAATTTTCAAGGAGAAGCGAGCTATGGCATATTCGAATATTGAAATACCGGAGAATGGATCAAAGGTCAGAATCAAAGATGGGGTATTACAAGTGCCCGACAATCCCATCCTGCCGTTCATCGAAGGCGATGGCACAGGCCGCGACATCTGGCGCGCCTCGGTGCGAGTTTTTGACGCCGCTGTAAAAAAGGCCTATGGTGGCAAGAGAAAAGTTCATTGGATGGAAGTTTTCGCAGGTGAAAAATCTTTCGATTTGTTTGGTGAATGGTTGCCCGAAGAGACCGTGGATGCTTTCCGAGAATTCCTGGTAGGCATCAAAGGCCCGCTTACTACCCCAGTTGGCGGCGGTATCCGCTCTCTGAATGTCGCTTTGCGCAAGTATCTTGATCTATATGTATGCCAACGCCCCGTTCAATATCTTGATGGCACACCATCACCAGTAAAGCGACCAGAAGATGTTGATATGATCGTCTTCCGTGAGAACACAGAAGATATTTACGCCGGCGCAGAATTCGAGTATGGCACAGAAGAAAGTGAAGCCTTTAGAAAGGCATTAAAAGAACAATTCCCTAAGCAATATGCAAAACTTCGCTTCCCCGATACTTCGGGAATCAGCATCAAGCCTGTCTCTGTCGAAGGCACTGAGCGCCTGGTGCGTGCAGCCATCCGCTGGGCTTTGGAAAATGGGCGCAAGGATGTCAGCCTGGTTCATAAAGGAAATATCATGAAATTCACCGAAGGCGCCTTCCGCAATTGGGGTTACGAGCTAGCCAAACGCGAATTCCGAAATGATATTGTCACCGAGCGCGAAACCTGGATTTTGGGCAACAAGGAAGCCAACCCCAAACTGACAGTTGAAGAGAACGCCCGCATGATCGACCCTGGTTTCGACATGATGGCTCCTGACAAACAACAGGAAATCCTGGGCGAGGTCGAAGTTGCCTTAACCTTATGGGAAACACACGGGGATGGTCAATGGAAGGATAAGCTGCACATCAAAGATACCATTGCCGACATCGTTTTCCAGCAAACCATCACGCGTGCCAAAGAATTCGATGTGCTCGCCACGATGAATTTGAACGGCGATTATCTATCTGATGCACTAGCCGCACAGATTGGTGGCATGGGAATTGCTCCTGGGGCAAACATCAACTATGAAACTGGACACGCAATTTTCGAAGCCACTCACGGCACAGCACCCAAATATGCAGACCAGGATAAGGTCAATCCTGGCTCAGTGATCCTCTCAGGCGAGATGATGTTCCGCTACATGGGATGGGACGAGGCCGCCGATCTAATATTGAAAGGTATACGCGAAGCGGTCAAAGCTAAAACAGTGACATACGACTTCCACCGCTTGATGGACGGCGCTACTATGTTAAAGTGCTCGGAGTTTGGAGAAGCTATAATCCAACATATGGATGACTAGTAATATCCACTTATAGGGAATTTTCAGGAGTGCGAACTCTATGAAGCACTGATTCGTTCCTGGAATGAGCTCTCCTAAATTCACCACGGCTCAGTAAATCAGCGATCCTATTTTCGTACGAAAACTAGAGGCACCACAAATTTTTTTTGGTGCCCCCCTAAATTTTTTCTATCTAGTACCAAGATACGGGTGCATTTCAGTTTTGGGGGGAATATGTGGGAAAATAGGGTCATCTATGGTAAGGAGATGACCAATGAAAAAGAGTCGAGTGAGATTGAAAGCCGAGTACATGGCGGAAGCAGAAGAGCTATTTGATGAATTGATG
>JADHTJ010000181.1 GCA_016785015.1 Anaerolineales bacterium
AGCGATACTTCAGATGATTTATCCATCATAAGTGCCCAAGATGCCAGCGGGTATACAACTGGTTGTGTTAAGCCAAACCTCAATGGCGTCTATGTCTATACTCGCAGAGAGCTGCCGGGGGACTATATCGTCTTTCGGATCACCGCTTTCGATGCCGAAGGAATCACTCTTGAATACATAGTGGGCATATACGATTCAGAGGATCAGCAATCCACCTCAGAGGAGGGCACTTCTCCTGATGAACCGTCGGAACCATCACCCTCCGATCAACCCCTCACCGAAACACCCCTGCACTTCCCTGCTATGCATGGCTTTTTTGATTTTGACAATGGCACAAGTCTTCAATATGCGGGAGGGATTGTTGACCTGAGCCTATGGCCAAACGAGGATCAGCAGTTGCAAATGGAGCTCAATCTATTTACCGAGGGAATTGAACCATTATTCGGCATATGGGGAGAAACCGAACCGAGCTATATCGATTGCAGTACGGCCTCTCTCTCGACCGATCCCATCCCTCTGACCGGTGGTGATCTGTCCCTGGGTACGTATATCTGTCTCCAGACTAGTGAAGGCCTGTTTGGATATTTGAGAATGGAAAATTTGCTTATCGATCCTGAATTTGGGGAACAGGCCTTGGATTTGGCATATGCTATGTGGGATTCTACTGGCAGCGAACGCATCCTGCCCCCATCTTTGCATACATATGGCAATGCAAACGTGTCAGATGGTTCGGGAAAAGATTTAGATTTTTTCAAAAATTCTCAGGTGGAAGACCTTTCTTTCCAGATCGTTGCAGAGGAAATAGAAGTCACGCCACTCAGCGGAACCACCCTGGCGCTTTGGGGAACGACCTTCCCTTCGAAGGAAAATTGTGAATCTCTCTCATTAGGTTCGGAGCCGATCAAGATTCAAAAAAATAATCTTCAAGAGATTATCGATGAAGTATCTTACTTTTGCTATCAAACCGACCAGGGTCGTTTAGGAAGAATTCAGGTAAACGGTGCTGAGGAAGATCCAAATACGCTATCAGTTTTCTATTACACCGATGTGCCGCAAGTGAGCTTTGCCTACGATACCTGGGAATAAACATAGGACTGGATATCCAATAAACAAGGAGGTGGTGCAGTCTGAAAAATCTGCACCACCTCCTTGTTTCGTAAAGTATCAATTTCTTAAACTAACCCTATTCTCCCTGTATGATTTCCCCAGCCAGGTTTTTGAGTTCTTCGATAGTTTCAGGATCCGCATGGTTGGCTTTCCAATAGATTTCCAGCAATTCTTGGGGAGAGAGTGTGCCAACCGTTTGGTCTTCGGGTAAGCGGATGCGGTTCTCTTGTTGAGGTCGTTTGACTAAGTGAAACTCAAAGGCCTCGGCGGCATGTTCTCGTAAGGAAGCTTCGTCGATCATCGATTCCCACTCGCGGGGATATTCTAGAACCAAGCGGACAATAGCATCTTTGAGTTTTTCCTTGGGGGGCAACGCTGAGCGAAGCTGATCGATAATCCCTTCTTGTGATTCGAGGCGAACGAACCGATCAACAAATGTGCGGATTCCTGTGATTTGGCGCCAGGCAACTTCTGTAGCCCCCTTATCGACTTCAGCAATGACGTAGAATTTATCGTCATCAGCCTCTCCAAAATCAACGCGCTCTATGGAGCCAGGATAAATCACGGGGGGTTGGGTGTTTTTATTCAGATCTTGGGGTTTGTGAATATGCCCCAGAGCTACATAATCCAAGCGCTGATCTTTGACTAGTGAGCCAGGCAATACCAAGTCACCACCCAACATGACCGTACGCTCGCCGCCATATTTTGCTCCCTGTACCGAGGCATGCGCAGTAAGCACGATGGGGATTTCAGAGTCGGCATCGTCAAGCCAATGATGTACCAAATCTGTCAGACGTTCTTCGAGTTCCTCGTAAATTTGGGATAGGTCACGTCCCTGGATATCCAGATGTGCCATCATTCCTGAGCGTGAAATCCAGGGAATGGCCAATACCTGCAAGGGCAGCCCATCGAGGTCGTCGGGTGTGAGAAAACAAGGCCGATCCAAAACCTGCACATGGGGCACTTGCAGAGTCGAAAACTCGGTCATGGCATGGGCGCGGTTCATTGCCGGGGAAAGATCATGGTTGCCCACCAGCAAAAGCGTTTGGATGCCTGCCTGCGATAGGCGCATGATACGTTTGCCCCACTCACGCTGATAGGTAGGGGCGGGGTTGCGATCTTTATAAGCATCTCCCGCAAAGAGCACCAGGTCGACCTTTTCATTGATGGCGGAATCAACAATTGTGTCAAGGGATTTCAAAAAATCCATTACCCGCATAGGCAGGCCGCTCTCAGGGTCATGGCGACCATGGGTGGCCATATCGATATGGGCGTCGGCAAAGTGAAGTATCTTGATCATAAGCTTAAAGTTCGAATGATTCTACCATGCAGAGAAGGAACTTCAAAAATAGCTCTAGCATCAGGATTTGACTTATAAACTTTGACCCACGAAGTAAGCTGCGTTTTTTGCATTACAAAAAGAACTAACCACCCCAAAGTTTTAATCACGAATGACAACGAATGCCACAAATTGCACGAATTATTTTTTGAAACAGGAAAAACATCATTCTATTCGTGACTCCACTGAAAAAACTACCAGACGAGGGCTTCCGCCGGAATATATGGGGGTGGTTGCTCCGCAACCACCCCCATATATTCCGGCGGGAAACTCGCTAGGTGGCTTTTTGCAGTAGAATCATTCGTACCCATTCGTGATAAGTTTGGTGCCAGGTTCTAAATTTGTCGGGTAGCTAGAAAAAGAAAAGGCACGGAATTACGTCCGTGCCTCGTTCTTTTGCATGTCAACCAACGGCTGACCCTACTAAATCCCTCAGAGACCACCAGGGCTACAAGAAGGTACAGATGTGCTTGGTGAAAATGAACTCGAACCAGCAACCTTGGATGCAAATGTAGAGAGTTTCTTTTGCACGCTTTCGCTCTGGCATCCAGGGCAGATCACCTCGCCAATGGCACTTGCACTGCGCACCAGCTCTTCAAAAAATTGGTCGCATTCTTCGCATACGAATTCAAAAATCGGCATACATTCCTCCATAAACGATTCAAAAAGATAGTCACCTGTGGCAACTATCTTTATTGGATGCAGGAATGTGAAAAAGGTTACAGAAAAATCTGACTATCCACCGCCTTGGATGCGTTCAAGGTGATACCAACCAATATCGAAGTTCTCGTTTAGCTTCACGGCTTCTCTCAGGTCAGCCAAGGCACCATCAATATCACCTAAGGCTTCTTTTGCCAGCGCACGCCAATACCATGTCTCTTCAATGGCAGGTTCGCTGGCCGCATCGATGGTCGTAGTGGCCAAGTTAAGTACATCGTAGTAACGTCCCGAATAGAAATACGCCCAGTAGGGCCCTGTCTGATACCAGACTGTGCGCCAAGGGATATTGACTTCATCGGGATTGAGATTGGCGTAAAGAGCAAAGAATTCATCATATGCCGCCGCGGCTCCGGCGTAGTCATCGAGATATACCAAATTGGTACCCCGATTGAACCAGGCAAAGGCTTTCTCACGGCCCTCGAGAGCGAAAATCTCATCGGATGCTATCTGCGCAGCGTACTGGTAATTGTAGGTTTCGTCGGCATGGGGGCCGAGGATTTCCATGACTTCTGCTTCACGCGCCGGGTAGTAGATCACAATGTAGGTATCGTTGAAGTGCCCCCAATATGTTTCCATTTCCTCATACGAGACCGGCATATTCTCCATGATAAATGAGTCTTGCGCCGTAAAGCGTTGGCGAGAGTCATCATAGGCGTTGATGACCTCGTAATGCCCCATCCAGCCATCGAAGCCAGTACCTTCGAAGCCCTTCTCAACAATTACCGGGAATCCTGCTGCAATGAAGCGTTTCAATAAATCTAAATCACCGCCCACGCGCCACAAGGCATTGAATTCGGTTTCCTCGTTGACGAAGGCCACCATCTCATAGGGCATAACGTTCTTATCGCGTTGGTTGGGTTTCAAGTATGCTGCTGTATCACGTTGATCGCCATTCCATTTCCAAAACGAGAGCGCCATCGAGAGGTTTGCCGGACCACAGTTGTTCCATTTTTGGAATTCATGCCGAATGCCCCCCAGGTTGATTTTGTCTGGAATGGGCGTCGAGGTGATCGTCGGTGTGGGGGAGGGCAATGAAGTTTCCGTTGGCCCAGGTTCTGTAGGCGTCAGTGTTGGTGGAATTGGTGTCGGGCTTGGCTGGATTGTTGGAATGGGCGTTTGCTCTCCCTCTCCTTCGGGAATGAAAAGCGCTTCTTCAGGGGGATTGAGGGCATATTTGATCTCTGCCTTCAAAGCATCAACGCGCCAGGCTAGACGCTCATTGATCGGAGGGTAGTTATAAAGCAACGCTGCCAGCAATACCAAAGCCGGTACCACAACCAGCGCAATTAGAAGTCGGTTTCTTTGCATAGTTTGGCATTATATCGCAAAAGCCTCTTGACAACTTTAGAGCAAAATGTATAATACACACAAAGCACTTTGTTTTGCAAAGTACTCAATGTTACAAAGTTACCCTATTTGGAGAATAAAATGACACAACAACTTAATTTGAGAGACGCTGAACGCAAGGCCTTTGGCATGACCTTCCAGGATGGTTTGTGGGATATTTTTTTAGGGCTTATCATATCCCAGTTTGCCATCGTTCCCCTGCTTACAGATTTGGGTTGGGGTGATTTTTGGAGCTCAATGGTCGTGCTGCCAATTTATTTACTCGCCCTTTGGGGTATGCGTTATTTGAAAAAATTTATCACAACACCTCGCGTCGGTTTGGTAAATTATCACCAAGAGCGCAAATCCAAAATTAGGAAAATTACCCTGATCACGACTGCTACACTTTTATCAGGGCTAGGTTTTGGAATAGTTTTCTTTTATAGCGACGCGCCCGATGGCTCGTTTTTCCCGGCTGCATTCAGTATTGTAGCGATGGTGGTTTTCGGTGGTGGTGCTTATTTCCTGGATTTTCCTCGCCTGATCATTTATGGTCTACTAACTGCGCTCTCACCAATCATTGGCCAGTTATTGTGGATAAATTATGGGGCGGCACATCACGGATTCCCAATCACCTTTGGCATATCTGCTGCGGTAATGATCATTGTTGGAGTCTTTATGTTCATTCGATTCTTACAACGATATCCGCATCCCACAGAATCAACACAAAACTGAAGGAATGAAACATGTCTCAATCACTGAATTTAAAAACCGCTGAACGCAATTCATTCAAGTTAGCTACCTATACAGATGGTTTGAACGATATATCTCTTGGGATTGTTATGATCGTGTTAAGCCTCTATTCCTTTACTCGCAACCTTCTTGGGCCAGTGTTAAACGCAGTCGCAATCCTGATCGTTGTATTAATCGCAGTGGGATCGCTCAGTTTCATAAAATCTCGCCTTGTTCCTCCCAGAGTTGGTATTGTCAAGTTTGGGTCACAGACAAAAACGCGCTTAATCAAAGCGGTGTCTGCTACAGCTATACTGGTTCTTGCAGTTCTTGCCACCTGGTACATCTCGGCTTCCGATATCATCTTTCAGGAACCGACCTGGGAACGGCTGCCGAGATGGGTAACGGATTTCGATGTGGATATCTTCTTCACACTTTTGACGATTGCGTTATTCAGCTCTATCGCATACTCATTTTCAGTGCTGCGATTCCACCTTTATGGATTGCTATTTGGCTTTGGGATGCTGCTATCAACCATTTTATCGGTCTATCGAGGCATTGAGTTCCAATATCCTATGGCATTCTCCGGGCTGGTAATTTTGGGGATCGGGATATATATTCTGTTCCAGTTCATGAAATCTTATCCGCGCCACTCGGAGGAGGGCTGAGATGACAGCCGAAGGGAAAAGCAACCAAGAACTACACCCCCTTGCAAATATTGATCGCGTCATCCATGCGCCAGCCCGGTTAATGGTAATGACCTATCTCTATGTTGTCGAAAGCGCGGACTTCATCTTCCTGATGAACCTGACCGACCTGACCTGGGGCAATATTTCCTCGCACCTGAGCAAACTAGAAGAGGCCGGGTATGTGGAAATCGAGAAAACTTTCGTTAACAAAAAATCGCATACCATGGTTCAATTATCAGAAAAAGGTCGACAGGCATTCCAAAATTACAAAACCCAAATCCAACAAGTACTGGACGAATTACCAGATTGAGAACCAATACCCAGAATGGAACCAAAAATTGTTCAACGCTACAACGATAATATCCTGCACGAGGCCATGAAACGCTTTGGGATTGAAAAAGACAATTTCGAATTGCTAGACGGCTTTGAAAGTTTCATCTATGAGTATTCTAATCAGCATGGAGAATACATCTTACGGGTTAGCCACAGTTTGAGACGGACACCTGAATTGATAGCTGGTGAAGTGGACTGGATCAATTACTTGGCCGAGGGTGGCGCCTCGGTTTCGAGAGCGATCTACTCTCAAAGCGGGAACCTGGTCGAAGTTGTCGCTGATGGACACGGCGACCAATTCCTGGCGACAGCATTCAAGAAGGCTCCCGGCAGACCTACCCAAAAAGAAGATTGGACTCCCGAGTTTTTTGAACATTATGGTCGCGTGATTGGACGCATCCACTCCTTGACAAAAGATTATCTCCCAACTGATCTCAGTTGGCGTCGTCCAGAGTGGGACGATCCTAAAAATCTCGAGCTTGAAGATTGGCTGCCCGCATCGGAAGCAGCAGCCCTCACAAAATTCCGGGAATTGATGCCCTACTTTGAGACTCTACCCAAGAATCGGGATGGCTATGGTCTCATCCACCAAGATGCTCATGGCGACAATATCTTCGTCGATAATGGACAGATCACGCTGTTCGATTTTGATGACTGTGTCTATGGCTGGTTCATCTATGACATTGCCATGGTGTTGTTCTACGCGGCGATGTGGAAAGAAGATAAAGCTGCGTTCACCGATGAATTCATGGGAAACTTCTTGCGGGGTTACAGCAATGAGAATAAGCTTGATGCGCTATGGCTGAAAGAGCTGCCTTATTTCCTCAAACTGCGCGAGATCGACCTTTACGCTGTGATCCACCGCAGTATGGATGTAGATAACCTGGATGACCCATGGTGCGTGGGCTATATGCGCGGGCGCAAAGACAAAATTGAAAGTGATGCACCTTATATCGATTTTGACTGGAGCTCCTTGAGTAAATATTTGTAAGCTGAATTTCATAATAAAAGAAACGCCCTAAATTGGGGCGTTTTTTGATTCTTGACAAACAAATGAAAAAGTGTAGAATTACCATAGACTAGTTTGTTTTGCAAACCAGTATTCACAACAAATCGAAATAGGAGTACCACTATGTCTCTCAACTTCGACTTAAAAGAAATCGAACGCAGAGCTAATTACGCCGCTTTCCAAGATGGCCTGACCGAGATATTTATGGGCTTGTTCTTATTCTTCTACGGCGGCTCATTGGCAACCAACACCCTACCCGCAGGAGTTGTTTTCATCCTTGTGACAATATTCTTCGGGAAAAATTTGATCGAACGAATCAAGAAGCGCTATATCTACCCTCGAACAGGCTATGTCAAACTCCCTGAAGATCCCCACACCACAAGCAAAGGGATTGGAATATCTGCCCTCATCATGATCGTAGTGTTATTAGGAGCGATGGCGATCTCGATGGCGATTCTTGGTCAAAACCCGGGCGTGAAATTTTTTCTCACCTATATCGTTCCCCCAGCTAGCGGATTTTTGTTGGCAATTGGCCCCTATTGGTTGGGACAAACCTACGGATTGAGACGCGGTTATATTTGGGCCGTACTCTTCGTTTTAGGCGGAATTGCGATGCCAGTGTTCAGCATCGCCTCTGGATATGAAGCGGTTGGGTTGCTATGTACGGTGATGGGGTTGATCACTCTGGTAACGGGAAGCCTCATGTTTCTTCAATTCATGCGTAGGAATCCCCCTCAAAGTTTGGATGTTGACGAGGTTCCCCATGCCTGATCCTGCCAACGTAGAACTGCAACCCCTGACAGAGATCGACAAGCTGATCCACGAACCCGCGCGCTTGATGATCCTGGCAAC
>JADHTJ010000182.1 GCA_016785015.1 Anaerolineales bacterium
AGTTCACCCTTGCTGAGCAAGGTTTTGAGATATGCTCGATCTACATCATTGAGTTCTACATGTTGTTTTTTCATCCTGTCATTTTATCTACCTGACAGGTTTTGTCAATTTCTTTCACTAACTTTTTTTACGATGTACTAACACTTATCACAAAAGAAATTGAATTAGGCGATGAGAGTTGTGACAAGTTAGAAGATATCATACGCGACAATCAAAGAAGTGAAGAGTATCAAAGAAGAAGGGATGAACTTAACGAGATAATCAAATACAAACAGAAGAAAATCTCCGAGGAATCAAAAACATTGCTAAAAGGATTCAATGCAACTGTGACCTGCCCCCAATAATTGATCCAGTCTCTATGTTAGTCCAACCAGTTGAAATTGTGAAGGTTGGACAACGGTAGTTGCCGGAACTGGTGGTCGATAACCCAGTGAACTATGGGGTCTGATCGTGTTGTATTCCTTTCGCCACATCTCGATTAGTACCTGCGCTTCTTTCAAAGAATAGAAGATTTCTCCATTCAGCAACTCATCTCTCATCTTGCCATTGAACGATTCAATATATCCGTTTTCCCAAGGGCTGCCTGGCTCAATAAACAGGGGTTTGACCTTGAGCCTTGCTAACCACCTACGCACTTTCTTAGCGGTGAATTCAGAACCATTGTCAGAACGAATATGGACTGGCACACCTCGATGAATGAATAGGTCAGCCAGCACTGTCAAAACATCTCGATGGGTCAGACTTCGAGCTACACGTACTGACAGGCATTCACGGGTGTATTCGTCGATCACATTCAAGATCCGAAAGGGAATGCCATTATGCGTGTACGCCTGCATGAAATCATAACTCCAGACATGCTTAGGGAATAATGGCCGCAGCCTGACCACTGAACCATCTTTGAGCCATAAACGACTTCTTTTTGGCTGTTTCTGGGGCACTTTCAGCCCTTCTCTTCTCCAAATCCGCTCCACTCGCTTGTGATTGACAATCCAACCTTCGTTTCTCAGCAAAGCCGTCACCCTGCGATAGCCATAACGGCCGTATTGGCTGGCCAGATCAATGATCCTTCCTGTCAAGATCTCCTCATCGTCCGCAATTCGTTTATCATAGCGCTGTGTTGAGCGTGGTTGTCCCAATGCCCGACAGGCTCGACGCTCAGATACATCCAGCACTTCAATCACCTGCTTGACCGCCTTGCGTTTCCTGTCGGGCGAAATCACTTTTTTGATAGCACCTCCTTCAAGATCGCATTGTCTAGCGATAGATCTGCAACCAATTTCTTCAGCCTAGTATTTTCTTTTTCGAGTTCTTTGAGCTGTTTTGCTTGTGTCACGTCCATACCCCCATATTCTCGCCGCCAGCGATAATATGTCTGCTCGCTTACTTCAATCTTTTTACAAGCCTGTGCAACCATTTCCCCCTGGCTAAGCAATACCTCAACTTCTCGCAACTTCGTTATGATCTGCTCAGGTGAATACCTTCTTCGTCTTGCCATCTTTTCTGCCTCCTTTTGATCCTATACTATCATTAGTTATGGATCAGTTCTTGGGGGGCAGGTCATAAGGAGATGACCAATGAAAAAGAGTCAAGCAAGGCTGAAAGCTGAGTACATGGCGGAAGCAGAAGAATTGTTCGATGAATTGATGGCCTGGGATGAAAGCACAGCAGAGCCCGACATGGCGCAGATAGAAGAGATTGTGTTGAGATTGAGAAAAAGAATAGGAAAACGGATGGCTGAAACGGTACTTGCTCAGCAAGAAAGCGGGCAACCTGTGGAGAGGATCCGCTGCCCTGAATGCGAGAAGGAAATGGAGAATAAAGGGCAGAAGGAAAGCGATTTTGAAACTAGAGTAGGAAATCTGAAGATTGAGAGAAGCCATTACTACTGCCCCCGCTGTCGGCGCGGTTTTTTCCCCCTTGGATGAGCAAATGAAATTATGGGAAAAACATTGGAGTGAACAGGTAGCCAAACAAGCGGTGTGGCTGAGCGGATTAGTGACGTATAGCCAGGTTGAAGAGATAATGAGAGAAGTGGGACAGGTTGATATATCACGCAGTAGTGTGTGGCGACGGGTGGAACGATGGGGAGAGAAGTTTCAAGAGATCGAAGCGAAGCAACAAGTGAAGGCTTATGAACTTGAAGAGCCAATCCCAATCGACCCCAACCGTTCTCTGGGGCGCATGGGGGCAGCCATGGATGGCACGATGGTACATATTCGAGATGAAGGTTGGAAAGAATTGAAAGTTGGCTGTGTATTTGATGTTGTCCAACGTCTTCATTATGATGAACATACTCAGGAAAAGATCGAGTTAGGCAGTGCAACCAACAATAGCTATGTTGCTCATTTGGGGGGTCCAGAGCGTTTTGGTCGCCAACTCTGGGCTGAAGCTCGACAACGCTTCTGGATGCACGCTGAAGATAGTTTGACGATTGGAGATGGAGCGCTATGGATTTGGAACCTGGTTAGCGAACACTTCTATGACAGTCATCAACTTGTGGATTGGTATCACGCCTCCGAACATCTGGCTGAAGCAGCTCGCATCCTGTATGGTGAAGGCACCCCAGCTGCCCGGCGATGGTATCGTCGTTGGGAAACCAAACTCTATCAAGGTCATGTCAACAAATTGGTCAAAGCCCTAAAACGGCAAGCTACCAAACAACCCAAGAAATCGGAAGACATACTCAAGCAATCAGGATATTTCCACAACAACCGTAGACGCATGAATTACTTGGAGATGCGTAGCGAAGGCTATCCTATCGGCAGTGGCATGGTGGAAAGTGCGGCTAAACAATACAAAGCCCGTTTCTGTGGCTCAGGAATGCGTTGGAGCCGCAAGGGTGCTGAACGTCTTTTGCCTGTTCGTTCGGCTATTTTGAGTAATCGCTTCGACAAAATGTGGTGCCGTGCTTACAACTCACCCCCAAACTGAAATACGCCCGCCTTTCAGCAATAACAACCATATTGGCAGTGTCCATGATATAATTAAGAAGTTCACCCCAATTCCGCATTGATGCCGCCATTCTGTTATCCGGATGGCGGTTTTTATATTGCCAAAAGTTCTGGACAGCGGATTGTCAATAATCATGCTGCAAATCCCAGAAAGAGAGTCAAAATGGTTTTTCAAATCGGCGACAAAGCAATTCATTTGACCCACGGCCTCGGCGAGATAGTGGATATCGAAACTAAGACGGTTCACAATCACTATGTCAGCTGTTATGTTTTTCAAACTCCGTTTCTTTCAGTCTGGATACCTGTCAAGACTAAAGATCGGAATAGCCTACGTGCACCGAAATCAAAGAGCGAGTTCGAAGACATATGCTCAGATTTAGAAAGCCCAAATGATCCGTTACCTGGCAATATTCTTATACGGAAAAAGCAACTCCTTGAGATTTTGAAGGATGGACAACTCATATCAATTTGTCGCGTTATTCGTGATCTGTCCGACTATAGTAAAGAAATTACGCTAAGTGACATAGATAAATCAATTCTTGATCGCGCGATAAAATCGCTTCTAGTAGAGTGGGTATTTTCTCTCTCCGTTCCATTACCTCAAGCCCAGAAAGAAATGGCAGCAATGCTAAGCTCCTAATCTGAAATAATTCTAACAAAAGTATTACACACAATATTTCGTAATGTGCTAAACTTCTTCGCTTGTTAAACAGAAAGTTCTGATAAGAGCTAAAACCTTGATTTGGAACCCATGCGTAACGTAGTAAATTTTAGAAGAAAGGAGTTTCAAATCATGTCTAAAGAACAAGGTACAGTAAAATGGTTCAATGGTGGTAAAGGCTACGGCTTTATCGAGCGCGATGCAGGTGGAGATATTTTCGTTCATTTCAACGCTATCGTTGCTGAAGGTTTCAAAACCCTCGATGAAGGTCAGCGAGTTGAATTCACCGTTGAGCAGGGTCAAAAAGGCCCGAATGCTCAGAATGTTGTAGCTCTCTAACACAACGGATTGAAGTTAATCAAAGACAGGGCACTAATAATTAGCTGCCCTGTCTTTTAAAATTACTAGAAGTCTAGAAAATGTGCGTAGGGGAGATTCATGAATGTATTAGTACTGTGCAAATGCCAATTGCTACAAACCGTGAACAATTAGATATTCTTATCGAAGAACTTGAGCTAAAACGAAAAATGATAAAGCCCAAACATAAATAGAATTTGTTTTGACGTGGAATTCAGGTTTATGCTTCCAATAAACCAAGATCAATTAACTGAGGGGTGTGCATAATCAATTGAATACGGATAGCAAGTTCGATATTTGTCTGGGCGGCAATTGCCAGACGTTATTGACAATCATGGCAATTTGAACAGTCAAAACACCCAGAGATAAGAAAGTTCGGACATTAGCAAGGTTTTGCATAGGCAGTTGTTTCTGATTATTAGTAGTACCTAGAACTTTAGCAAACAAATCAAACACAGGCTCAATGGCAGTTTTACGGCAGGCTAGCCATTGGCAATAGGGTCGTTTACTGATCAGTTGGTGGTAGGCTCGAGCATAGCGGCCGTTCTTCCAAGTTGCCGCTGGTGTGAGTAGAAGGACGCCAGCTTTGGCCCAATGTCTGATCCGCATAGCTTTGTGATAGGCATTGTCTGCGACCAAAGCCCGTGGGTTCAGGCGAAAGATTGCCTCATTCTTTTGTTCCAGAATGTGGCTTTCGTCCATGCTAGCTGTTTCAACCTGAACCAGCTTGGGAAAACCAATCCGATTGCAGGTGAGATGTAGGCAATAGCCATACACCCAGCCATGGTAACCGCTTTTGCCCCAACTGGCATCGGTGTCTAGATTGCGCAGTTTCTCTGGGATGCGGTTGGCTTTGCGATCAGACTGATGCCACACTGGCCCGAGTGCCTTGAATAAGCTAGC
Organism: Anaerolineales bacterium; assembly: GCA_016785015.1. Classification (GTDB taxonomy): domain Bacteria; phylum Chloroflexota; class Anaerolineae; order Anaerolineales; family UBA11858; genus NIOZ-UU35. The sequence goes on from JADHTJ010000182.1 coordinate 4,873, forward strand.
ATCTTCAACAAGAATATGGCTGTTGAAAACTGGGCTAAGCATTTCAGCCCACCATCCGATAAAGATCGTAAACTCCCGGATGGTTCCATTCAATTGCTTGAAACGCCGTGACAATGTGGTTCGATGCGGAACAGTTTCAAAGCCCAATCGCCATGCTTCTGCTGGGTGATTGACCAGCCAGCGATGTTGTGCTTTGAACGCAGTAATGCGCTTTATCAACATCATGGTAAAGAACAAGATTAGAACCTTATCTGCGTATGTATATGGCCGACCCCGTTTCAAATGTTGGTCTCGACCTTGCTGAAATATTTCAAACAATGTAAAGTATGTTTCGACATAGTCGTCTCGAGATGGTAGCATCTTTTTCTTCTCCTACTGGCAATCTTGGACAATTTCCAGTAGGTTGTACCATCTCTCCGACTATGTCATCTCATTTATGCACACTCCTCAATTAACTAGTCGATTGTTATCAACCATAAGGAGCAATTAGATGGACATCGTATTCTATGTAGTATTACTCGTATTATTTATCTTCGCTTCAGGCATAAAGATCCTTCGGCCTGTAGAAGTGGGAATAGTCGAATTTCTAGGCCGGTATTCAAAAACTGCCGGTGCTGGTTTTAACTGGATTATCCCTTTCCTCTCAAAAATGTATCGCATAAACATAACAGAGCGCCGAGTGGATATTGATCCACAATCAATTATTACAAAGGACAAATTAAATGCTGTAGTTGATGGTGTGGTCTATTACAGGGTTGAAGAAGCCAAAAAAGCAATTTATAACGTGAACAATTTTGAATCCTCAGTGCCATCTCTGGCAAAAACAACCCTCAGAGCAGTGATCGGTAAAATGACCCTGACAGAGGCAAACGAAAATAGAGATCAGATTAATTTAGAAGTTGAAAAAATATTATCCAAAGAAGTCTCCAAATGGGGAATTGATGTTGTCCGGGTTGAGCTGCAGCGAATTGAACCTCCGGATGATGTTCAAGACGCCATGAACCAGGTTGTCAAAGCTGAAAATGAAAAAATAGCTGCCCTTGACCTGGCAACAGCGATTGAAACCAAGGCTGATGGAGAAAGGCGAGCTGAAATTAAAAAAGCAGAAGGGATCGCCGCGGCGATTCGATTAAAAGCAGATGCAGATGGAGATGCCATCAAGACTGTTAACGTTGCCGCTGAAGAATATTTTATCGGCAATGCACAGCTGCTCAAAAAACTGGAGACAGTCGCTGAAGCTTTAAAAGATAATACTAAGATCATTGTTCCCGCTGGTAGTGATTTAGTTAATGTAATTAATGATCTGGCAGGGACTACAGTTCCCGTCATCAAAAAATAAAAGACAGGAAATAAAATTCTAAGAATTTCGAGTCCCCCTTTTGGGGGACTTTTATTAATTAATAAGCCCATTTCCCATATTGCTCTTCGTTCTTGAAAGCCCCTTCAAGGGGCAGAAAATGTATGGGAATCGTGCTTTTTATCGCTATAATTCAAAATATATGAGATGGACAATTTTTTCTGGAACTTCGAATCAGTAGGATGAACTAGAGTCGTCTTTCCTAATTTGAAAGTGGTGCTAAAGTGGTGCAATTCGAGTAGACTTTATTGTAAACTATGGATTTTTTGGACATTTTAACCCCCATATATGCCGGTCTGTACCTTTGCTGTCTTGATAATGCACAATTGAGTGAGTACAATTGTGCATTATCATATTAGACAAGAGGCAAGTAGATGGCAAAGCAACCTCGGCATCGACCCTGGAGAAAATTTGAGAATGCAAAACGGCTGATCCTGGAATGTGAACTGGAAGAATGCCCACACTGCGGGGAGGCATTGAAGCCCCGTAACACCTGGCATATGAGGAAAACTGTCCAGACGCTGGAAGGTCCGATATTTGTTGCTGGGAAAACAAAAGAATGTACAAGCGAAAATTGCAGCCACTCTGGCAAGCATTACTATGCCAGTCAGGCTTCGTTGATCAGTCTACCCAAGAGCACGTATGGGTTGGATATCTTGGCCTACATTGGCTGGCAGCATGAACACGAACATAAGCAGTTGGTAGAAATCCAGCGAGATCTGAATGAGAGGGGGATATTGATCAACGAAAGGAATACGGGGAAGCTGTACCGGCAGTTCCTAGCGTTCTTGGGAGCGATGAGCGAACGGACAGAACGAAGATTGGAACAGGCGGTTGATAAGCATGGGGGATTGATCTGGGCATTGGATGCGTTGCAACCTGAAGGCCACGGTACGCTATTGTATGTGTTGTACGAAGTCTTGAGCAACACGCCGGTGACAGCCATCCAATTGGATCATGCCAAAGCGAGGGAGTTGATTGAATGGCTTCAGCCATACCAAGACCTGCCTTATCCTGTATTGGCAACCTTATCGGATGGAGAAGCTGCGATCATCGAAGCCCTGGAAACCATCTGGCCAGAAGCGCCCCGCCAGCGTTGTCAGGCCCATTTCTTGAACAACTTAGCCGATCCATCCCTGGTTTATGATGATGAATTGCGAAAGTGGATGAGACAAGACCTGGGTGGGCTGCCCAAAGCACCCGAAGATTCCCCCTTTTAGCCTGTGATCCTGAACTGCAAAAGATTGAGAAACAAATACGAATGGCTATTCGGGATGCGGTCAACCGCAGCACCCGCAAACCTTTCGCATGGGGTGGCCTGGCAGGTTACCAGCAGTTGGAAGCCATTGATCAAGCTTTGGGTGAATTGACAAGGGTTTGTCCAGAGTGTTCATATTTCCAAAAACTATCCAAGCAAGTCAAGCGAGTTCTTGACAAAAATCGCACCCTTGCCATCAACGTCAAAGAAGCCCATCAATGGCTACGAAAGATTTCTGCGTGTTTACGCTATCCCAAACAATTATGCTTAGATGATCCCATCAACAGTGGTCAGGTTGCCAAAGAATTAGAAGAGCTACTCGATAGCTTCAAACCAGACCCAAAATATCAGCGCCCCCAAAGTGCACTCAAGAGCAAACTCCAGCGAACCTGGAGCCTGTACGGACCCGATTTGTTACACACCTATGACATTCCTGGCTTACCCCCTGATAACCTGCAAATCGAGAGCCTTTTCGGACGGCTGCGACGACACCAGCGTCGGGTGAGTGGTCGCAAGTCTACTCGTCCACTACGCGAATTCGGGCACTATCAAGTCCTTTTCT
>JADHTJ010000183.1 GCA_016785015.1 Anaerolineales bacterium
TAGATAAGTAATTATGTCAAAGACTTCCGAAGTTTGATGAAAAAATACATATGACACAAAATCGCCGCGTACACTCGTTTGAATTCTTACATATTGAAGCCGAAATTGTCCAACTGCACCAATTCTTCCAAGACTGGTACAACGGGGATATTGATTTTTCTGAAGAAAATTTCTCCCGCTTGAGCAATGTGTTAGCCGATTCATTTAAGCTGGTCTCACCTGACGGTATTGTCCTAGAGCGCCTACCGTTGCTCGATGGAATTCATCAGGCACATAACAAAAAAAATGGGATGCGCATCTGGATCGAAGAAGTGCGCGTGGAGCATTGGTTTGATGAACTCGTTTTGGCAACTTACCACGAATGTCAAGATTTCGAGGGCAATGCGACAGTCCGTCTGAGCAGCGTGCTATTTAGGAAGAAACCGGGCACCCCCAATGAGCTGGAATGGCTGCATGTTCACGAAACTTGGTTAGATCGCTCAAATGTGTGAGTATAATTATCACTATGACTTCACATTCCCTTGTACACACCATCGATTTGAACTTTCTTGATATCCCAAACGCTATCGCTGCTTATCTGATCCCCCACAACCATGGGGCAGTGCTTGTTGAGTGTGGGCCAGGATCCACGCTCAAAACGCTAGAATCAGCCTTAGGCATACAGGGCTTCACTACCAGAGATATCACCGATGTGTTGGTCAGCCACATTCATCTGGATCACGCCGGGGCCGCGGGTTGGTTCGCCCGTCAGGGTACACGCGTCCATGTTCACCACGTTGGTGCGCCCCATATGATCAATCCCGAAAAATTGCTGCGCAGTGCATCACGGATTTATGGGGATCAAATGGACTTCCTTTGGGGAGAGTTTCTGCCCATCCCCGAAAAGCAAATTTCGATCCTGCACGATAACGACGAGATCGAAATCGAAAACCTGGTCTTCCGTGCCCTAGATACGCCCGGTCACGCTTATCACCATATGGCTTATCTCTTTGAAGATATCTGTTTTACAGGAGATGTTGGCGGTGTGCGCATGTACTCTCCTGGCCCCGCACATTTGCGCATCCCTACGCCACCACCGGAATTTCACATCAAGAAATGGCGCGAGAGTATTGACCGTTTAGCCCGAGAAGAGATTTCGTTTATTGCTCCCACGCACTTTGGCATTTTCGATGATCCGAGGGCACATCTTGCTGCGGTGAGAACTGGGCTTGATCAGATCGAAGCCTGGATGGAAAACATCATGCCCACAAAACCAAGCATCGAAACACTGGAAAGTGAAGTTGCGGCCTGGGAATCTGAGCGTGCACTTGCTGATGGTGTCGCTGAAGTGGCATTGGAATCCTATGAAAAGGCAAGCCCTGCCTGGATGTCCGCAGAAGGCATTCGCCGCTATTGGGAGAAGTTTCGCAACAGGGAGCATGGCATATGAGCTTCATATGGGATTGGATCAACAATACGAGACCTCCTTTGATTGCCCCAGAATTGGTTTCCAATCTGAGAGATGCCAAACGAGTTGTGGTTCTGACCGGTGCAGGTATCTCTGCCGAAAGCGGTGTGCCCACTTTCAGGGAAGCCCAGACTGGTATTTGGGCTGAGTATAACCCTGAGGAACTGGCTACGCCCTATGCATTCGAAAAGAACCCCTGGCGAGTGTGGGAATGGTACACCTGGCGTCGTGAGATGATCGAGAAAAAAGACCCCAACGATGGCCACTATGCGTTGACTGAAATGCAACGGCGACTCCTCGATCAAAATGCCCAATTCACATTGATCACCCAAAACATAGATGGTCTACACAAAATGGCCGGCAGCAAGGATGTATTAGAACTGCACGGCAATATTTTCCGCTCGAGATGTACGGACTTGGATTGTGATGAAATTGTCGAATACAAAGATCTCAAACCCACCGAGACACCCCCACCGCGATGCCATAAATGTAATGGTATGCTCAGGCCAGATGTGGTTTGGTTCGGTGAAGCGCTGCCTTTAGACGATCTACACAAAGCTATGGCTGCTTCCCAAAAATGCGACCTTTTCTTCAGCATCGGCACATCGACATTAATTCAGCCCGCCGCATCGCTTCCCATAATGGCATTAGATGCGGATGCCGTTGTCGTGGAGATCAACCCTATAGAAACACTAATCACTAAACGAGTGACTTATCCCATACAGGGTAAAGCGGGGAATATCTTACCTAAATTGGTAGCTGGAACCTGGGATTGAAATGTTGCATAACGCGTAATGCCATAGCAGATTTGGAAATCCGCCCGATATTAGTTCCAAATTAAATCATTTACAAAACAACGGCTTCCCAGTCAGGAAGCCGTTGTTTTTGAATATTCCATTGCTAAAGATGAGACAAAATAGGGCAATCGCATATGGATTTTCTCTCTGTGAAAATTCTTTCTGGGTCAGTAGCCCAACCCCTTCGACACGCTCAGGCCAGGCGCGTTGGGCGGATTCGATAAGATGTGTTTAGCCCGATTCAGCCGCCAACGCGGTTGGCTCCCTACCCAAAAGGATGTTTTGCGTGTTCTCATCCATAGCCGCTATTTCTAAATGCGATTGCCCTGTGAGACAAAATCATTGCCCTTGACAAATTAGAACATTTGTTCTATATTATCTCAACTACTAACCTGGTAAGTGATGATATCCACTTACCTACTCTCACTAAGGAGGTTTCGCATGTTGTCTGAATTATCTCTCTTTCAAAAACGGCTGCGCCTCCAACGCGGCCTAATCTTTGGAGCCCTTATTGTCACTGCTTTGCTGGCCTTCGAAGTCTTTAACTATTCCACCACGGACTTCGCTCTCTCTGATGTGCTCGGGAATCTAAAATTCCTGGGTATCCGTTGGGCGACGATTCTATCGATCGCATTCTGTGGTATTGACTTTGCTGGTATCGCTCGTCTATTCACCCCCGAGCAGGGTCGTGACGAACCGGCTGAAGTTTGGTATCTATTTGGGGCCTGGATGCTGGCTGCCATGATGAATGCTATGCTGACCTGGTGGGGTGTCTCTATTGCAATTCTCAACCATGACACCCTAGGCAATGCCGTTGTCGCTCGCGGCACACTACTCAAAGTGGTGCCCATTTTCGTGGCCATTATGGTTTGGCTGATCCGGGTACTGATTATTGGTACTATTTCTGTTGCCGGAGATCGCATATTCAGCCAAAGTAACCGAAGGTCTACTACCCGCACCGGATCTCGTGTGAGCGCAAATCGAAAACCTGCAAATAATAGGACTCAATCAAGGCCTGTCTCCAGCAATCGGCGTTCTTCCCCAGTTGGGCGTGCAGTAGGTGCTCGATCGTTCAATCCTGCTCCCAAGCAGACATACTCAGATCCAGATTACTCGTCCCAAGAACCAACCTATCACCCAATTCCCTATGGTGGAAGCCGCGAGCGCGGAAATAACGGCGGATCGCGTTTCTAAAACTCCTACTCCAGGTACTTTTGCCAAGAAAAAACTCGGTTCGCCCTTGGGGAGTGAAACCGAGTTTTTTCTTTTTCAATTGACTTTGCTTAATACTCGTAATGCTCTCAAGGTGACCCATTTATTAGGCTGCTTTTTTTCCCCGAAATCTATCCAGGTTTTACCTGTATAGTGATAATCCAAAATCCAACGACCATCTTGATCGCGTTTATCCCGGATCAAAACCAGAGAACGCTTCAGTCGCGGGTCGCGTGCATAGCCTAAATCAACTAACACGGCGACATTTTGCAACAAATCGGTAATGTAAAAAACGGGGAAGCCAAATTTCCACCAATTGCCACTGGGTTTTTCATTCCATCCCGAGGGGTATTCTGCATCTGCAAGATCAGTACTAAAGAGGAAATCGACGCCCTGGGTAATTGCATCATCAACGAGATCGTTGCGATATTCTTTAGGCAGCTTACTTAATGCCAACATTACCTTTATCGCTCCCCATGCACAGGGCAATTTATTGTTAGCTCCACAGAGAAAGCCTGGTCCGCATTTTCCAGCGTAGTAGCGCAAACTGGCTTTTCGATCGGTATTAGGGGCAATACCCTCGCCAGTAACGCTGCGCGCTAACCAATCAATCGCTTTATGCATGCGCGGGTCATTGAACCCCAAATCTATCAGTGCTGCGCACATATTGCCCTGTAAACAATCCGCCGTAGTCGATGGTGTGCCATAGACTGTGAACTGGCCGTTATCGGAAATGCTGTTCTCCATCATATACTCACAAGCGCGTTGGATTCGATCATCCAAATCAGCAGAAGCCCCCAACTGTGAGAGCATGATCAACGACCAAACGGATCCACGATATTTGGGATTGTAGCCCGGTCCCGGTTCAGCCCAATACCCGCTATCGTCCATCTCGTCCAGGATTTTGGCTATGGGGCCAAATTCATGAGCTTCCTGTCGCGCTTTATCTAACTCAGAATCGTCGATTGATAACCCTGCGAGGTCACGCAGCGCAAGATAGCGCACTCCGGGAGAGTCTGGTTCCAATAACCAGTTGAGGGCATTGGCATTCATCGTGGCTTCCCAAAACATTTCAAGCACCTATCGAGAATTAACTTAATTCACCCGTTACTGATTCGTTGAGCTTATGCTTTCCAGTTCAGATAAGGTTACAACTTGATATCCGCGACGATTCAACTCTGGCAAGATTGATTCCAATGCTTTGATTGTCCGCTCGCCGCGTGACCGATAATCGTGCAAAACAATGATATCTCCTGGTTTTGTCTTCCACAGGACATAGCGAATTGAAAACCAGGCAGAACCAACCTGGGGGTCGTAAGGGTAAACCGATCCAAGGGCACAGCGATAGCCATACTCATCCAAAACATCCAGCATAACATCGCTGTACCAACCTGATCCCGGGCGCATCCAATGAATATCTCCAAATTGTGTGAGCACTTCATCGGCGGCGAGCAACTCCTCTTCAAATCTATCTATCGGATAGTTGATACTTGCTTCGTCTTCGGTCATGTGATTGCCAATTTCATGCCCCTCGGCAACAATGCGCCGGACAAGCGCTTCATTCCCAGGCACTCTTTCAGTTATCAAGAAAAAAGTAGCATGTGCTCCGTGATTAGCAAGCGTATCCAGAATGCCTGTCGTATGTTCCGAGTCGGGGCCATCGTCGATGGTCAGGGCAACCACTTTCTCTCTAGTATCGATAGCATAAAGCACATTGGGGGAGCTCTGACGCAAATGTGAGAAAACCCACTCAGGTTGTAGCAGCACAAACCCACCAATAACGGCGAATAGTGAAACAACAATTGATCCAATGATCAGAGCAAGACGAAAAATCATTTATTCCTCAACCAACATGCGTCTCAAAACTTTGCCTACAAAAGATTTTGGTAATTCCTCTCGAAACTCGATTTCCCAGGGGACAGCATACTCATCCAACCGCCTACGACAGAGTTCGATCAGCTCATCCGAAGAAAGGTTTGTGCCGGGTCGAGGCACAACGAAGGCTTTGACTTTTTGACCACGTTCATCACCAGAAACCCCTACTACTGCGGCTTCCAACACTTTGCTATTTTCATACAGCACTTCTTCGACATCGCGTGGGTAGACGCTGAACTCTCCAGCCATGATGGTATCTCGCTTACGACTAACGATCTTGAAAAATCCGTCAGCATCCATCACAGCGACATCGCCGGTATGCAGCCAGCCATCTTCTAACACAGTTTCTGGCGAATCCGAATCATCCGTCTGCCAATACCCAGGCATAACTTGGGGACCCTTAACCAAAAGTTCGCCAATCATACCCGCGGGCAAATCTTCCCCCGTGACAATATCGACTATTTTCGCATCTGTGTTTGGAATTGGGATTCCAATCGAACCGACACGCCCGCTATCGGTGAGTGGATTGGCATGGGTCACTGGCGCGGTTTCAGTCAGCCCATAACCCTCCACTAACCGGCCGCGGGTCAGCTTCTCGAAAGCTTCTTGAACTTCGACGGGCAAAGGCGCTGCCCCGCTGATACATGCTTTGATCGACGATAATCCATAAGAGCGCACATTGGGAGCCTGATTGATGAGAGCATAAATCGAGGGAACCCCCGGAAATATGGTCGGTTTAAATTCCTTGATATGATCGAGTACTTGTTGCAGTTCGAAGACGGGCAGAAGCACAATCGTCGATGCAATTGCAATCGGTATGTTCATCGCTGTGGTCATGCCATAACTGTGAGAAAGGGGGATCACTGCCAAAAATGTTTCTTCACCATACTGGATTTCTGGTATCCAATGTCGGGTCTGAAGGGAGTTGGCCACAAGGTTAGCATGTGTCAGACGGACACCTTTGGGCTCGTCGGTGGTGCCGCTGGTAAACAGAATATTCGCAAGATCTTCACTATTTGCCTGAAAGTCTGGGGCGTGATGAGGCGCATCCATCAATAAGCGGTCCATCAGATAGGCGAAATCACTCTTAGGTAAATCTTGTCGAGGCTGAAATCCAGCTGCCTGCCAGCGTGCCAAAAGCTGTTTATAAACCCTGGGGGTCAACACATTGCGAATATCAGCCAAGACCAATTTGAGCGGGATGTGTTTTTGAATTTCAAGTGCCAACTCACCAAACTCCTGGAGCGTCACCAAAACCTTCACCTGGGTTTGTTGAATCTGGCGCAAGATTTGTTCGGCATTGGCTTCGGGGTTAGACAACACTACCACACCGCCAATCTTGAGTGCGGCATAATACGCGATCACCATCTGCGGCATATTGGGCAAGATCACCATGACCCGATCGCCAGGCCGCACGCCCAATCCATGTAAAGCGTGCGCCATTTGGTTTACCCGACGATCAAGCTGACGATAGGTCAACTTCGAGCCATAGAATACCGTAGCCGTATTGTTGGGCACGCGGTCAGCAGCAGCCTCTAAGAATTTGTACAACGGCTGCCGCGGGATCGGACACGTGTAAGGGGTATATTTTCCATAACTTTTCAACCAGGGCCGCGTGCTCAGCAACTGCGTTTCGGCATCCTGTTGACGCCACGAAATATTTCGTCCCTGGACTTCTCCCTGAACAAAGCGCTCAATGGCGCGGTTGACAGCTTGATGACGCTCTACTTGAACTTTATGTTTCGATGCGCCCACATCAAGTACTTCAGCTCCGGGCACCGCTTGGCGTACTTTCTCAAAAGCCCAACGAGGAAAATATCGATCACGTTCACCTGTGATGATTAAGGTTGGCGTTACGATATCGCCCATTAGGTCCCAGCCGAGCCATTTGCGCAAATTGTTGAGCATCATGCGCTTCATGACATGCACTTCAGCATTCCAACGTGGACGAAAACGCCAGAAGGGCTGAAATATCGCAACAGGAACCCGCGAGAGCAGCGAGGCGCTGCGCGGTAAGGGATATTCTCCCGCGGTGGCAATCAGGACCAGTTTTTCCAAACGTTTGGGGTGGGAGGTGGCATACTCGACGCAAATCGAGCCTCCAAAGGAGTGCCCGACCAATGTAAATTTCTCAGGCAATTCGAGGGCATCGGCAATCGTGTCGATATCTTCAACCAGTTCTGGCATGGTGTACTCTGTAAAGGGTGCATCGCTTTGGCCGTGACCGCGCAAATCGGGCACCACCACGCGGTATTGATGCCCAAAGTGATTGATCTGGTATTCCCATGTCTCTGCGCAGCCAGCATAACCATGCACTAACATGATCGTTTTTTCCGCCCCATCTGGCCATACATCGACTACGCTTAATGCCACATCCGAAAGTCCTCGGATAGGTACTTCCTCGCGATACAAATTCAAATCCAGTTGGATTTCCCGATGCTTGAGTCCTCGCGGCTTGTTCATCATCTCACCTCACCATGTGAATTGGGATATTGTGATTGTACACCATCACAAAAGATACAAAACTCTTAGAACGGGAAATGTTGTCATTTATCACCCTTGCACAAAACAGTATGATCTTCTGCAGACAGAAAAAAAAGGATGTCCTAATATCGCTGACATCCTTTCGAATAGTTACTCATGTTACGCACACGCAGCAGGAAAGTCCTGAAAATAGGGTTGGGGGGGGCTTCGTCCCCCCCCCAACCCTATTTT
>JADHTJ010000184.1 GCA_016785015.1 Anaerolineales bacterium
GTTCAAAAGCTGGCCATCACTGATGGGTTGACCGACATAGCGAACCGTCGCGCCTTCGATGATGCCTTGGAGAGCGAATCTGTTCGAGTAGCTCGTTATGGACATCCCTTGTCATTAATATTTGTTGATATCGATGATTTCAAGATATTCAACGACACCTATGGGCATCCTGCTGGAGACATCCAGTTGCAGGAGATCGCCAAGATTCTATCAAGGGATGTGCGTTTGCCCGACGTGGTAGCAAGATACGGTGGTGAAGAATTTGTCATGCTCTTGCCACATACTGACAAACCCGGCGCATTGCATCTCGCTGAACGTATTCGGGAAAAAGCGGAAGCAATGGCACTGAAAGCAATGGCAGGCGCGGCTACGGAATTAACAGAGCGAAAATCTATTTCAGGGTATACCCTCAGCATTGGCGTCGCTACACTCCCAGACGATGCAGAAACTGCATTAGAATTGGTAAAGAAAGCAGATTGGGCTGTGCTCGAAGCCAAAGCTACTGGCAAGAACAGGGTATGCGCCGCGTAATAGAAATTGTTAGCAATATGGTTGCCGAATTTCAATAAATCTCTCCATCGAAACTCCACTGACAATGATTAAAACAAAGCCAATAATTACTTTATTGGGAATCGGCACCGCGATTTCATTACTAGGCGATGCCACGTTATACACAGTTCTGCCTCATCCTTCTGTTGCTGCCCAAGTAGGGGTGAAATTATCTATGGTGGGTATTTTATTGGGGGCAAACCGTGCAGTGCGCCTTTTGCTGAACGGTCCGGTTGGATTGCTCTACGATCGTCTGCCGCGCCGCCCGTTATTGATAACTTCGTTATCTGTGGGCGCGCTGTCGAGTGTGCTTTATGCGCTAGGAAAAGGTTTTTGGCCCCTATTTGCTGGTCGCATTATGTGGGGATTGGCATGGTCATTGCTTTGGATCGGGGGGAATGCGGTTGTTCTCGATATCTCTCAGGAAACAGATCGCGGTCAACTTAGCGGCAGATACCAGATGTGGTTCATTTTGGGGGTTGCCTCATCGTCTCTATTGGGCGGATTGATGACAGACCTCGTCGGATTTCGCAACGGCCAATGGATCAGCGCTCTGCTGATCGGGTTGGCAGCCTTGTTATGGTTTTTCTTGTTCCCAGAGACTCGCGGTGATATGCAAAGCCAAACCCCAGAGAGCACTAAAAGAATGGAAAGGGTTCCCATCCCCTGGGGCACAGTCCTGGCCACCTCTTTGCCCATATTTTTTGCGCGTTTCATCGGTTGGGGCGTTTTAGCCGCAACTGCCATTTTATGGTTATCAGATTTGATCGGTGAAGGGATGAAATTTGGGAATATCTACATTCCCATCGCCACGCTGACGGGCATATATACTGCCATTACTATGTTGACAAGCATCGGAAGCGCGCCGGCATCTGGATTCTTCTCCGATCTGATAGGCAGGCGTTGGCCCGTTTTGGCAATCACTGCTTTTCTTGGCGCAATTGGCATCTGGTTAATGAGCACTAGATCTATCCCCATGGCGTTCGCCCTCGCCGGCGCAATGCTCGTGCCCGTCGTCGGTGGAGGCGTAGAGACCCTTGTCCCAGCGATCATTGGAGATCGCGTCAGCGATGAGTCGCGCGGCCGCGCCCTGGGGATTACCAATATTTTTGGAGATTTAGGCGCGACAGTCGGCCCTGCATTTGCTTTGGGAATGCTTAATTTGGAATGGTTATCTTTGGGAGAGATTTACCGGATTGGCGCAATCTTGTTGGCTGGCGTAGGATTATTTGCTCTGCTACAAGCAAAGGAGCGCCCCGAATCGGACCCAATAGAGAAACCATAAGCAAACCCTAATCTGTCTAGTATTTGTAAATACTTCCCCCAATAAATTCCCGCAGTACAGAATCCATTGGCACTGCAGAATCATCAGCAACAGGCGTTACTTGGGAGAGGACATCATACACGCGCTCAGCGCGCATTAACGCATCTTCGCGAAGGGGATCATCCTGAAACTCTCTCGACCATTCAGCGAAACTATCTAGCAGCCGGTGACTATAGAGGCATAACTCATAGGGCATAGCTGTGTTGATCAAATAGTCCGCGGTGTTGATGTAGGGGATGATATTGCGCATTTCGCTGGCGCGTACGTAATGCCAGTGGGTTAGCGTTTCGCGGGGATCGTAAGCTCGATGTGATGCATCTCTCAACATGCGTCGGATCAATCTGATATCAGTCCAACGAATAAATTCCCCAAAACGATCTTTCATTTGCAATAAAGGTTCCAAGTAAAGGAAGAATTTCTGCTCACTGGAGATTGCTTGGGTCATATCCGGGAACAAACCGTGCAGGCTGTCGATCAAGATGATTTCGTTCTCCCCCAATTTCATGGGAGTTACATTTTCTGTGCGTTGACCCGTCTTGAAATCATAAAACGGAATTTTGATCTCTTCGCCGTGAATCAACTTCACGAGATGATCATTGATCAAAGGTAGGTCGAGCGCCTGAGGTGTTTCGAAATCGTAATCGCCAAACTCGTCTTTGGGGTGCATTTCAAGATCGAAGAAATAATTGTCAACATTCAATGTGACCAGTTTGAACCCTTTCTGTTCCAAGCCCATTGAAAGCTTGATTGTGGTTGTCGTTTTCCCAGATGAAGATGGACCGGTAATAACCACCATCTTCAATTCCTGGCCTCGTTCGGCGACTTTTTCTGTGACATTCTGAACATCGATAAGGTAAGCACTTTCAGACTCGTTGACGATATCTGGGAATTCGCCCGCGGCGATGCGATTGTTTATATTTTCAATGGTATTGACTTTGTGTTCCACCGCCCAGTTGAGAACGTACCAAATTTTTGCCCAAGGGATATTGCCGGAGGGTTTCGAGCGGCGGTCGGCGCTTTCGGCGCGTCTGCGGGTGCGCTCATCACGGTAAAGGATGTAGTGTTTGGCAACCTTGGCATGGCCATTCTCGATAAGCACTTTTTCGACTAGATCTTGAATTTCCTCGATATGAGGATTTTCGCCAGGAGCGCAATTCTCCTCGAGTAGCTTGATGACCTGTTCGCTTAAGCCCTCAGCAATCTGCCGGTCGCGCCCACCAACGGAGACCGCCGCTCTGTAAATTGCATTGGTAATTCGATCTGGAACGAAGGGCACGATTGCGTGGCTTCTCTTTACGACATGGGTAATTTTGCTCATTCTAATCCTCACGACTATCAATAGGGGTTAGATTTTACCAAAAAATTCATTGGAAATGGTTCAAAAATAGAGTATGCGCGTGATTTGAGCCGCATACCCTATTTTTGCACAAAGCACCCTCTAGCAAAGGGGTGGCTAAGTCTCTTGTTTCTTTCCGGTGAACCGCTCAATCAAATCAACCCAGCCCTGTTTTACTTTATAGCCGCGCAACTTCCAGGTGCCGACAATGCCATAGGGCAGGAAGAGAACCAGGAGAATGTATACCAATCCGATGATCACCTGTGATGCACCGCCGAACCATTTTTCAAGCCAGAAGGAGAGCAGCCTGAAGGTTGCAGCGCCGATCAGCGCGCCGTCGAGCGTGCCGATGCCGCCCATCAGTATCATCAACAAGACTGCGATAGTATAGTGCGAACTGGCAATCCCAGGACGAATGATTGGACTGAAGAGACCATGCATTGCTCCAGCTAAAGCAGCCACGATGCCAGACAACATCAAGGCTGCTAATTTGAAGTAAAAGGTGTTGTAGCCCAGCATGGTGGCACGATCTTCGTTCTCGCGGATCGCCACACATACATGGCCTGTGGGTGAATCCACAAAACGCTTTAGTATGAAATACACCACGAAAACGGCAACCAGCCCAATGTAGTAGAAACGCAAGCGGTGGCTGATGGGGTTGAGAAATTCTGGCGGGGTCACCCCCTGAAGTCCAATTTCTGCGCCAGCATAATTTACCAGTTCACGAGATTGGATGACGATATAAAATACTTGGGCGATGCCCAGCGTCACCAAGGCGAAGGTGATCCCCTTGACACGCGGCAAAACGATGCTGAATATTAGGGCCATCACAACGCCGGCGACGGCCACTAATCCTAAAATTGGCAGCAGGCTCCAGCCAAAACTTTTTAGCATGATGCCTGTCAGGTAGGCACCCACGCCAAAGAACATGGCATGTCCAAAAGAGAGCAATCCGGTGATTCCTAGGAGTAAGTCATAACTCAAGGCGTAAATTGCCAGAATGAAGATTTCGATGGCCAAACCCTGGTAGAACTTCGATTTCCCTGGGTCATTAGCCAGCAAACTGCTGATTGGCTGTCCATCGAAGAGAGCTAAGATAAAAGGCAGTAGGCCTAAAAGCAAGATCGTAATCAGAATGCCGCGGTTGCCTTTGAAGAAATCGCTAAAGGAATTTTGTCTGGTGGGGGAGGGGGATGTGTTTTCCATTGTTTACTCCTTTCTTCCAAACAAGCCTTGCGGCAAAACGAGCAGGATGACAACCATCAACAGGACCGTCATGGCAGGAACCAGTGGTGGAGATGGTTTGAATGCTTCCTCCACGAAGGGGATGTTGATACCGATTTGCCCGTACTTGATGATAAATTGCTGCAGCAGGCCGACGATCAGCGCCCCTGCAGCTGCGCCCGGGTAGCTAGTTAACCCTCCAATGGCAAGAGCCACTAACATGTTGATCAGCAGACTATCTCCGAGGGTGGTCGTCAATCCTGTGGAGGGAGCGCCGATGACTCCGCCCATAGCTGCCAACCCGACCCCGAGAGAAAATACAATCGTAAAGATTCGTTGAACATTGATTCCGAGCGCTTTGACCATCTCGCTATCCTGAACGCCAGCTCTCACAATCATGCCTAAGCGGGTGCGTTGTAGGAGCAGCCAAACGGCAATCAGGACAACAATGCCAAGAATCGTGATGAATATTTCATTGTAAGTACGCACCCTGCCACCCAGTATACGAATGGTGGAGCACTTGTATTGCAGCAGGTCTCCAAAGCTCTCCGCCGGGCAGCCCTCACCAGTGCCGGCAAAGACAGAAGGTCTGTGCATGGTGAATTCAGGCGCACCCCAAATAGAGCGTACAACCTCGATAATGATTGCATTGACACCCAAAGTGAGCATCAATACATACATGTGTGACTCGTAGATGGGTCTGATCAAAGTCGATTCGATCAAAATGCCCAAGCCAGCACCGGTGGCTACAGCCACAAGAATGGCGACGATAAACAACCATGTGCTATCGAGGGTATACAGGAAATTTGAAATTGGGGTATTAAAGATATACAGCAGTAACCCCAATAGCGCAACGATTATGAAGTTGATCAGCGATTTTCGAAGAGCACCAGGCTGTGGTGCTCTTCCAGCAGTGGTTGGTCGGCGGCTGGCAACGAATCCAGTTACGGTTATTCCAGCCAAAATACTGCCTAAGAGGATGCCACCCAGGCCAATCAAGGGCGATATTCCTTGGAATTGTTCAGGTTCTGGGACGTTTACCTGTCCTTGGCTCGCGGCAAAGGCGAAATTGACTGGGCTGATTTCATACGATCCCACATCCCAACTGGTGATTGGGTATTTGGGTAATAAGAAACCCAAAACTAACAATGTCAGGATCAGCCCTAGCCATGGCCACAAACGTGATAGCGCAGGGGATATCTTAATCTTCTTGATGATCTGATCCCAGACCGGAACGAGCAAAAAACCTGATATCAGCAGCGCAATTGGCGTTGTCGCATCTACGACCGTATCAGGTCGCACAGCAACAGTCCAACCCACATAAGCGCCAACCATGAAAATGGCGCCATGGGCCATGTTGAGTACGCTCATCAGACCAAAGATGATTGAAAACCCTGATGCAACCAGGAAGATGATCGAACCGGTGGAAAGTCCGCGCAAGATGGTGATAACCACATTCTTGTAGCGTTCGCCACCTTCGGCCTCTTGATCAACCAATCCTCGTACACCAAGGGCAAAGATGATGATCAAAACCAGCAATGTGATCCAGAACGTGCGATTTCGACGGAAGGATGAGATTAGTGTATTCATAGTTTATCCTTCTCCTTTAGGCCGCTTCCAGGTAACGATGGATTGTTTCGGGGTCAGCAGCCAGATCAACCATTTTGCCTGATTTGACAGAATGGCCTTCTTCGATGATCACGTAGCTTTCCGCTAACTGGCTGGCGACGATGAAATTCTGCTCAACGAGTAAAACTGTTGATTCTGCCGAAAGCTGGCGGATGGCTTCCATCATTTGTTCAATAAGCACGGGAGCAAGACCCTCACTGGGCTCGTCGATCAGCAATAACTTATTGTCAGGTACCAGGGCGCGTGCCACTGCCAGCATTTGCTGCTGTCCCCCCGAAAGGTTCGTTCCAGGCAGCTTGATCAATCGCTTTAAATCTGGGAATAGAGAGAAGATTAATTCTTCTTTTTTCTCAAGATCTCCCTTCTTGCGTTCGGCGATGAGCAGATTTTCATGCACGCTTAGATCTCGAAAGATTGCCCGATGCTCAGGGACAAATCCGATACCCATGTTGGCGATGTCATAGCTTCTGCGACCCTGTATTTCTTCTCCATCGAGAATGACCTGCCCTTGAGTGGGGGGAGCCAGCCCTAAGATGGATTTAAGCGTGGTGGTTTTCCCAGCGCCATTTCTTCCCAGAAGCGAGACGATTTTTCCCTTGGGTATCTCGACGCTTACGCCTTGCAGGATGTGGAATTGCCCTATAAAGGTGTGGATGTCGTTGACTTTTAGGAGAGTGTTATTTTCCATATCATCGCCTCCTAGTTAACCTGTAGGTCGCCATAAAGTTGGCCGAGATAGGCGCTCTGAACGACCTCGTTGGCTGCGATTTCGGCTGGCGTGCCTTCTGCTAAAACCTGCCCTTGGTGCATGACCGTAATATAGTCGGAGATGCTCATAACCACGTTCATGTTGTGTTCCACAAGCATCACGGTTTTATCGCCGGCTTTTTGCACTTTACGAATCAGGTCAATCAATTCGGGCACTTGCTCAGCGGCCATGCCTGCGGTGGGCTCATCGAGCAACAACACTTCGGGATCTGCAGCTAGGATGATGCCCAATTCGAGTTTACGCTGCCCGCCATGCGGCAAAGTGCGTGCTGGGAATAGTGCTTCGTCCACCAAACCAACTTGGTGGATCACTTCCCAAGAGCGTTCTTCGAATTCTTTGAACTTCTTGTGGGAGCGCATGAAGCGGAAATTACCTCGGCCCAACGCCTGGCACGCGAGGCGGATATTTTCGAAGATGGTCAAATTGGGAAAGATATTCGTGATTTGGAAGGAGCGTCCAATCCCGAGGTGGGCCGTGCGGTGCAAGGGCAGGTGAGTGATATCTTTTCCATTGTAGTAAACGCGGCCTCTGGTGGGGGGCAGATTTCCCGATAAAAGGTTGAAAAAGGTAGTTTTTCCTGCGCCATTGGGTCCAATGATCGAGTGGATAATATTGGGTTTCACTTTGATATTGACGTTATCGACAGCTACCAATGCACCAAATTCTTTGCGAAGGTTTTGGGTTTCGATTAAATATCCTGCTTCCATAGTTTTCTCTCGATTTCACTATCTGAATGAATGAAAAATATTATTGCTTAATTAAACGCGATTTTTGGTTTCGTATGAAAGAAAGGAAATTTCCCTGTGCCAGGGAGCAAAAAAATGCAACTCCCTGGCACAGGATTGTGAAACTTTTGTTATGTGCTGATTTTAACTGAAAGCACTGATTTCAGGGTCTAGATTAGAAATCACCAGCGGAGACGCCGGCAGCATCCAGTACCTGGCGGAAGGGATCATAGAAGGTGTCGTCGTGCGCTTCTAGGGCACCCCAACTGTAGGCTTCGCCGAGGGCATTAACGCCTTCTTCAGTCTCAGCAATGGCCAAAAGGGCGGCCACGA
>JADHTJ010000185.1 GCA_016785015.1 Anaerolineales bacterium
ACCAGGGAAATTTGGAACAGCGCGTTGGCAGTGGCCTGATTCGTCGTAATCAAATCCAATGCTCGTCCAACATAGATCGGCACAACCGAGGCTAAACTAGCATTTCCAATCGCCCCAATGATCATCACAATATTCAGTTGCCAGTAACGTAACGTGTGCGAGAAGATCCACCTGACTGGGCCGCGGCGGTCGCTTGGTTTTCTTTTG
This sequence comes from Anaerolineales bacterium, assembly GCA_016785015.1. Taxonomy (GTDB): domain Bacteria; phylum Chloroflexota; class Anaerolineae; order Anaerolineales; family UBA11858; genus NIOZ-UU35. Next base: position 208 of record JADHTJ010000185.1, read on the forward strand.
GGTAATGTAAATTCTGCGTAGGTAGTGGTCATTGATGTAGAAGATGGAAGTTAGATGTTAGAAATTGAAGTCTGAGTTATTCCACAAAACTGCTCACTCTTCATCCGGGAATGGCAGCATGGCAGCAATTTCGTAAGGGCCAAATTTTGGTAAGCCCTGCGGGGAGACGATTTGCATTCGTTCATTATTAGGATCGATCAAATAGGTATTCCCATCGCGATGGATCAATGGGATCTGGCGTTCAAATTCATCAAATTTTTTACGCATGATCTCCGCGTGATAAGCAAAGTTATTTCGCTCATTGGATTCCGTCGCAAAAAGTTCGTCGTATGTACGCACAAATTCTTCACGGTATTCCGATGTAACTACATCCAGGTTATTGATTACCCAACAGCGCTCTTCATATTCCCAATAGTAGGACAAACCGAGAAATTCATCTTCACTACTTATGTATGGGAAGAAAGGAAATGCCCTGCACGTCATCGAGCGAAAATCGCGCTGACACTTTTGATGACCCTGGCACTCAATTAGAATCATATCAGCGGGGGTTTCGGCTCTTAAACGACTTGTTTCAATTAGATCTCCAGATTCCCAGATGTGCCACAGATCAGTATTTTCCTGAAGGTACTGCCACTCCGCCTGATATGCAGTTGGAACCGAATGACGAGTATCACAACAAAATGGAACACCGCGTTCATTATAAGGTGAGCATTTGCTCCCACAGTCAAATGCTGCAATTGGAGCGGCGAAATTATTATAATATGCCAAAAATTCTTCAGGTCGAAACTGCGCTATCATCGAGCAGGAGGATACCAGAAAATACAGTTATTGTCTTCGAAAAAGGGTAAAGGGTCTCTAGGAATCGCCGTGGTAAGGGGTCACATTTGGGGGTGGTAGGGGTCATGCTCCGCACGCCCCCTACCCCCAAATGTCAGATCTCTCACGGCAATTCCCAAAGAACCAGGGTAAAAAATCGCATCATTCATTATAAATCGGATATAATCTATGACTCTACTGCAAAAAGCCACCAAGCGAGTTTCCATCGTCTGGTAGTTTTTTCAGTAAAGTCATCTGCGTAATTAAATTTTCTCCGCCAAATGAGGAAGGTCAAAGATTATGCGTGCAAACAAACCAATTTCCCCCAGCCTGATGATTGTGGTAAGTATGCTAATTCTGGCCAGCCTGGCCTGTAATTTGCCTATTTTTCCAGGTAGCCAAGATGCACCCCCTGAAATCGACGACACACCTCCACAAGCAGATTCAACTCCAACAACTGATGTAGCTTCTCAACGTGCCACAGCAGCTGCCACGGATGAAGGAACTGAGGCGGAACCTGCTGAGGCGGAACCTGCTGACTCCGAGTCCGCTCCCCCCGATATCCCCGATTCTGGTGAGCCAATACTTGCGGCTGAAAAACCAGCCATCCCGGATTGCAACGCCTTTGATATCAATGCATTCAATGGCATCATCGATGGCACATTCAGCTTCGTTATGCAAGATCAACTTAATAACTGCCATTTCGAATCCGATAATGGATTTCGGCTCCTCATCGGGGGAGGAAAACCAAGCAGTTCAGACGAAATGTATGATCTGTTCAATACATCCTTTGGTTCGCTTCCAGAATCAACTTGGGAGTATATCGATGGTTATTATCTAGGGCTGGCCTATTCATCGGCATCGGTAACTGTCCAGGGTGCATCTACCAGTGGACATTCTATGGTCATTGTCGCCGCCAGCCAACCCGGTTCAGACCCCGATGCGCTAAAACAAATATTCGAAGCGCTGGGACGCGAAGCCGCACAGCAATTGAATACGCAATTCTAAAGTAAGCCTTTTCACTTCTGATTACCCTAGCCCGTTCAAGAGTGTGAACGGGCTTTTTTGCTGAATTGCGCAGAAAAGAACAGGTATAATTCTCTTCATGCGTTTCGAACATTTTCTTTCAAAGGTCTGGCAGATTCCATTTACAATGCTGCTTTTCTCATTAAGCATCTGTGCGTGTTCGCCAACTTCACCCCAAACTACCACACCGCAACCAAGCCCGATCCCCCTGACACCCTATCACACGTCCACCCCCGTAACCCAATTGGAGTTAGACTCGACTGAAAATTCAGCGGCACTCCAATCGCAACTGCCAACACCAACTGCTACGCCCTTCATTTACCTGATTCAATCTGGTGACACACTTCTGGCGATCGCCCAACGTTACAACGTAACTCTCGACGATTTACTAGCTGCCAACCCAGCAATTGACCCCAATTTCCTGATTGTGGGAGATGAAGTCATTATCCCCACAGGAGATGGAAGTCTGGCAGCATTTCCGCTACCGACGCCAATCTCAGTGGAGCTGCCGGAACCCCACTGTTATCCTACTGCAGATAGGAAATTGTGGTGCCTTATTTTAGTGGAAAACACATATTCTCAAACCTTAGAGAATATTTCTGTTCAGATTACATTATTGGAGCCGGAAGGGGAACAAACCAGCCAACAATCGGCCATAGCACCCCTGAACGTAGTTTCGGCTGGTGAGGCAATCCCATTGGCTGTACTGTTCCCAGCGCCTGTCCCCATAAAGTTTTTCGCCCAAGCAGAACTGATCACAGCCCTTCCCCTTGACCCGAACAGCGATCGCTATCTCGATCTGAGTATCCAAGTTGACAAAACTGATTTCACAAACACTTTTGGCGAAGTTGAAGGCCTGGTGATAATAAACAATAACGAAAACGATCGACCCGCAAATCAGATTTGGCTTGTGGCATTTGCGCTCGATTCCGAGGGGGCACCAATCGGCATGCGAAAATGGGAATCAACTTCCCAGGTTTTACCAGGAGAATCTATTCCCTTTCAAATTACGGTATTCAGCCTCCGGCCGCCTATCGCAGAGATCAGGGTGCTTGGCGAGGCAAGGCCATAATAAATCAAAAAGACGCTCGAACTTGTTGAGCGTCTTCTCAGGGCAAGGGGGGGGGATAACAAATTTTAGGGGTCGCCCCAAACTAAGAAGTAATCATCAAGACATGCACCACTGAGAGCACAAACTTGAATATCGACTCGCGTCCCATGCGCCGCGGAGATCGGCTCCAACTGTAAAGATGATCGCCCGTTGGAACCCGTGGCTGGGAAAGCGATCGATTGAGTCTTTCCGCCCGGCAGCATTAAATTTAGCGTAGGTCTAATATCTGCGTAGGGCTGATCGTTGTTGTAGACAAAAACTGTAATGATCTGTGATTGATCCGGGTCAACCAGGTTATATCCTAAAATAACACGTAAGGTTATTTTTTGGCCGACGGGAGTGGGGGCTGACCCACCTTGGAAATAGCGGTTTTTGTAAAGATACCCCAAAGGCGTAGGACGAACCTGTAAATCTTCCGGTTTATTGGGGAAGTAATCCATACATAAGTTCACAAAACACTGCCGATAAACTTCATCACTTTGCCGAGTATACGGAGTCACCGGCAGGCCAGACAGCTCTAACCCGGTATTTTCATTGATCATCTCTAAGAGTGGCGCTGGAACATCTATCTGCGCACTGGGTTGCCCAGAAACCCCTAACATGGCGGTGATCGGACGTAGCGCAATTCCGCCAGGACGATCTGAGGCCTCAACAACCACCATATTCTCAAAGATCTGTTCTACGCGACCATCAGTTGCAACATACTGTTCTGTGAGTGGTTTGCCCGTGAAAGTTGGATTGAGGCGTGTAGTAGCCACGAAAGGTTGGTTCACTACCGACGATTCCATGACATTGCTTCTTGCATCCGAATTGAAATCACAAACGCTGGCGCACATCCAGGCGCCATAATTGATCAGATAGACCGTGTTCGGCTCTGATTCTAATTGATACATACCAAGGTTCTCAAAATATTGCTCGACACCACCACGCTCTTCGTTGTATCTAACTTCAGTAAGTGGCAGTCCGGTAAGCCTAGATCCCCCCAATCGTTCGTATGCACCAATAAACCCCTGATAAATTTTATGACCACCTGGGGCTCCAGGATCTGTTGGGGGTTCAGCAACACCCAGTTCAACGCCAATGGGAGCAAAATAAAACTGCCGGCTTCTCTCAGCTGAAAGGTTATAGGCCATCAGCACTTTAGACGTATACTGATACTCTATAACGTTATTTGTGAATAAGGGCGAAATTGCAATCCCGAGGAGTTTTTTCCCGCCATGGGTTTCATAAAATTCTCGAAAGCGCGGTGAAACACTCCCACTGTCGCTGCCACCAATTCCTAGTTCAGAGTTGTCGGCGATTGTGGTCGTAGGCTGACAGGCGGTTATGCTTCCTAAAACAACGAGAAGGAGTGAGAGTAACAACAGTCTACGGTTCATTCCTAACCCAAAGAAAGAGTTTGTTTTCTCCTTTTTAATCAAACTAGTACTTCGGTACTTGATCATTTTATACTAAGATATAGATATCAACAAGCATAAAGGTGCGGTTTTAACGAAACTGATATTATTTATTACATAGTTTTGATGTTTTTGTCTTCTATTATTATTGATCTGATAATTTTTATTACAAAATCGCGTAAAATGACCTGATTCAATGTCATTGTAATAAAGAAAAATGAAAATTTCGTTACAAAACGCGTTACAATTAATTTCGATCAATTTCCCCCGAACCCCAACAGACTTGTTGATGTTATTTGATAAATTGATAACCCTTTCCTCGATGTGTAATGAGGTACGTTGGGTTTGTGGGGTCGGATTCGATTTTTTTTCTCAAGCGGAATATATTGATCCGTAATGCGCCTTCATCCACTGCGCCCTGCGGCCACAATCGTTCTTGAAGAAACTCGCCAGAAAGGATTTCCCCTGTTTGGCGAATTAATAAATGCAGCAACTTGGCTTCCGTGGGCGTCATGCTCAGCGATTTGCCATCTACCACAAGCCGTTGGTTGGCTATATCAACCGCGAGGCGGTTGTCGATAGGTATGAGCATTTCCAAGATATAAGAATAATCCCCAATACGTTTGAGAACCTTCTTGACTCGCGCTAACAATTCTCGAGGTCGAAAAGGTTTGGTAATATAATCTTCAGCATGTCCTTCAATAGAATGAACAATTGTATCCTCATCATCAACAGATGAAAGCATAATAATCGGTAAATCAGAAAATTCATGTACAGCGGCACAAAACTCAAAACCGTTCATCTCAGGCATTATAATATCTACAATTGCTAAATGAGGCAGGCCAAACTGTCGGATAACATCCAATGCGTGGCCACCGTCATTAGCAGTAAGCACATCGAATCCAGCATTCTCTAGTTTTGTTTGAATCAAGAAGGTAATGCCGGGTTCATCATCAACAACCAGGATGCGCTGACGCTGAATTATCTCAGATTGATTACTCAAATTAGATTTTGCCATTTGACACATAAAATCAGTAAAAAATATCGCTACCAATATACACTAAAATTTGCCGAAAATAATTACAAATTCGATAGCATCTGAAGGAGAATTCTAATGTCTCAAAATCAATTGACCATACCACTAAGGGACCATGATGCTAAAATAATCAAGACAGAGGTTACTGCGCAAGGGGAACTCGTAGTTACTTTTGAAAATCCAATAGAGGGTGATCCAACCTCTTTACTTGAAAATTCTATATTCTCTTCAATGCCATCATTATCACAAATTGCAACAAACTCCAGTTTAGATACTTTTGCCAGGGCAATCGTCCATGATTTGAGAAATCCACTCAGTGCAATCATCGGATTTGCAGACATGTTAGCGAATGAACGTCAAGAATTTACCGAACAGCAACTCGATACAATCACTACTGAGATATTACTTGCGGGAAAAAAGCTCAATGGAATGCTGAATACTTTATCCTCATTTTTACACGAGGAAAGCAAATAAACAAAAATGCTATCCCGTTATACTTAAAGGGATGATCGTCAGTTGAAATAACGCTCAAAACAATCCATAATAAACTGAGATCATCGAAAGCTCAAAATTGCATAAACTCAAGATCATACACCTCATCTTCTAACTACTTCAAAATCAAGGAGAAAATGTTCATGGTTACATTGACTAAACCTGTAGAGGAACTAGAGGCAGCCCACACCATCAAAAATAAATTTGATTACGAGCTCCGACCTGTAGAGCAGGGATATGCCAACCGGACCCTTTACATTAACCTGTCTGATTATTCTATCAAAGAGAAACCCGTAACTGATCAAATGAAGGACATCTTCACTGGGGGGCGCGGATTTGCTCTCTGGTTGTTGTGGCAATCCATCAATGACAACACTAAATGGGACGATCCTGCAAATGACCTCGTGATTGCTAACGGGCCCATCGGCGGATCTACGGCCTACCCTGGGTTAGGCAAATCAACAGTGGTTACCATTTCACCGCTGACGAAGAGCGTCATCGATAGTAATGTCGGCGGGTATTTTGGGCCCTATCTGAAATTCTCTGGCTTCGATGCTATCGAGATCCAGGGCAAAGCGCCCGAAGACGTATTCGGCGATCTAATCATCGTCATCGATGGCGACACCGGCCATATTTCCATCGAACATGCCCCCCTTGAAGATATCGACTCCCATCTGCTAGCCAATGAACTGGCAGAAATCTATGGTGATGGCAAACGCGGTCAATATGGAGTATCCACAGTTACTGCCGGCCAGGCTGCAGAACATATCAACTACGCCTGCCTAAATTTCAGTTGGTATGATGTACGCCGCAAAGAAATGCGTATCAAGCAGGCTGGGCGCGGGGGTACAGGTCGTGTATTTCGCGATAAAGGCCTGAAAGCCATCATTGTAAAATTCAATAGCCTCAAAGGTGATGTCAACAACCCGGTGGATAAATTCATGATTCGTCAGGCTGGGAAGCGCATCAATAAAGAGATTGCTGACTTTGACGACAAACAAAACCAGATGCGCAAAGTAGGAACAGCGCACCTTGTTGAAATTATGGATCACTTTGACCTGCTGCCAGTGCACAACTTCCGTTACGGTGCGCATCCCGAAAGCGGCCAAATTGACTCGTCCATCTGGCATGAACAATTTACTCAAGGCATCAACGACTCCTGTTGGGCTGGCTGCACCCTTTCCTGTTCCCACGGTGTTGATGGGTTCCCCCTACAGACTGGACCCTACGCGGGGCAAGAAGTCCTGGTCGATGGGCCAGAATACGAAAATATTGCCGGCCTGGGATCAAACATCGGTGTCTTCGACCCTCTGGCTGTCATCGAGATGAATTTCTACTGCGATACCTATGGCGTGGATACAATTTCGTTCGGTAATTGTATTGCCTTTGTGATGGAGTGCTGGCAGGTCGGCATTCTCGATGCTGAAAAAACAGGCGGGCTGGATCTCTCTTGGGGCAATGCTGAATCCGCCCTAAAGCTGCTGCACCAGATGGCCAGCGGCGAGGGCTTCGGCATCATCGTTGGGCAGGGTTCCCGCTTCATGAAGAAATACTTCGCCGAGGAATTCGGTGGCGACGCAGGCTTCCTCAACGACATCGCCATGGAAACAAAAGGTCTCGAAATCTCGGAATACATGACCAAAGAATCCATTGCCCAGCAAGGCGGTTATGGCTTGGCGCTAAAAGGCGGTCAGCATGATGAAGCCTGGCTGATCTTTATGGATCAGGTAAACAAACAACTCCC
>JADHTJ010000186.1 GCA_016785015.1 Anaerolineales bacterium
ACAAGCGCATCGTATTCAAATACCAGCAATCGGAGTTGATGCTTCGATTGTTCAGGGAGATGGTTGGGAACAATTAAAAAAGGGTGTTGGTCAGCATGTTGGGTCAATTAATCCTGGGGAAACAGGGAATATTGTCTTATCTGCGCACAACGATGTATTTGGTGAGATTTTCCGTTATTTAGATGAATTAGAACCTGGAGATGAAATCATCATTCATACGCAGCAGCGTGTGTATACATATGTTGTTTTCAATAAAGAAATTGTTGAGCCCACACAAGTGGAATTTTTGGATCAGACAGCCAAGCCGGTCACCACTTTGATTTCTTGCTATCCATATCTCGTTGACGATCAACGAATTGTGGTGCAGGGGCAACTCAAGAGCGGTGGAGGTTAGGTTTCTTCACACATGGGGGTGAAGCAACTTTTTCTGATATGTGACGTAATATGATAATAAAGGATCCGAGATAATGACTGAAGCTCGCCGTCTCTGGCTACCTCGTACAAAACTTACCATTAGCATACTCATCCTAGCCCTGTTTATATTTCTGCTGACCAGGTTTAGTGCAGCTATTCCTCCATTTATTCTGGCGTTGATTTTGGCATTTGTGCTCAATTCACCGGTCAATAAATTGGAAGAACGTTTATCAATTTCGCGCGGATTAATTACCGGTCTGGTATTTTTGGTGGTCTTGACCCTTTTGGTGTTAATTCCAGTCGTATTTTTTCCGCCTCTTGGAGAGCAAATTGCTGACCTGAACCTGGATTTTCAATTACTCCTTCAGCGGCTTGAAGAGTTGTTAGCCCATAGATATGTAATTGCTGGTCAAACTATCGATGGCGCAGCGATTTTCAATCAGATCGTCGGTGTTGTCCAAGAGATCGTCCAGCCGCTCTTTGGCGAAACATTGGGCTTCGCTTTCGACCTGATCTCTTCTTTAGTATGGGTGGTGTTCATCTTTGTTGTCTCATTCTATCTAGTAAAAGATAATGCCTCGGTAGTAGATTGGTTGGATCGCCTTCCACCCCCAGATTTACGCGCTGACTTCCGGCGATTGCGTCAGGAAATCAACCAGATTTGGGCGGCATTTTTCCGTGGGCAACTTATCTTAGGAACGGTAGTAGCAACGTTATTTACGGCAATTGGGTTTGCAATTGGCTTACCTTTCGCCTTGGCCATGGGTGTCCTGGCAGGGCTGTTAGAATTTTTGCCCAGCCTTGGCCATGGTATCTGGCTCACGATTGCAACGATTATGGCACTTTTTGCTGGCTCTACCTTGATGAATTTACCGAATTGGATATTTGCCTTAATTATTGTTGGATTGCATATCGTCTTCCAACAATTTGATTTGAATTATCTCATCCCGCGCATAATCGGACGCCAGGTACATTTGTCTCCCTTGGTGGTGATCTTAGGAATTGTAGCCGGCGCTGCCACGGCTGGAGTTTTAGGTGTTTTGCTGGCTGCCCCAACGGTCGCCTCTGCTCGAGTGCTTGGGCGCTATATTTTTGCGAACCTGAGTGATACAGATCCCTTCCCCGATTTGGCATCCTCACCATTACCACCTCCTGACCCGCGTTGGTGGGCAATTGGTAGCAAATCACCGGATGAAGAACAAGAGGTTGAAGAAAATGATGACGCCTGAACCTGCCCAACAATCTCCTCCATGGGGCGGCAATATAAAACTCGTGGTAGGGCTGACCATCGTTGCTCTGGTGGCGGCATTTATGGTGCGTTTTCAGAGCATCATAGCGCCGCTTTTGTTGACTTTCATCTTGACATATTTGCTCCACCCTCTGATAACCAAGTTGAGCAATGCCACACGTCTATCCTGGCGTATGTCAGTAAATATAATATATCTTGTTTTTGTAATTCTATTAGTCGCTTCGTTCACCATGACCGGTTTGGCATTGGTACAGCAGTTGCAGAGTCTTATCGGTGTGATTGAACGTTTCATCAACGAACTTCCAGAATTGGTTCTGGACTGGTCTACAACCATTTATCAGATTGGACCTTTCCAGATTGACATGTCACAATACTTATCATTCTCTAATTTGGAAGCCTGGATACAACAAGTGATATCTATTGTCAGGCCCGTTTTAGGTCAAGCTGGCGGGCTCTTAGGGACTGTTGCGACCGAAACTGCAACGTCAGTGATGTGGGGTTTCTTCATTATTTTGCTATCCTATTTCCTTTTGTCCGATATGGGTCAGGTTCCAGATAAATTGGTTGATTTAGAATTACCGCCAGGGTACGATGATGACTTTCGTAGGATGGGACGAGAATTAGCCCGAATTTGGAATGCCTTTCTCCGCGGACAAGTCATACTATTTACTTTGACAGTTCTTGTTTATACGGTATTGCTGGCGATTTTGGGTGTGCGCAATGTGTTGGCAATTGCTGTGTTAGCAGGCTTCGCTCGCTTTGTCCCCTATGTGGGGCAATGGGTGACCTGGATTGTAATAATTCTGGTGACATTGTTTCAAAAGAGCAATTACTTTGGCCTGGAACCGCTGCAATATATGCTGTTGGTTTTCGTGATCGCGATTATCCTTGATCAGATCTTTGATGGTATTCTTGCTCCGCGCATCATGGGCCAAACTTTAGGAGTGCATCCCGCCGCGGTATTGGTTGCTGCTATCGTCGCAGCAAATTTGTTGGGCTTGTTAGGTGTTGTTTTGGCAGCCCCGGTGCTGGCGACGCTCACCTTTGTGGGTCTCTATGTTGCTCGCAAAATGCTCAGTCTGGAACCTTGGCCAGAACCCGAAAAAGACGCTGACACCGTTCAGTACCCCTGGATTAGGTTGGTTGAACGGCTACGCGCCTGGTTGACAACTCTTAGAGAGCGTCTAAAACGCAAATAGAAGGTCCAAGTTAAAAACTCGACCCCAAAGATAAATTTCCTTGGGGTCGAGTTTATGCCTCACCAAAAATCTTGCGCTTAGCTGTAAAGCCGTTCTTTGATCTCCATAACTCGTCTTCGGATTTTGTCATCCCGTTCTAGTAAATCCGTGATTCTTTCATGGCCATACATCACAGTCGTATGATCTCTTCCGCCCAATACTTGACCGATTTGTGGCAGAGAGATATCGGTTTCTTCGCGTATTAGGTACATCGCAATTTGCCGTGGTCGGGCAACAATTTGGGTGCGTTCCCGTCCGAGGATGCGATCTACAGCCACACCATACACATCTGCAACGGTGTCTATTATCTGATCGGGTTGAAGTTGAGTCCTTTGCGGAAGCAAATCAGCCAAAGCAGAGTCGATTAACTCTGAGTCAATTGGAACGCCGCGCAAATCAGCAAAGGCTACGATGCGTGTAAGTGCACCTTCGAGCTCGCGGATATTGGATTGGAATTTGTGCGCTATCACAGCGATTATTTCATCGGAAATGACATACCCTGCGCGTTCGGCCTTCGAGTGCAAAATTGCCATGCGTGTCTCATAGTCTGGGGGTTGAATGTCGGCTGTCAAACCCCACTCAAAACGCGAACGTAACCGTTCTTCCAGGGTGACCATCGCTTTTGGAGGGCGATCAGATGTCATCACAATCTGTTTGTTCTGACCATGCAGTGTATTGAATGTATGGAAGAATTCTTCCTGGGTAGATTCCTTTCCAGCAATGAATTGGATATCGTCAATCAATAAAACATCAATGCGGCGATATTTCTCGCGAAAAGCTTGCGTCGTATGAGAGCGAATGGCGCTGATCAGATCGTTAGTAAATTCTTCAGATGAAACGTACATGACGCTTTGATCTGTCTGCGCACACTGGTTGCCGATCGCATGCAAAAGATGGGTTTTCCCTAATCCTACACCGCCATATAAGAACAAGGGATTATAGGCCTGTGCAGGCCTTTCTGCTACTGCTAACGAGGCTGCATGAGCCAAACGGTTGCTTGGGCCAACAACAAAACTTGAAAAGTTATAGCGTGAATTCAGTGTGGGGTTATTGAATTGCGCAGGAATACTCGATTGCGACACTCGCTCAGTGTTGGGCGTCTTTTCAGTCATTTGCCAAACAGTAAATCGTACGGATACAGTTCGGTTCATGATTCCTGATAGCAATTTTGAAATTGTGCTCGAAAGACGGTCTTCTAACCAGTCACGAGCATATGCATTTTTGACCCCAATGGTGAAGGCGCCATCTTCATAAGTGATAAGTTCAGTATCTCGAACCCAGGTATCAAAGGCGGCCTTCGGCATTTCCAACTGTAATTGGCCAAGTGCTGCTTGCCAGGCTTGGGCGGCTTTCATCAGTGGCGTTCCTCCTCCGCGTAGATGGAATTGACGTACTCGAACCCGACTCATCTATGCCCTTTTTAGATGAGCTAATTATAGTAAAATATATTCAACTGGCATTCAAAGTGTGAGGGATTGCACCCCACTAACAATGCAATACGAATTTGTTAGTGGCATGATATTACCAGAGGGTGGGTATCTATTGCAAGACGTAAACCCTACGCCAACTTAAAAGATTTTAAGATTTTAAGAAAGGCAACCTTAAGAAATTTATGCGCGGTTAGTATGCTGTGGTGCCTGGATCTGGAAATATGTAATTTTTCTTTTTGACACTAAGGATGGGTGTCTCGTCAGTTATACCCCCATATCTGGGTGGTTGATCCGTCAACCAACATGGAACCCCAGGACTGGGGGATACCATACCTTAATGAATTCATTGATTGGCGGAAGTAACATTCAATGCGTGAAACACGAAATTGTGAATCAGATTCTGTGATACTCCTGTAAAAAATAGTGATTCCTCAATTGTGATAGAATCTTAACAGATTCAATTGACAAAAAATGAACTCTCACTCATCTCCTCCTGTTAAAGATTTTGTTTTTGCAGCTCTTTTCCTTGCCATAGTTGGCTGGATCGGATTAATTGCGATTGTATTTAGAACGCTGCCAACATTGGGCCCGCGTTGGTTGTTTTTCTTCTTGCTGGTTTTTGCGATTACGGGATCGATGCTGCCGGTGACAGCCTTTTTGAATCGACGGTTTCCTACGTCAACTCCAACGCGCCGAGTTACAGTTATACGCGAAGCTTTGTTGATAGGTTTTTTCATTGCTGCTCTGGCATGGCTGCAACTTTTTCGAGTATTGACTCCAACCCTGATCATTTTCCTGGCTTTGGGAATTGGATTTGTTGAGTGGATGACAAGATTGTGGGAAGGCAGCCGCTGGGAACCTTGAACAGTTATACGTATTCATATTTGCATGTTGTAGGTTAGTCGTATGTCTGATTTACGTCATCTTCCGTCAGTTGATAAACTAATCCAATCATCAACAGGTATTGATTGGATTGCTGAGTTTGGCCGTCCGCTAGCTATTGATGCAATTCGCGTTACTCTCGATGATTTGCGCGCCGGTTTTAACGACGGCGTTCCTTTACCTTCCCAATCAGATTTATTGCAGATGATTACGAATAAACTTCAGTATTGGGTTGTTCCCACACTCCAATCTGTGGTTAACGCCTCGGGCGTGATCATCCATACGAATTTGGGTCGCGCTCCAATGAGCAAAGCTGCTCTTCAAGCCGCTCAACAAGTATCAAGTGGATATTCCAATTTGGAATACGATTTAGGAAAAGGCCAGCGTGGCTCTCGGACGGTACATGCCGAAAACCTTCTTATAAAGTTGACAGGCGCCGAGGCTGGGTTAGTGGTTAACAATAATGCTGCGGCTGTGCTATTAGCACTTTCAACTATAGCGAATCGCAGACGTGTGGTCATCGCGCGCTCGCAGTTAGTGGAAATTGGGGGTGGTTTCCGCATCCCTGATGTGATGAAGCAATCAGGAGCCAAGTTGGTTGAAATTGGAACTACGAACCGCGTTCATCTGCGGGATTACCAGCAAGCGTTTGACGAACAGCCAATCAAGTTGGTAATGCGCGCACATCGATCTAATTTTGCTTTGGTTGGCTTTACGACTGAGCCAGAATTAAGGGAGATTGTCTCAGCAGCTCATGCGGCTGAAATTCCCGTTTTGGATGATCTCGGTTCTGGCACACTGTTAGATACATCTGAATTTGGGTTAGCGCGTGAGCCGATGGTGAGCGAATCTCTCGACGCGGGAGCTGATCTGGTTTGCTTCTCTGGGGATAAATTATTAGGTGGCCCTCAAGCGGGGATCATCATCGGTCGGGGTGAATTAATTGCGAAATTGAAAAAACACCCCCTAGCCCGCGCAGTCCGATCAGACAAAATGGCCTTGGCTTCCCTTTCAGCCACATTGACCCATTACTTGAAAGATGAAGCCCTGCGTGAGATCCCCATCTGGCATATGATTTCCGCGGACCAACTTGAATTGCAAGAACGTGCTCAAGATTGGGTAACCACCCTCAAATCCGGGAAAGTGATTCCTGGCGAATCGACCGTGGGAGGTGGCAGCCTTCCTGGCGAATCGATGCCAACATCCCTACTGGCTCTTGATGTTTCACACCCCGATCGATTCCTGAAACGACTTCGGGAAAATGATCCCCCAATCATTGGCCGCATACAGGATGATATGGCAGTGTTCGATCCCAGAACTGTGTTCCCAGAACAAGATGAGATCCTGTTGAATGGTATCCAAACAAATTTGGGTCTCTAGGAATCGCCGTGGTAAGGGACCACATTTGGGGATATGGGGTGTGCGGAGCATACCCCATATCCCCAAATGTGAGGTCTCTCACGGTAATTCCCATAGAACCACAAATTTTCAGTGAAAGAAATAAGCCATTCGCGTTAGAATGGGATGAATAATTCTTCGAGGTGAACAATAATGAAATCTGATCTTGACCGATTGATGAAAAATCACGACCTGGATGCTATCCTGGTGACCGGCCCTGCAAAACACAACCCAGCGATGTATTACCTAACGGGCGGCGGTCATATGACCAGTGCAGAGCTTATCAAAGCACGAGGAGACGATCCAGTTTTGTACTACAACCCAATGGAGCGAGACGAGGCCGCTGCAACTGGTTTGATGACAAAAAACTTGGCCGAATACAATTACAAGAAATTGCTCAAACAGGCTGAAGGCGATTCGATCAAAGCTCAGGCATTGCGTTATCAGAAAATGCTCAGTGAGCAGGGCATTGAATCTGGTCGTATGGCGATTTACGGCAAAGTGGATGTCGGTGGCGGATATGCGCTTTTTTCAGCATTGCAGGAATTAATTCCTGATCTTGAGATCGTTGGGGAAATCTCGCGCAATTCCATGCTGTTAGACGCCATGGCCACTAAAGACGAATCTGAAGTAGACCACATCCGCAAGATGGGAAAGATCACTACAACGGTTGTGGGTAATGTGGCTGATTTCCTGACATCTCACCAGGCCAAAGACGAAGTATTAGTCGACAGGCAGGGGGAGCCATTAACCATCGGTGATGTCAAAAAACGCATAAATTTATGGCTGGCGATGGAAGGTGCAGAAAACCCTGAAGGTACGATTTTTGCCATTGGACGAGATGCTGGAGTGCCGCACAGCTCTGGAAATCCTGACGATTTGCTGCGTCTCGGTCAGACAATCATTTTCGATATCTTCCCCTGTGAGGCAGGAGGTGGATATTTCTATGATTTCACTCGCACCTGGTGCCTGGGATACGCCCCTGAGGATGTGCAAGCTTTGTATGATGATGTGTACAGCGTCTACCAGAAAATTATGGCTGCGCTAAAGCCAGGTACCCCCTTCAACGATTACCAAAACCTAACCTGTGATTTCTTCGAAGCACGAGGACACCCCACGGTCAAGGACAATCCAACCTTACAAGAAGGCTATGTCCACAGCCTGGGTCACGGCTTAGGGTTGCATGTTCATGAACGACCCTGGTCGG
>JADHTJ010000030.1 GCA_016785015.1 Anaerolineales bacterium
GCATCGTGCGCATTGCTTGTGGAGCCATTATGCGTTGCCCATGCTGATGAACTATCTGCAATAAAGCCTGTTCTTTCCATGGATGCTTGAGTAGATGAGTCTCCGGCTGGCCAATTTCCGCCTGATAGATTGACAGTATCAACGGTTTCTCCAGACGGACCCAATAAATACAGGGTTTCGCCACTATTTCCAAGGGCGCCTGAATAAATAATGTTTGCTGCAATGTTTGAGACGGTGTTATCGTCACTGCGTTCCAGGAGATAGAATTCTCCTGGCGCAATACTGCCCTCCAATTTGATATCAGGCGAGCCATCATTGGATACCAGCCGCCAGCCTGCAAGATCGATGGAATTTTTCCCAGGATTGTACAGCTCGATCCATTCATCAGAGGAGCTGGCAAATGTGCCTGACCAAGCGATTTCGCTGATGATGATGGTCAGTTCTGCAATAATTGAGGAACTAAATGATGAGATTTGGGGCTGGTTGGCCACCTGAGGGGAGGGCGTTATCGTTTGAGATGGTGTTGAGGAAAGTGTGGTCGATGGAGTGAGCGAAGATGTTGTAGATGGTGTTGGAGATCTCGACGGCGTTACAGATAGTGTGGGTGTATCTGAGGAAGTTATGGTAGGGGAAGCCAAAAAGAGTGACGTAGGGGTTGGTGTATTCGTCCATGTGACGGAAGCATACGGGGTAGCAGTATTTGTGGAATGTGAAGTAACTGAAGCCGTAAATGATGGGGTTGCAGTTTCCTGAGTTTCATCTTGTCCCCCCGCTGCAACAGAAGGGGGAGATGTGTGTACATCTGTGATGACACCAATAATTGTACAGATACCAGTTATGATTAGAATTCCAGTTAGGATTTTAGAGATATGAGACGAATCACCCATATATCTCCCATAATAGTTGCTAGATAATGGTAATTAAGTTTAAAATAATTATACAATTAATTTTGAATTAATCAAGAATAATTATTGTGATGGATTCCTGTTGCTATACCTGAATCTGGTGTAAAATGGCTGGGAATACCTTTGAGAACTTGGTTCTTCAAACCATAAAGAGAGTGTTTTTATGAAATTCAAATTGTCTTTTGGCAGCCTGATCCTACTCTTAGCATTACTTATCACAAGTTGTAAGGCAGATTCAGTCGAGCCAACCCCAAATATTGCAGGCACAGCCGCAGCTATGGCTGAAACCATTGTGTCTGTTCAACTTACAAAGATTGCCGAAGCTGCAACGGAGACGTCAACCCCAACCCCTGAACCAACGCAAACGCCAACGCCTACATTGACATTTGCTCTTCCGACACCCTATCCGACCCAGGAATCCGATGCAAGCGATGATACAGGCCCTTGTCTAATGGCGAGATTGGTTAGTGAAACAATTCCTGACAATACTTCTATGGAACAAGGGGAGTTTTTTGAAAAAACTTGGGTACTACAAAATGCAGGAACCTGCACTTGGACTGAGCAATTTAGTTTTGTTTTTAGTCACGGGGATAAAATGGGAGCACCAGAGCGAGTTAGTCTCCCGGGAGCGGTTGAACCTGGAGAATCTTTCACGCTCAAGGTATCCATGATTACACCAGCAGTGGCAGGGGGAAAAACGGGTTTTTGGTTTCTCCAAAGTGCAGATGGCCTACGATTTGGAACCGGCTCGAGTGGTGTTTTTTGGGTTAGGATAAATGTTGAAAATTTATTTTCTTCCGATTCTGATTCTGGTCCTTTGTCTGATTCGGGAGCATTTTTCGATATTTGGGCACCAATTTCGAAAGGCGCAGTACTAGAAACAGGTGAAACGAACAGCAATACTTATGTTGGAGATTCACAACATGATTATTCCTGGCAGGGTCTCGTAACATTCGATCTAATAAATATGCCTTTAGATGCTACGGTGACTAGTGTGTCCATGGTATTTGAAGGGCGCAACTTGTTCGGTACCCCTTTTATTGACTTAGGATGTATGGGCGTTTACCGATATAACTATGGAAATCTTGACCCATCCGATTTTTATACAGATGTTCCAGGGGGTGCATTATGGAGTTTCTGCAGTTCCAATGAGATTTATGCCGGAGCTTCTCGGATAGGTGGATCTGATGCGATATCTGCAATTCAAAATTCTTTGGGGGGTAAGATACAGTTTCGCTTCCAGTTCAACAATGTTTCCGATGATGATGATGTGGCCGATTATATTAACCTCTTCCCCAATTTGAGGATCGAATATACTACCCCATAATTTGTAGGATGCATTAGCTTACAAAACCCGCTCATGTTTGAGCGGGTATTTTCTTTTGCGCATCTAATACAGTTTTATGGTGTTTTCAAATGAGAATAGATGCTTACAGTAATATAAATACCGCTGATTTTATCTTGAAAAAAACAAGCGGTCATAATTTTGATGAAGGAGAAATGAATGAGTAAACGCGTAGTGGTTACGGGAATGGGCTGTATCAGCCCTCTGGGAAATGATGTTGATTCAACTTGGCAAAATGCTATTGCTGGGAAATCTGGAATTGGTCCGATCACCAAATTCGATACAACTGGATTTAAAACAACAATTGCTGCTGAAGTCAAAGATTTTGATCCAAATGCCTTATTCGGCCGTCGAGAAGTAAGACGAATGGATTTAGTATCTTTGTATGCTTTGGCAGCAGCTGATCAAGCAGTAGAACATGCAGCTTTAGAGATTAACGACGATAATCGTGATCAAATTGGAGCTGTGATCGGCACTGGGATTGGGGGAATCAGTACCCTCTCTGACAATGTGAAAATCCTCTTGGAACAGGGCCCTGCAAGAGTGAGTCCATTTCTCATTCCTCGGATTTTACCGGATTCTCCCGGAGGAATGATTGCCATACATTTAGGAATTCGCGCAACGAATTTTGCTGTTGTGACAGCCTGTGCTACTGGTACCAATGCCATCGGTGAGTCTGCCGAGATTATTCGCCGAGGCCAAGCAGATGTTATGTTGGCTGGGGGTTCTGAATTTCCGATTGTCCCTATTGCAATTGCTGGGATGAATATTATGGGCGCTTTATCCGACAGTAACGAAGAACCCGAAAAGGCCTCGCGTCCCTTTGATGCAAATCGGAATGGGTTTGTGATGGGTGAAGGTGCAGGGGTTTTAGTTTTGGAATCCCTTGAGCATGCGCAAGCACGTGGGGCAAGAATTCTCGCTGAAATAACGGGTTATGGATCAACAAATGACGCGTTCCATATCTCTGCTCCTGCAGAGAATGGGGCTGGTGCGGCGAAATGTATGCAGGCGGCTTTAGAAAATGCCAATTTGCCTGTTGATAAGATTGATTATATTAATGCTCATGGAACAAGTACAAAATTGAACGATAAAAGTGAAACTGCAGCTATCAAAACAGTTTTTGGCGAGCACGCATATAAGCTAGCCGTATCTTCAACAAAATCAATGACTGGCCATTTGCTTGGTGCAGCGGGGGCATTAGAAGCTTTATTCTGTGTGAATGCGATTACGGAATGCGTCATTCCTCCTACACTTAATTATCAAACACCTGATCCAGAATGTGATTTAGATTATGTTCCTAATAAATCTAGAACTGCCCAGGTAGATCATGCAATGTCAAATTCATTTGGTTTTGGTGGCCACAATGCCACAATAATTTTAAGTCGATATAATGGAGATGAAAAATGAACCGCTATGCCCACATAACTGGGTGGGGAATTGGCGTACCTGAAAAAATCCTGACAAATGATGATCTCGCTCAAATGGTTGATACCAGCGATGAGTGGATCGTAAGCCGGACGGGAATCCGCCAGAGACACATAGCCGAAGAAGGTGAAACTACAGCAAGTCTTGGAACTGAAGCTGCTTTGCAAGCAATGGAAGTGGCAGGAGTCAACCCAAATGAAATCGATTTGATCATTGTTTCTACTTCATCACCTGAACATGTATTCCCATCCACGGCTTCATTAATCCAGGATCGCATTGGCGCTTCGAAAGCTGGTGCTTTTGATCTTTCAGCAGCATGCACAGGTTTCATTTTCGCAATGAATATGGCTGCTCAGGCCATCACTTCTGGTTCTATTAATACTGCTATAGTACTTGGTGCTGAAACGCTCTCTCGTTTTGTAAACTGGGAAGATCGTGAAACCTGTATTCTGTTTGGTGATGGTGCAGGCGCTTTCGTCTTACAAACCAGTGCTGATCCTGGAGGCGTTCTGTCGTCTGTGATGCGTTCAGATGGTTCGGGTGGGGATTTGCTTTCTGTGCCAGCGGGTGGAAGTAAACGGCCTGCTAGTTCTCAGACAGTCCAAGATGGATTGCACTTCATCCAAATGAATGGACGAGAAGTATTTCGATTTGCTACTCGCGTTATGAAACAAGCAACAGAGGAAGCAATTGAGCAGGCTGGGATGATTTTAGATGACGTGAATTGGGTAATCCCTCATCAAGCAAACCGACGGATTATTGAAACAGCTGCTCGGCGGCTAAAAATGCCTATGGAGAAAGTGGTTGTAAATTTGGATCGCTATGGAAATACATCTACTGCTTCAATTCCATTGGCGACTGTCGAGGCTATTCGTGATGGACGCGTAAAACCTGGAGATCTAATTGTTTTCGTAGGTTTTGGTGCAGGTTTGACTTGGGGGGCGTTGGCGGCCAGATGGACAGGACCAATACCCGATGAAAAACCCAAGGTTTGGCCTTATCGTTTTTATACCCTATACCAGGCCTATGTACGGGTTCGATCATTGATATTACGCTTTGTACGTTTTGTGGAAGGTGTAATTTGGGGGAAGCGAGGCTAAAGGTAAGCACTGGAGAGTTAAAAACAGGATGCGATTGATCAATCGCATCCTGTTTTTTTTGCCATCAAGTGACGAATTAACTATTGTTTATTGTTTTATCGTCTGTTTTGGGAGTATTAGAATTGTCCGTTTTTTCTACTTGCAATACTTTCAGCATTCTTTTGACCAGATCTGTGAAAACATTATGTTGGTATCCCGCTAATCCGGCCAATATGTAGATACTCACAGGGGAAGAGATATCTCCAGAAGAGATAGCTAATATCCCAGCGCTCATGAAGAGATAGATTATCGCTCCCATAGCAGTACCAACAAACGGACTGATCAGATACCACCAGGTAAAGCGTTTTGTGAAATCCTGTTTTTCTGAGAAGTGTTTGATCAAAGGGAGTAAGGCACCGATTATCCCACCTACTCCTCCCCAAATCATACTACCTGCAAGAAAAACCAATGGTGAAGCCTCTGGCGAGAAAATGTTTTCTCCGATTACGAAGATTGCAATTACTAAGCCAATAAACCAGATTGCCAGGTATGCAAATATTCCTGGGATTAAAGTTTTTGACCATTTATCTAATTCTTGACTCAGCCTTATTCGATGTTCAACCTCACCTAAATGTCTTTCGGCATCTTCATAGTTCTCTTTGCCAGCCATTAGTTCATTGCGAGCGGCTTGAATTTGATCAAGCATGGGTTGGGCGATATGTAAGGTTGGTATGTATCGGTTTACCGCTTTTTGCGCTTGATTTATTCGTCCCCAAAGTTCTTCCATATCTCTATCTGAGATGAGCAAATCTAGAATGGATTGGTCGGAAGGTTGTCCAGCATGTACAATATCATCATGAGTATGAACTTTTGGAGGGGTAAAAGGTTCAGGAGTATGGTCTACCAATTCAGCAACCTGCGGTTCGTGAAAATGCTCAGATTCGATTGGTAGTTCTTCACGGAATGTTCCCATTCCCTCGTCTGCAAAATCATCAGGGGGTTGATCGAATTCAACACTAGGAAGTGGTTCATCGACAGGAGCAGGAATTTCTTCACCCTTTGAAGCATCATCTGTAAATGCTTCGCTCGGGGTAAATACTTCACCAACGTCAGCGACAAGTGCTTCTGCTTCTTCTTCTGACAGATTCCATGGAGATGCCTCTGTCCCAAACGTTTCGCCAAAATCACCGATAATTGCCTCTGCTTCTTCTTCTGAAAGTTCGAATCCAGATGTATCTCTAGTAGAATTTTCCTCTTTTACGCTTCTTTCATCAACCTCCATTATGACTGGTTGTTCATCATCAAAAGAAACATCATCATCTTCAAAATCTGGAATTCGCTCTTCGGGTGGGATATCTTCGAGAGGGGTCTCGTCGATATCATCAAACGGGAGTCCTTTATCAGGGATCATTTCTTCCCCTTTTCCTTCTAGAGGATCCTGAGTTATGTCATTTGACATTGCTCACCTCCTTGGCGAGATATATATAAGCTGTGGCAACCGAACTGGTTGGAGCATACTCAATTGTTGTTTGACGCAAGGCCGGCGCAGTTGCAGCAGCATTATCAAATGGGATAATCGATTGAAAAACTTTCTGCTTGAAAACTGTCTGCATTTCGTATATGGCAGATTTCGCGTGAGCTGCTTTTGGCTGAACCATTGTTGGCAAAACCCCTAAGAGTTTGAGTTGGGGATTGAGACGTTCTCGGATTAGCCAAACCGAGTCTAGCAAAGACCGGACACCTCGCATGGAAAGATAATTGGCGGCTACAGGAATTAATAATTCGCTGGCCGCGACCAGTCCGTTTACAGTGATGAGACCAAGATTGGGGGGAGTATCAATCAATATAAAATCAAATTTCTCCGCAGAGTTTTTAATTGAGTTTCGTAACCGCGATGTGCGGTCTGATTCATTATATAGTTTGTACTCAGCGGCGATAAGCTCTGCGTTCGCGGGTGCAATGTAGATATTTTGACGTGATTTTTTCAACACATCCGCAAATGCAATATTCTGGTCGAGGAGGATATTATATGATGATGGACGAACTGTATAGGGGTCGAATCCCAGGCTGATTGTGAGAGCCCCTTGAGAGTCTAGGTCGATAACGGCGACACGATTCCCCAGCCGGGCTAGACCAGCAGCCAGATTTACAACGGTGGTAGTTTTCCCAACGCCACCTTTTTGGTTGGCCACGGTGATAATTCTCTCCATAGGTTCAGTATATCATAAATCGGTTTTCTGCCATATTTTTTGCCCAAATTTACAATATTGTTGGCGCCGAGGGCAAATTTCAGGATACTACTACGGATCCACTGTGTTCATCCAGTATCCGCCAATTCCTTTTCTCAGCAATCTGGCGTAGGTGTTTACTGGGGTATACGGCGACAGGGTCAGCACTCATTTCCATCATTGGGATGTCAGATGTGGTGTCGCCGTATGCTGATGCGATCTTTGCATCGCTGAGTTGATCTTGGATATTCTTTCTTTTGTGTTCATATGAATTTATAGGTAGAGTGACACCTTCCAATTTCCCATTCTGAAATATGAGCGGGGAACCAATGGAGATTGCATCCATTCGGCGTGCAAATGCTTCGGCGATAGGTTGATAGGCGCCTGATACGATAGCAACTTTGGCCCCATTCTGTCGGTGCAAATTGATTTCAAGGAGCACATCTTTTCGGCGATTTGGCCACATGGTATTCTCTACGACCCACTCAGCCATCTTGTTGAATTTTTGGGGTGAATTCCCCCTGAAAAGGCTGATCTCATCCAACATCCAGCTGGTCATTACTTCGCGTCGATTCATAATGCCAAGTTGAACAAGTGGAAAAATGGCTATCCACTTCAGAAAAAATCGATCGTAGGCCCATGCATCGTAGTGCATTCTGAAATAACGGCGTAAACCTCGCCAACTCGACCCAGTAGTGAGGGTTCCTTCGAGATCTGATACGATGATAGACATGGTGTGAGGAAATTAATTGATGAATGATTAAACTGAGTAATCGTCTATTGTTATCAAAGATTAGCAATTACATTGCTAAAAACATTACCGATAGCGGTGCCCAAAACACTTAGGATAGTAATTGCGGTAATCGATACGAGCACGATGATTAGAGCGTATTCTATGAGCCCTTGACCATGA
Organism: Anaerolineales bacterium; assembly: GCA_016785015.1. GTDB lineage: Bacteria > Chloroflexota > Anaerolineae > Anaerolineales > UBA11858 > NIOZ-UU35. The sequence continues at coordinate 7,899 of JADHTJ010000030.1, forward strand.
TCAATTTGATATTTTTCTTCCATAAGCAGACCTCTGGAGAAGCAAATATCTTATTCGCGTTCATTGTTAGGATCATTGAAAGGCAAATTATCCCTGACCCATAAGCTGGGCAGATGGTTCCATTATAGCAGTAATCTTTCAGGGGAGTGGTTCATGTTGGCTAGATTTCTAGGATTCGTCGTGGTAAGGGGCCAAATGTGAGGTCTCTCACGGCAATTCCTATAGAACCGATTTAAAATTTTTCATTCAACTGGTGATAAAATTACTATCATGAGATAATTTCCACAGATGAACTAGTACTTTTGGTGAATATCGAAGATCAAGAGAAACTAATATAATAAATATATGGACAAGAAAATTCTGGTTGTTGATGATGATTTGATTACTTTGAAATTACTTGACAAAGTATTAAAAAATGCGGGGTATCAGACAACCATTGCTAAAAATGGATACGAGGGGTTACAGGAAATTCACAACGACCCTCCCCACATGTTGGTGCTTGATCTAACTTTACCAGATATCGATGGTGTTACTGTTTACAATGAAATTCGTAAATATCCAAATTTATCTGACCTCTATATAATTGTCTTATCTAGTAGGGATGATCCTAACGAAATTGCCTCATTATTAAATAAAGGAGTGAATGATTATATTGTCAAAAAGCCTGGCGCCGAAAAAGAGTTGTTAGGTAAGTGTGCCAGTGTCTTTTCTCGTTGGGAAGAGAAAGAAATTTTGCGCGGACATGTGATCAGTTTCTTCAGCGCCAAAGGAGGCAATGGAACCTCCACATTGTGCCTTAATCTGGCACATGCATTGGCAAAACAGGTCGATCCGAAAGAGATAGTCGTAGGTGACCTGGTCTTACCCTTGGGATCGATCTCCATCATGGTAGGCATCGATCCAGTGTGCACCGTCGCCGATTTATCTATGAATGGTCAAATATATGATTCTGATTCGATAAAATCTTGCCTGCCTTTTGCTGATAGCTGGGGATTCCCAATCTTGGCTGGAGCTGGTTCTCCTAGTGAAGCGCATAATGTTGATCCTGAAGGCATTGCTCTATTATTTAAATTGTTACGAGAAGCGTATGATTATGTGATTTTTGATTTAGGTCGAACTCTTTCAAAAATTAGTATCCCAATCGTTCAACAATCCAGTATTATTGTTTTTGTTCTGGGTCCTGATCTGGTAACAGTAGATCTCTCAAAAAGCGCGCTAGATTACATTACAGAATTAGGTGTTGATAGTGGCCAGATATTTCCAATTTTAAACCGGGCTGTGGGACTCGAAGGTTTGACCAAGCAAGAGATTGAGCAAAAACTAGGAATTTCGATCAAAGGAACAATCTCCTACAAAGGCAATAATTTCACGCTGGCTACGAATCAAAACCTACCCTATGCATCACGGTATCCTAATGATGGGATAACCTTCGATATGAACGATCTCATTAAGAGATTGCTATTACTAATCGAACCAGTGGCATAGTGCAAAAAAATGGTTCTACGGGAATTGTCGTGAGAGACCTCACATTTGGGGGTAAGGGGTGCTCCGCACGCCCCCTACCCCCAAATGTGGCCCTTTACAACGGCGATTCCCGAAGACCCAAAAGATTAGCTCTCTAACTTATTTAGCATGTAATAAATTCAGTGGGGATGGATGGTATATTCAAAAAATAACCAATCTGAAAATTCGGATAGTCTCTCAGATAATATTGCCAGAAAATTGATATGATTTTGAATGCGGAGGATGAACTCTATGCAGAAACAATGTAATGCTAATGAGGCGTTGGCACTTGGAGCAATTTCCGCGGGTGTTTCCCTGACGACAGGATATCCAGGTACACCTGGCACAGATGTAATGGATATTCTTATTGATTACGCCTCAAATTACGACATCTATGTGGAATGGTCAACGAATGAACGCGTAGCATTAGAAGTTGCTATTGGCGCCTCGATAGCTGGGAAACGATCATTAGTATGTACAAAAAGCGTAGGGATGAATGTGATGCTCGATCCCCTAATGTGCCTTAACCTGACCGGAGTTCATGCTGGATTAGTGATCTTGCTGGGAGATGACCCAGGCGCCTATGGCTCTCAAAATGATCAAGATACACGGAATATTGCTCATCTGGTTGAGATACCCGTACTGGAACCAACGTCGGTAGCAGACGGATATGCCATGATGCGGAATGCCTTTGAACTTTCAGAGCGCTTCAATACAGCAATTATTATACGAATAACGCGCAGTTTTTCTCAGCAGATCGACGAAATCCATCTCGATGAACAAGTTTCAGCAAAAACTTCGCTAAATCTTGCTCGTGATAAATTCCGTTTCGTACCCTATCCTGGTAACGCGGTAGAAATGCATCGCAAGTTGCACGATCGCCTGAAGAGTTTTCAATCTTGGGCAGAAAATGCTGGTTATAACACGGTTGTAGGTTCTGGGAAAAAGGGTATTTTGGCAGTTGGTTTCGTGTATAACAAACTGGTGGATGTTTTAGGAGAAAGCAATGGCGATGATTTAAAAATTCTCAACCTCGGCTGTCTTTATCCTTTGCCTAAACGATTAATAGCTCAATTTTTGGATGGCTGTGAGAAGATTCTGGTTTTGGAAGAGATCGATCCTTATATTGAGAATCAGCTCAAAGCCATTGCTTTTGAGCAAGGCTTTGGGGGCAGTATTCGGGGCAAGCTTACTGGTGATGTGAGCTGGGAAGGGGAATTATTCCGCTGGCAAATCATTCACGCATTGGAGACATTTATCCCTGATTTCAAACCAGGGCGCTCATATCTCGCAATTAATGAAATAAGTGAGAGACCCATCAAGAAAAATCACTGTGCTGCGTATCCGTACGAAGATGTGCTTGACTTGGTAAAAACCGTTGCGTATGATTTGAGAATTCAACCATTCATCATCGCAGATCCGGGTTGTATGGTGAAGGTTGCTGATCAATTGGATGCCAAATATGCCATAGGTTCAGCCGTTGCAGTTGCTAGTGGGATTGACAAAGCTGGAACCGATGAGAAAATCATCGCTTTTTTTGGCGATTCCGCATTTTTTCATTCTGCAATACCAGCCATATGCAATGCCAGCTATAACCAGTCGGATATGCTCATCATTTTGTTGGATAATAATGGGGCTGCCTCAACAGGCCTCCAACCGACCCCTGGGGTGGGTTCAGATGCTTTTGGTAATCCTGCTCCCAAGCTGGATATCCCCGAAATTGCGCGCGCTTGTGGAGTTGAATTTGTTCAACGAATATCCGCAAACCTCTCGGAAATCGAGCGTCGCGAGGTAATTCGAGAAGGCATAAACTTTGATGGGTTGGCTATGATTATGATCGAAGTCAGGTTTGAAGAATAGGCAATCCCACCTGGTGAACAAACGAAAACCGCCTCTTTGGGCGGTTTTTGGTATCGCCTCCCGGAAGTTTATGCCTTTTTGAGGGAAGTTTGCAAAGGAGCGTGCTCAGCTCCTTTGGCGAGCTAACCACCGGGAGGGTCAACCAGTTATTACTCAATATACTTACTTTTGGGTAGACGGGTTCATCGGGGACAATCAGACAACAAATTTTCCATCCTTGTACATCAAATCTCCGTCCACAGTGATTTCACTCTCAGCCATATCGCAGAGCATATCCCAATGGATTCCAGAGTCATTCTTGCTGCCCGTTTCGGGGTACCCCGCACCGACAGCCAGGTGAATAGTACCGCCGATTTTCTCATCAAAGAGCATATTCTTCGTGAAGCGTTGGATACCATAGTTTGTGCCGATGCCCCATTCGCCCAAATACCGGGCGCCGTCATCGGTGTTGAGCAGCGTGGTGAGCAACTCATTTCCTTTGCTGGCTTTTTCTTTGATAACTTTGCCATTTTCGAACCAAAGTTCGATATCCTCAACCTCTTGACCCCCATAAATTGCGGGATATGAAAATCGTATGTGCCCATTGGCCGACTCTTCCACGGGTCCTGTAAAGATTTCTCCATCTGGGAAGTTGTATTTACCATCAGCAGGCTCAAAGGTGCGATCTTTGATCGAAAATGAAAGATCGACATTGTTGCCTTTTACAATAACTTGCTCGCGTCCTTCCAACCAACTAATAATTTCTCGCTGGCGCTGACCTTCTTTTTTCCAAAAAGCAACTGGATCATCCAGGTGCAGCATACCAGCATTATAAACAAATTCTTGATACTCTTTCAAACTCATATCAGCTTCTTGTGCCATGGCATGAGTTGGGAAGACTGTCAGCGACCATTTCAATTCTTTTTTAGCAGCCCGCTCGAGGAATATCTTGCTGATCTCGGCGTTAGCCCTGCTGAAGAGCGATTGACGTTCTGGATTGACTCCGGAAAGTTCGCGAGTATTGTGTTCCGCCTCGATATATAAGCTGGCGTCAAATGTTTCTGTGACCAATCGCCTGATGGGGGAGATATAGTCTAGCTGAGCGTCGGATGCGTTTTTAAAAAAGATTTCTGCCGAACCTGGCAATCCCACCTGAAGGGTCACATGTGCGCCAGCTAATATTGCTTCTTTGTATACTTCCAAATTGAGATCTTCGGCCAGCGGACTTGTTCGAAGCACAAAGTGTTCGCCAGGTTGAAGATCTAGTGAATATTGAACAAGTACTTTAGCGAGTTTGGATATGCGAGGGTCGGGCATTTATATCTCCTAGACTGGCAGGACGGTACTAAAACGTGGACTCGATTATCTGCCGTAAAGCTGTCATTCTGAGGAGTGAAACGACGAAGAATCTCGCTCTTTATGTGACGAACTCAGAGATTCTTCGCTCCTGTCGTCGCTCAGAATGACACATTAGTTTACTCCACGGTTTACTGCCGTGATACCTCTGTGGTTTCATGCAATGATTTTGTAAGAAATCTTTGCAAAACCATAAGTACGGTAGAAAAATATTTATAAATCGTAGTGACAGTCACTTTATTAATAGCGATTGTCACTACGATTTGTCTATCATTGATGGTACGCAACTAAAAGAGAATCACCCTGTAAATAGGGGGTGGGGGGCGAAGCCCCCACCCCCTATTTACGGGGAAACCTCGCTACGTGTGCGTACCATGAGTTAATCAGTTGGCGCAATTTCTAAACTACGCAGCATAGGATCAAATATCGCGTCGTATGTTTGCGAAAACTCATCCAGAGGTGCTTGTAAGACGAGTAAATGTCCCGTGCCTTGGTGAACCATACCAACCAAGTAGGCAGCCATACCGATGCCATTTTCATCTGTGTAGGATACGGGAACAAAACTGGCGTTTGCTAACCCACCGAGAAAGAACTCTCCTTGCTGTAGAAATTCCATGTCGGGGTGTTGTCCATACCACATAATCATCAATCCCGAGATAACGCTGTCATTATCGGTTCCATCCCAGGGGAAAGACGTATACCAGAAATAATTGCTGCTGTCATCTGGGTTCGAGATGTATAATGAGCCATCATCCGATTTTGCCTCGGTAACAAGCCAATCTATAGGATGGTTGAGTAGAAGACGGAAGAAACTGGAAACGTAAGGCTGCATCTGCGCGGTTTCCCCAGCCTGAACTTCGAATTGGTCGCTCTCTATGAGAGTGCCATTTACATAAACTTCAGCAGTATATTCCCCAGCCGGCAAGGGAGCGCCTCGGAGGCGGATCCTCGCTTGACCAGCAGAACCACCTGTCCACAAGTCCGCGATATATTCATCATAAAGTGTTCCAGATTGATACCAACGCACAAGCCAGGCGTATCCCTCTTCCATATTTTCAAAATTAATGATTGTGTAGATGGAAGGTGAACCAGGGGTAAATGATTCTCCTTCATCGATCAGGCTGCCATCTGCAGCGATATTTCCTGCATAAGTGACCTCGCTGATTGTCGCAGATGTTTCGGTTGGCGCAATTCCTTCTACCAACTTCAAACTGGCAGACGTTTCTTTCAGACGGATCATTTTTTGTTCGATATCAGAAGTATCTGGGGCAATCTTTTGAAGATCGTATAGATCGATCAATGCTGAAGCGAAGAGATTGGCTTGCTCATCAGGCGACTCTTGCAGCAGGCAGGCCAGGGCACCATCATATGCCTGTGTAGATGAATCCGGTTGTGAGTTTGCCAGATATGCCAGACCCAAATTCATCCGAGCAGTGCACTCAGTTGGTTCTGCATCGATGGCTTCTTGCAAAGCCTCAATTGCAGCAGGGTAATCTCCAGAGAGAGTATATGCCCATCCAAGATTGGTATATACGACCGAACCATCACTTCCCAAGGCGATTGCCTGTTCCATGTCGTCAGCAGCCCGGGCATTGCGTTCTGAATCGGCATCTTGAAGTCGAGTTTGCAGCAGGGTAAATCCATGCCATTGATGTGCATCGGCATATTGGTCGTCGATTTCTAGCGCAGCATCAAATGCGGCTAAAGCCTGGTCAGTTAATTCTTCGGCGCTATCTTCAGGAGCGACAAAGGCTTTATTGCTGAGCGTTTGCCCCTCGACGAAATGAGCAATGGCAGTCTCAGGTGTGCGTTGAATTGGAATAAGAATGGTCTGGATCACAATGACAATTGTTGTACCAATCAAGATTAATGCGCCACCAGAGAACGTAAATTTGACCCAATTATTGATGTTTAGTGACATGCCCAGAAGGAACAAAGATACCGATACCATTGCTATCGATGTACGGTAATTTCCAGCTTTTGCTCTCCATGAAGCCGCTTCGCGATCAAATGCAAGCTGGCGTTGGTAAATAAAATGTGATTTCCGATGGAGATCTTCATAGTAGCTGGAGTAATCGCCATCATACTGATCTGATAACAATGGCGTGAGACCGCTGAGGTGGGTCTGTAAATTTTCCCATCGATCAGCAACTGCATCATGAGCCAATGCTTTGTCCTCATCTCCCGCGATGCGTGCAGCTTGGGCGTTGCTGTTGGCCTGATAAACTTGTTGCTGTGCTTCATACCAATCGCTATAAATATCCAGGCTGTATCCCACGCGTTGGTCTGAGCGAGTTAGTTTGCCAAATGCTGCGACAGCCTCGGCACGAGAGCGCTGGGAAGCCAACCCCATCTGAATGGTGACATTATTTTGCAATCGAACAATTGTTGCCACCCATAGCGAAGTTAGTGCTAAGACGATGGTGATAACAGTTTTGTATTCGATTTTTGGAGTTTCGGTTTTTGATTCTGTTTCAGTCATCGCTATTCTCACACAGGAACAAATGAAAATTCATTTATCAGAATATAAATTATGTCGATAATCAAAATCACCGATGCAACACCAACCCAAAGATACCGCCAGTTGCTTTTTATAACTCTTGCGAAAATAAGGGAAACGACTACAAAAGAAAGCAGATAAATACCTGTTACTAACACCGAGCTTTTGTCGATGATTTGCTGCGCCATCTCAAAATTCTTTTGCGGGTTTGTATCCAGGTTTCGGGACTCAAAGCGCATCTGATTAGTTAAGAAACTTTCTTCGTCAAAAGAGCCGCCAGGGAGGATATATTCTTCTGAGAAAAATGTTGCTTTTGCGTTCGCCGCAGTGCGATATTCTTGAACCTTTTCTTGGAGCACATCTGCGCGCTCTTCATCTCCACGCGCAAATGCCATTTCGGCTTCGGCTTCTGTGATCGTGGCCAGATCGTTCAAGCGGTTATATTCAGCATAAGCGCGTAGATCTTGCAGCATCCAGGTATGAGCAATAACATAGGCCTGCTCGCGGTTGATGGATGCTGCAATAGCCTTTTTTTCAAATATGGCGATTTGTCTGGCGCGACCTCCTGAGATGATCCCCGTCATCGCGCCTGCAAAAGCAATGATGGCAATAGCAATCGTCACCATCGTTTCAATTGGGATGGAATTTTCTTTGGATTTCTCACTCATAGGTTGCCCTCACCCATCATTTGAAAATGTGTCTCTGAGATGTAGAAATTCAATGCTGATAAGATATTATAGTTCAGCGAGAATAAAAATGCCATCAAAAATGGTCTGAATTGATACACACCCATCGGGGGTGAGGGCTTGCCAGCCCCCTTGGCCGTTATTATGCAAATCCAGCCAGTACAGAATGACCATATCTTCAGGATTGATCCCCTCGGGCAAATCGAAGGACACCTTTATACCCTCGCCATTGGGCAGAATGCTAACCCCCTACCCCCAAATGTGGCCCCTTATCATGGCGAACCTAGAGACCCATTATCGTTGTTGAAAAGTGTAGTGTAAAATAGTGGCAAAATTGGTGAATATGGAGTCGGTGAACAATATGGTTGATCAATTGCAAAATTACCGCAGCAAAGAAGTAGAAGATAGTGCAAATCCAGATGTAATGCTTACCAAGCTTAAAAAGTTGATCGGGTTTGTGCGTGTCTGGATTACCCTGGCTACGATTCTGATGTTGCTTTTATTGCTCCTGAATTTACGAGATGCTGCTAAATTACCTTTTGATTTCTTATATACACCCACACCTACATTTACTCCAACTTACACGCAAACACCCACCAGTACATCCACATTTACCCTGACCCCCTCGCCGACTTTTACATATACAATTACGCCTTCACAAACCCCAACGAATACACTGACGTTGACCCCAACTCTCACAGATACGGTTACACTCGAACCAACAGTACCCCCCACACTTACAATTTCGCCGACAATAACGGAAACATTTACACCCTCGCCAACGTGGACGTGGACGCCATCTCTGACACCGACCAATACACCGAAACCGCTAGAATATGCCACATTGCGATGGGCAATGCAGCTAAAATCTCCTGATGGCTTGGTTAGTGTGAATTTTCCTGCTGGAGAGAGAGTAGTTGTCCTTGATAGAAACGAAGCCAGTTGCTTAGTACGAATTTATAAGGAAGTTAAACTAGGTAGTGACTATATCTCCCTGACTGCCTGGGTTTCATCAGCGACCGTGGGTGATGTATGCCCTTAAGGATCAGGATGCAGAACTAACTGGGGCTATTTTCCCATTGGGAAATGATACGAGAATTACCCCACAAATTACCAATATCGCACCAAAAATTTGCCAAAAATCCAGGCGTTCATTTAGGATGATATACGCCAGGATAGCAGCAAAAACAATTTCTGCCATGGCGGTGATCGATGCAACACTGGCTTGAAGGCGATTCAATCCCATGGTGTACAAACTGAAACCAGTGATGGTTGATATCAGAATCAGACTAACAAAATAGCCCGATACTTTGGGTGGAATTGGCCATGGGATGGGTTTTCCGAACTGCAGGGGAAGTAGTGCGATCGTGGCGAAGGCAAACACGTAAAATAAGATTGTCCAAGGACTATAATTTCCAGCCAGTTTTTTGCCGAATAGCGTGAAAGACCCATAAGCAAGGGCACCAATCACTCCCAAGATAATGCCAAGTGGTGTGACAGGATGACCCCCAGAGCTGATGATCCCTGAACATAATATAGTCCCGGTGACTGAAAGCAGTACAGCGATTATTTTATTGCTTGTGAGAGCTTCTCCGAAGACCCACCAGGCCATAATCGTCACGAAAATGGGCCCATTGCTTTGTATTACGGTTGCTATGGAAGCGCCGAGCAGCACTACGGTGATATTCCATAATACATGAAAAAGACCGATACTGATAGCTCCCATTGCGAGTAACCAGGGCAGATCGTTTCGCCGGATTCGTAATAATTTAGGGCGGAAGATCATGATACCCAGAAACAACGTGATAAATGTACTCAGATCACGCCAAAATGCCAAACTGACAGCGGGGATGTCGATTTCCTGGTAGATGAGGTTTATCAAGATGCCGGAAGTGGACCAGAAGATGGTTGCAAGGAGAACGAGCAGGATGCCCTGGATGCGGGTGGGGAGGTTGTTTTTCATTGCCCCCCGCCCGCCCCAATTCTGGGGGGAGTGCTGGTTCTCCCTTGAAAATATGTATTAACAGTTTTTATTATATATGGGGTCGCGATCGATTTTCTGCGTGAACGGTGCTTCTGGAATTCCCCCCAAGGTTGGGGGGGTAGGGGTGCAAAAATTAATTTCACTACGATAATTCCTTCGCTGTTTTTAGTATTTGCTCAAGTATCGAAGACAAATCCGTAGACACTTCGTCATTTCGAAATCGTAATACATGATACCCATAATCGTTCAATTGCTGTGTTCTTGCTTCATCATAATCCGGTTGCGTTTCATGCACGTCCCCGTCGAGCTCCACGACAAGTTTGCAGGCCGGGCAGTAGAAATCTAAGCTGAATTGACCTACTGGATGTTGTGCGCGGAACTTGAAACCTACTAATTTTTTGCCATTCAAAGCTCACCAGGTAGTCATTTCTGCTGGTGTCATATTTTGGCGTAATTGGCGCGCGCTGGCTTCTATCTCTGGGGTCGTGCCCCGTATTCGGGGGTTGTTTTACTTCCTTTCATGAATAAATCGGAGAAAGACCGCTAGATTTTTGGACATAAATAATCTGCAATCCTTAATAGGGTAATAATACTAACGTATTCCGTTAGGTACTAAATACATTCCTTCCATGAAGAGCATATTGAAGTTACCATCGGTGTCCAAATCGATCTGTTGAGCATGGTCAGCCAACTTTTCTCCTTTAGAGAAGCCATCATCAGTGAGGAACATGGCTGCCCCAAAGCCAGCCCCGTTGGCCGCAGTTTCGACGATTTCTTTGCTGACGGGTGGGATCATACCAATATTTAGAATGGCGTCGATGTCGACTTGCCCGCCGAAAGAGCCGGTTAAGATGACTTTCTGGAGATCATTTGGTGTTAAATTGAGCTGTTGCATGAGCACATCGATTGCTGCGCGGATGGCCCCCTTAGCTTTTTGGAGTTCTCGAACATCGGTTTGTGTCAGGCGAAGATTTCCTTCGGGTGTCAGGCGGATGCTGCGGTGGTTGAATTCGTCATCGCTGACAAGATTGGAGAAGCGTTTAGGATTTTCCTGGATACGACCTGTATCATCAATCACACCAGCTTGGTGGAGTTGATGCACCGCACTGAGCAAACCCGATCCTGTTAAACCGATGGGTTCTTCATCCGCGATGGTGCTCAAAATTAACTCATCGTCTCCAATTGAAACTTCGACAATGGCGCCATCGATGGCGCGCGTGCCGCAGGAGATGTTGACTCCTTCGAAGGCAGGTCCGGCGGCTGTCGATGCAGTTAGGATACGCTCACCATCGGTTACCATAACTTCGCCGTTGGTACCTAAATCAATAGCGGCAATAGGTCCAGGGGGGTCATCGAACTTGAAATAGGCCAGACATGCCAGAGCGTCAGAGCCGACAAAGCCGCCAATTAAGGGCGGGAGAGATACCTTTACCCCTTCAGGGAAAATGCCTCCCATCAGGTGGGTGGCGTCTTCGATCGAGTCAGCACTGTGGGGTTGAAAAGGCATTAGGGCAAGGTTATCTAAGGGAAGCTGCGCCAATAGATGGTGCATAGCCACGTTTCCGACGATGGTCACCCGTTCGATGCGATCGCGTACTCGCTGCGAGAGGTTCAAAGAATCAACGGCTTGATTTATGGAAGCAAGCGCTAATCTGTGCAATCGGTCAGCATTGGTCTGATCATCGATAGCCGCGGCCAACCGCGATATCACATCCGCGCCATAGACGGTTTGTTGGTTGAGGCCCGCACCCCCTGCAGCCACCTCGCCATTGTCAAGCAGAGTCAAGAAAGCGGCTACTGTGGTTGATCCGAGGTCGATGGCCAATCCTAAGGGAACGTCTTTTTCACGCTTGTATCGAGAACTGCTCTTGAAGATCTTGTTGGAATAAACCACAATCGGCGATAAAACCACCCGAGCGTCATCGTCAACCCTGGCTCGGCAGGCCAGACGATTGTTCAGTGCAAGCTCGCCTGGGGATAGGTTTTCAAGTTCGATTTCATCGGGTTCTCTAACACCTTCTTCCACTAAGACTTTACACTTGCCACAAGTGCCACGCCCGGCGCAAGGTTGTTCAAGAGGTAATCCAGTTTCGGCAATAATGTCTCCGAGAAGACTGTCTGGTTGGGCTTCAATGGATTTTTGTTCTTCTCCGTAAATGACGGTGATTTGAGGCATAAAATGTTCCTGTGTTGAAAATAATATTCGATAGCAACTTTTTTAGTTCATTGAGAATTATGGTTCCTGTTATTGAACACGAAAAATTATTCAGAAAACCAGTGTCCAATCTTATTTTGCTAATCGGGGGTTGCCCACAGCCTGAGCGCGGATACGGTATGTGTCCAAGCCATCATTCGCTTCATCTATGGTCACTTGCGGATTATCTGCCCCCGAACGCAAGGCTGCACTCAAAGCGCGTTCCTGACTAAATTGGCGCGCAAAATTTAGTGCCTCGTCAATATCTTCATATTCTTGGCGATCGTCCCGTGTTTGGACAAAGTAGCTGATCACATCCAAACCGGACTCGGTTAGACGCGGATAAACCAAAATCTCCTCCGCGACCATGATGCTCCCTGAAACAGCACCAACTGCGTTGGCTACATAGAAATAATCCGGGAGGATCAGTTCTGTTTGTAAAATCTTGGCTACATCTCTTAGCATAATTTCTGCTGGAGCACCGATGCCGATGATAGGGTGTCTCAGGCGAATTTGTGTGTCCAGATGGGGATGTGCGTCATTAATGCTATTGTGGAAGAACCAGGCACCGATATCTTTGATCGTATACGAACCCCTTGGAACCGCGCGCTCACTTAGGAATTCGACCACAGCTTGAACGATGAGCTCTGTGATCTGTGACCATATGAATTTCGATAAATCTGAATCATCCCAATTGAGATGATTGCTGAGCAAAGTCAGACCATATTGAGATGCCTGGGCATCCCAAGGAGTGTAACGGCCATCGACATGCAGTAAATCTGTTGGAGTCAAACCCGCTTTGCCGATGATCTCTTGACGCAATAATTCCTCGGCGTTGAGCTGGTTGATATGTAAGAGATCTAACTCTTTTAGAAGCTCTGGAATTGGTTGGGGACCATCGGAGAGAACCTTTATCAGCTTCTTTTCGCGCTCGGATTTGATAATATGTTTATCTGTGGGTTCACGCAGCAAAAACCAATGTTCTAGCCATATTGGATGATTAGGGGGCCAAGTTTTTTGGGTTAGGCTTTTCAACTGCCCGACCAGACCAGGATGTTCGTGGGCGAGATAAGCTAATGGCACGACGCGCTCGGGACCGATGGTTATCTCGTTCTGGCGGTCGAGAGCGATGTGGCTATCACCACCTAAGCCGATCGAAAGCAAGTTTGCAGCTTGGACAGATGTCTTGTAACCGGCAACTGCCGCCCCCTGCTCACTGATAGTTACTTCACCGTTTTGGATCAGCGCTAAATCCGTTGTAGTGCCCCCAACATCCAAAACCAGGGCATCATCTTGGTTGGAAAGAAAACGCCCACCAATGGCACTTGCCGCCGGTCCAGAGTGGATTGTTTCAACTGGGGTTCTGGCGGCAAACTCATCACTCATCAGAGTGCCATCGCCGCGCACCACCATCAAAGGAGCCTTGATACCCCTACGTTCTATGGCTCTGCGAACGGCGATGATGAAATCTTGTAGCACAGCAAGTAACGATGCATTCAAGGCCGCAGTTGTTGCGCGCTCCACAGAGCCGAGTTTGGTGGATAGTTGACTTCCTAAGACAATGGGCAAATCACAAACTTGGGTGATGGCGTTAAAAACCCGATTTTCATGCTCTGGATTGAGGGGACTAAAATAGCTGGACACGGCGATGGCATCAACCTGGTTTTTTACCGTTGTGGTTTTGTCGAGAATCCCGGACAAATCTAAGTTCTCTTTTTCCTGACCGTGAAGATCGTGTCCACCGTTGAAATAGTAGAAGTTTGGTGTAGCAAATTGAGCATCCAGCTTGAAGGATGTTACCAATTCCGGATCGTAGCCGATAAGAAAAAGTGCTACTCGCTTACCTTTTCCCTCAGCGATTGCATTGGTTGCCAGAGTTGTCGAAACTGATACCATTTTTATGGCCGATGGCTCTCGAATATCGATGCCTTCGATGACGCGTTCGATGCCGATGGAAAAATCGCGTTTGGTGGTCAGGCTTTTATAGGATGCCAGCACCTGACGAGAGTGATATTCAAGCAGTACACCGTCGGTGTAAGTGCCGCCTGTGTCGATGCCCAGAACCAGGGCTTGGGAACTGTCTTGATGTGATGGCAAGTAATACCTCTAAAGTGAGAATAAAGAATGGGTTGGGAGATAGCATTGCATAGGGTAGCAGCCCAACCGCGTTGGGCAATATTTAAATATTGATTGCCCTTCAGCCAACGCGGTTGGCTTTCCACCCTATGATTTAAAAATTGTGCATTTGGTCCAGATGCCTAATTCATCAAGCACTTTGGGGCGTGACCTCCCTCAATGAACAGCGACCACGCGCGAGGAAGTTTGAATCACGCCCCTATCAGCATATTCAGAAACCGAGTTTTTTGTTCTCAATCAATGCAATTGCTCAAGAAACTAAAAAACTCGGTTTCTATAATCGGATTTACCCAAACATGGCGAAATCTAACTCATCACCTTTGTGTTTTTCGTCAGCCAGTTCACAGATGCGGCGCAGTTCTTTGAACATCTTCTCATCCATCAACGGCTCTGTTTCTTCCTCGAGGATTTCGATGACACGTTCATTAACGCGCTCGCGGTAAGTTTTGCTACCAGCCGCTTCCCAATTCTCCCAGTTATTGCGGTCGATCAGTTTGGGCCGCCAGATATCGGTCTTGAAGCGTGCGTAAGTATGCTCATGGTCGAGGTAGTGTCCGCCGGGGCCGACTTCATCCATTACGTGAAGCGCACGACTGTCATCAGTGACTTCAATGCCGCGCAGAATGCGCTTGACCATATCGATGATCTCATCCGAAGCGACCATCATCTCCATTGAGCTAGTAAGACCTTGTTCCAGGTAGCCGACATCGTGGATCATGTTGCCGCCGCTCAGTGCCGCAGTGGTGAGGTTGATCGTAGCTTCCATGGCAGCTTGTTCGTCGAACATTTTGGCATCAGAGCAGCCGCCGGTCTCATATTCGGGTAGGCCCAGCCATTTGGTGATTTGCGTGTATGCTGCGCTCAATAATGCCATCTCTGGTGAGCCGTAGCAGTACACCGTGGTGAGCATATCCATGTTAGACATCAGACCGCCGATGATCAAGGGTGCCCCCGGTTTACGCGTTTGGCTGAGCACGATGCCAAACAGGCTCTCTGTTAGTGCCTGGACGGCGGTGCCTGCCAGAGTGCACGGCGCTGTAGCCCCAGCTAATGGGCATGGCGTGTAAACAAAGGGGATCTCATTATCCGTGGCGAAGAGTAATTTTTGCACCACCTCTTCGGAATGGCTCAGCGGGGATACCGGTTCGATGTAAAGCGAAAAGATGGGGCCTTTACGCCATTCATCTTTTCCACCTACGCGGATGTAGGCCATTTCTAATTGATCCTTCAAGCCTTCGATATCCACGGCAGTGATGTTGATGGGTTTGGTGGTGCCTTCGAGCATGGCCAGATATTGCCAGCGGTCGTATGTGCCCACTGCAGTATCCTGCACAATGCCCAGGGACATATGGAAATCTAGGTTGGGCAGTGCTTGAGCTACACGAGCAATGTTCTTGACATCATTGTACTTTGCACGCCGTCGCTCGCCAGTATAAGGATCGATCGTGAATGGGGTATCGGATCCAGCCCCAAAGGTGATCGAATCCTTGTAGAGTTCCATCTTATGTTTGCGGTCCGGACCCACAGTAACCACTTTGCTGGGTACTGTGGCCAGGGCTTTGTCTACCATCCAGGGTGGGATTTTAACTAACGCGCTATCGTCGGTTTTGTCTTCGACGATGGCGCCGCCTTCGTAAGCAACTTTTACACCTTCCTCATCGTATACGCGCACTCCTGTTTCATAAAGCACGGTCAGCGCAGAATAAAAGATGGCTTCGATCTCATCTTCGGTGAGAACTTTGAAAGTGGGTGTTGCGTTAACGAGATAATTTGTTTTTCTTACTTGCATGATTCTTACTCCTGTCTTCGCTCGCCCGAATGACCCTTAGGGTCTGGGCTTAATATCAGCGTAAAAACATCTCTTGTTTGATCTCGCCACCGGGTGGAATCACCAGGAACTCGCTATCGACATCATCAGGTGAGGCGGCGATTTCGATCAGCCGCCGCACATAGATGTCTGAACCAAGGATCTCTTCGTAACGCATACCCCATTGCTGGCAATATTCTGCAACTTCCAGCGCTTGTGGGCGATACTTTTCCAAATCTTCTTCTGTATGCGCCACAAGCACCAAACGTTCGTAATTCTGGTATTGCTGATCCATGATCCAGGCCGCGTCGTCCTGGCCATATTTTTCGACGTATTCTTGATATTCCTGGTAAGGATTGCTGCCCGATTCCAGCCAGCCCTTTGTCAGATAATATGAGCCAGGGGTGGCTTCGAATTCCTGAATATAGCGTTTGTATGATCCGAGCAGGATTGCAATGCAATCATCTGTGCGGGGTACTAGCAGGGTATGGTTGCCGGCTTTAATTCCTTTCAAGCCATTGCCGCACAGTCCATATCCCAAGATGATCAGACTGGGCTCTTGCACTTCATCGAGCGTGTCTTGCAGAGTCCAGGTAAGTTTCTCTGGAACACGATGCAGCCCATAATCCAAGAATGTGAAGCGTTCAGCCATTCCTTCTGGGGTGAGGTCTTCCAGTAAACTTTTGAAGACCTGGCAAGCAATGACTACGATGGGTAATTCATTCGGTGACGTCACAACAATTGCCTCTAACCCTAACGCCTTAGGCAACACCGACGAGTTGCTTGGCTAAATCAGATCCCGACGGCGCGTTTGAGCCGTAGCCATCTGAGCCAATCCGGTCAGCAAATTCTTTGTCTACGGGTGCTCCGCCGACCATAATCTTGATTTGCTCGCGCAGGCCAGCCTCTTCGATAGCTTTGATGGTATGACCCATAGCTCGCATGGTCGTGGTCAGCATGGCGGACATGCCAACAATTTTAGGTTGGTGCTCTTTGATGGCATCGATAAATTTCTCGGGTTCAACATTGAAGCCGATATCGATGATCTCGAAGCCAGCGCCCTCACACATCATGCTGACCAGGTTCTTGCCGATGTCATGCAGATCGCCTTTGACTGTTCCCATGACAATTTTGCCGAGAAGTTCGGCGCCGCTCTCGATTAGCAAGGGACGCAAAATTTCCATCGCAGCAGACATGGAGTCGGCAGACATTAGTACTTCGGGAACAAACATATCGCCGCGTTTGAAACGCGCCCCCACTTCATCCATGCCCACGATCAAGCCATTATCGAGAATGTCTTTGGGGGTCAGACCCTTCTTCAAACCTCGCTCGACCAGCTTGTGGGTTTTCTCGGCATCGCCTTCTAAGATGGCGGTGGATAATCTTTCGTATAGTTCGCTCATCTGTTTTCTCTCCTCGTCAGCTGCTCTTGACGCGTTTCTCGGCTTCGGCCAAAACCTTTTCGATTACCTTTTCGGTTTCGGGCTTGATTGGGGAGGGTTGGTGAGTGGCCAGGATTTCATGGACGCGGACGACGGTGCGATCCTTGAGCGTTTTCTTGCCCATCTCTTCCCATTCTTCATAGTTGCGACGGTCGCACAGGTTGGGATACCAAAATTCGTTCTTATAGTATTTCCTTGTATGCGGTTCGCGCAGATAGTGACCGTTGGGTCCAACGTTGTGGATCACATCGACTGCCAGCGTGTCTTCGTTGACTTCGATGCCGCGGGTGATTCTTCGGGAGTAGCCGATGGCTTCATCCATGGCACACAACTGGAAGACCGAACCGGTCATTCCGCTCTCGGTATATCCGACATCGTGACACAGATCCCCACCAGTAAGCGCCGAGAAGTAGACGGTCAGCGAGCCCTCAATTATGGCTTGCTCGTCGAAGGCTTTAGAATCTGTACATCCGCCAGTCTGCCATAAAGGCAATCCGGCGAAATGGGCCAATTCAGTCAGCCCAGCCATGTTGAGGGCCATTTCAGGCGCACCATACGAGAGGATCATGGCACTCATATCCATCACGGAGAAAACGCCGCCCATGAAAAAGGGCAAGCCGGGTTGCAGTGTTTGTGCAATTACCAGACCCATCCATGATTCGGCCGCACCCTGAATAATGACCCCGGCAGACGATACCGGTGCTGTGCCGCCCGAAATAGGGCAGGGAGTAAAGATCAGTGGCACGCGGTGTTCTGCAGCAAATATTAGCTTGTCTAATGCTTCCTGTGTACTAACCAATGGGGAGAGTGGTTCGCAGTAATGCACGTAATTGGGCCGTCGTTCGAATGCTTCTTGCCCCCCGGCTTCGGCCACAGCAATCTCGTGAATGCCGGCCGAATCAAATTTATCGTACGACCAGGCCACGATGGGCTTGCTGGTATTAGGGAACATACCGGCAAACTCATACAGGGCGCCTAAGTCGTGATGAACATCGTTGACTGTGCCCAGCGATTCGCAAAAATCGATATTGGGTAAGGCATCGACTGTCTTGGCGACCAGGGGAACATCTGCCTTTGTGTATGGACGACGTTCCAAAGTTTCCACGTCGATGAAGTTAGGGCATGTCGGTCCTGGCCCGAAGTGGCCGCGGCCTGGCCCGATGTGGATATTATGCTCTGGGTTCCCATCCCGAGAAAAAAGCGTGAAGCTGCGCGGTGCCAGATCGAGTGCTTTCCTGACGATATAAGACGGAATGCGGACTCTGATGCCATCCACCCATGCACCAGCTTCTTTCAATATTTCGCGTGCCTGATCGTGGTGGACATCAAGACCAGTGTATTCCAGCACATGCAGAACGCCATCGAAGAGTTCTTGAAGCTGATCATCCGAGAGCATTCGAAATTGCACGCCGGAGTTTGTTTGGTAGTTTCCTCTCATGTTTACTTGACTCCTTTCATATGGTACTTAGGAGTAGGGAGCGGGGGAGTAGGGGGAAGATTACTTGCGGCGCTCGGTGCTTTTGATCAGACCGTCGCGTAACCGACCAACGGTTTCCGCTAAAGACATCGTTTCTTCCTTAGATGGGATGTATCCCATATCTTCTGACAGAATGAAGTAATACTTCAGTTCTTCCAGCGAGCTTCACGACGCATTTGCGATACCAGTCCAAATCGCTCGTCACTTGGGAAAATTTTTTATTATTGCATATACCATCAACACTAGCTTATGCGCCTCTTGTCAGGCATCAAGCTGCTGGAAATGCAACAACTTACCCATAATCCTTACTCCCTTACTATATACTCCCTATCCCATAAACTTCTTTGCTAACTCAGATGCTGATGCGGCGTTGGATGCATAACCATCCGCACCGATCTGGTCAGAAAATGCTTGCGTCACTGGGGCGCCGCCGATCATGATCTTGACCTTGTCGCGTACGCCAGCCTCTTCCAGGGCTTTGACGGTATGCTCCATAGAACGCATTGTGGTCGTCAGCAGAGCAGACATGCCCAGGATGTGCGGTTCGTGCTCTTTGACAGCATCGACAAAATCTTGCGGTTCGATATCCTTGCCCATGTCAATGACTTCGAATCCCGCCCCTTCACACATCATGCCGACCAGGTTCTTGCCAATATCATGCAAGTCGCCTTTGACGGTGCCAATCAGAACTTTACCGGTCATGTCAGCGCCAGTTTCAGCGAGCAAGGGTTTTATCAGGACCATGGATGATTGCATCGCACGGGCAGATCGAAGTACCTCAGGTACGAACATATTGCCCGCTTTGAATTCAACACCAACGTGATCCATTCCAGGCATCAGGCCCTTGTCAAGGATTTCCTTGGCGCTGAGGCCATCGTCCAGCGCGTCTTGGGTGAGTTGAACGATCTCGTCCAGGTTGCCTTCGATGACGGTTTTGGAAAGTTCAGCAAACAAATTACTCATTTTATCTTCCTCCATTTAATATGGGTTTCATAAATATTGTTTGATGGTTTGATGGAATTTCTCTATATGAGTTTTCATTCTATGCCCGGCTGATTGGGCATCCCCCGCCTCAATCGCTTCGAGGATTGCAACATGGGCATCCACATTGATATCCTCAGGTTGAGCGTAATTAATTGCCAAATACCAGATTCGCAGTGACAGATTGTAGAAGTGTTCTAGCTCTTTTAATAAGAACTTGTTGTTAGCTGCTTCGATGATCTGTGAGTGAAATTCGTTATCGATGCTGATCAATGCTTCTTTGTCTGTAGGGTCTGCGAGGTGGTATTTATTGGCAAGAGATCTTAAATGTCTAAGCTGTTCTTCTGTAATTCGTTCTGTGGCTAGCCGGGCAGCAAAAGATTCCAATTCGACGCGCACCTCGAAGATTTGAGTCAAATCTGTCACCTTGACATCAGCCACGTACATCCCCCTGCGAGGTGTTACAGTGACCAGGTTTTCGGCCTGAAGCTGCTTAATTGCCTCGCGAATCGGTGTTCTGCCCAGGTTAAGCTCTTCCATCAATTGAGCTTCGCTGATCACAGAACCAGGATGCATCTTCGTGGTGACGATTTGGTCCTTGATTTGGTTGTAGGCTTTTTCTGCGTCCGTAGGCTTCATATTGAATCGACTAGAGACCTCAGTTTTCCTCTTGCTCTTTTTGACGTGCTCGATACGCCTGGATCCAGATCATGCCATACTCATCACGACCCATGGAAAGATCTGCAGCTTTGACGGCAATGCTCACTTCGGGCTCGAGGGGGTTGGTGATAGGGCAGGTCAATCCGGCATGGATGGCCATAGCAATGAATGTGGAGTTGATGAATTTTCGATCTGGCATGCCAAAAGAGATATTGCTGGCGCCCATCGTGATGTTGACGCCGAATTCGGCGATGATTTTTTCGATTGCTTGCATGGCAATCAAGCCTGAGGTGTGATCTGAGCCCATGGTTAATGCCAGCGGGTCAATGACGATGTCCTCGACAGGGATGCCCATTTTCCCAGCCCGTTCGATAATGTTGCCAGCGACTTTGAGACGATCATCTGGTGTTGCCGGTATGCCGTCATCATCCATGCACAAGCCAATCACTGCTGCGCCATATTCTTTTACCAGGGGCATCACAGCTCCCAAGGAGCGCTCTTCGCCATTGACGGAGTTGATCAAAGCTTTACCCTCGTACATAGACAAGGCAGCTTCCAACGCCTCGGGATCGGCTGTATCGATACAAAGCGGCACATCAACAACATCCATGACAGTGGTCAGCACTTGCTTGAGCAGGGCAGGTTCATCTGCGCCAGGAACACCGGCGTTGACATCAAGGATCTTAGCTCCAGCTTCGACTTGTTTCACCGCATCACTGCGGACGATATCAAAATCGCCGGCTTGAAGCGCTTTTAGCATCAATTTTCGACCTGTTGGGTTGATACGTTCCCCTATGATAACAGTAGGATTCCCTCGATTGATCTCTACGGTTTGGATCTTGGAAGAGACAACAGTGGTAAGGTTTTTTGCCATAAATTCACCTCTTATAGGGATTTGGTTATTTTGAATAAGGATATTTGCTAGTATATCACAAATATATCAGGTGGTTTGATTAATTTTATAGGTTCTATGGCAATTGCCGTGAGAGACCTCACATTTTGGGGTAGGGAGCGTGCTCCGCACGCCCCCTACCCCAAAATGTGGCCCCTTACCACGGCGATTCCTAGAGACCCATTTTATATTTCGTTTTGAGTTTGGGCTCTTTTAGAGCGCTAGAGTTTTCTCGTCAACATAGGCCTGTAGTTGGCGAATTATTAGATTTTCAAGATGTGGATCCTGATGATTGCCAAGAATATCGATCCACCTACGTTTGGCACGTGCTGCAGCATCTTCTTTACCATTCGACATCCATGTAGCGAGATCAAGTCGATTAACAACATCAGGCTGCCAGAACTCAGACTGACAGCGTTCAAGGGTGTGGTCTTCCTCTAAAAAGTGGCCATTTTGTCCCACATTGGCGATGACATCATAACCAAGTGTCTCGGGACTAACCTTTATGCCTTGCATGAATTTTTTGAGCATGCCGATCATTTCGTCATCGAGAACAAATTTCTCTCGAGAGAAAGCCATATATGAACTGAGAATTCCTGCCGAATGCAAAACAAAATCTATACCGCTGTTGATTGTGGTTAACAAACTGAACATGGATTCGAGACCCGCTTGGGCATCGGTCGTATTGGAATCAGTCAGTGCACCGCCGCCGCGGCTTGGCAATCCATAGAAGCGGGCGAGTTGAGTGTGCGCGCTGATGCACAGAGATAACTCAGGGCCGCCAATGGATAATGCGCCTGTGCGCATGTCAGTATTGGTAGAAGTTGATCCGTAAATTATCGGCGTGCCGGGTTTGATCAATTGTGCCAGGATGATGCCAGCCAAAATTTCGGCGTTTTGCTGAGCCAGTACGCCGGCCAATGTGATCGGTCCGGTGGAGCCAGCCATAATCAGCGTGGAAATCAACAGAGGTTGGCCGGCTTTGGCATAGATCATCAAGGCCTCGATCATATCTGGGCTGTATCCAAGGGGACTGAGAGGATTGATAACCCCTACGGTTACCGGCTGGGATAAAGCTCCCCCGAACAGTATCTTTGCCAATTCAAGTGTATGATTTGCGCCTTCGGTGCCATCTGTGCTGCCAATAAAGGGTTTGTCTGAATATACAATTCCAGTATGGACCATTGCCAAGTGGGCGACTCTTGGGGGGATATCCCCTGGCATTGCCATCTGGTGGCCACTCATATCCTGATTAGGTAAGGCCTGTGCCAACCGAACCAGGTCCCGATAATCATCCATTGTCGCGGATCGTTTGCCAACATCTTGATCGATGAGAAAAGGCGCGCCCAACCCTGGGGCGAAAACGGGTGTTCCATCTCCGATGATCACATTGCGATCAGGATTTCGAGCACTGATCGTGAATTGATCTGGAATTGACTCAATCGAATTCATCACCTGACTTTCAGTCAGATAAACAGTTTGCCCGTCTATTTTGGCACCATGTTTTTCAAAAACAGTCAACGCCTCTTTATTGGGGAAACGAATCCCAATTTCGGAAAGCAATTTCATGCTGGTATCGTGGATAGCTTGAATGTCGGTCGCCGAGAGAAATTCACACCAGTGATTTAACTTCGAAAGGTTCATATTACTTGCTCAATTCTCCAACTTGGGAAATCGCAATGAGTATTTGAACAGAATCAAGTGGAGTTTTTATCACAAATGTATACCCAGCACCAGTGACATGTATATTAAAATTTGATGTTACGCAACCTATAGAGAGTTATCCCTGAAAATTATTTTCAGGACTTTCCCGCTACGCGTGCGTAACATGAGTTAAAATATTCAGAAACGGATACTGATTTAGGAATATGTCAGGATGAATCAACTAACGAAAACAATGCTCGTGGTTATGGCTGCTGCGATACTTTGGTTACCTTACTATACTTGGGGGGTGGGGTCGAGTAACCGTTTGTTTGGAACAGGTAAATTCGTGTCAGGTACGCTGATCTTCGCGATCACAGCAATATTTGGGTATATCGGTTTATATTTCTTACAACGGGGTCTTCTAATCGATTCTTCGCTCTCTGTCGCAAATTTTCGTTTGTTATTAATTTTGAGCACTCAGCTGACTGCGGTTTTGTTGATCGCCATTGACTCAGGCTGGAATTGGAAAGCTATCCTTGCTGGAATATTTGTTCTGACAGGTGCTGTATTGGGCGCGTATGCGATTGAATAATAAGATGGCTATTTAACAGTTCTATCAATCACCGCCTGGATTCCCTCAGCCACATCATTTGGCAAAGCTTTGGGTTGGTGCTCGGCTAAAATCGATTTGATTCGTTCCCGAGCGCGATCTCGCAAGCTTAATTCTCCATCTGCGGACCACCCCGCGTGATCTTGACGATCTAATAAGGTTGGATACCAATCTTCTTTGAAATGGTTGTGTGTATGATCGATACCTAAGAAATCATCGTCAAAGCCAACCTGATCGATCCAATCCAGCGCCAGGGTCTCCTCACTAACTTCAACCCCTTGCATGAATTTCTTGACCCAATGGATCAACTCGTCGCACATGACAATCATTTCGATAGAGTTGGTCAGACCCCCTTCGAGATAGCCGACATCATGAATTAGGTGCGAACCAGCCATGGTTTCAGTCAAAAGAGAGAAGGCTGCTTCAGCGGCAGCTTGCTGGTCGGGCAATTTGGCATCCGAAGCACCGCCAAGCCCAAAGATTGGAAGGCCGTAATACTGAGCCATCTCCACACATAAGACGCGATTGTCCGGAGCAGCGTAGATATCCAGCATGGTGCGCATATCGAGCATATCTTGTGTGCCCCCACTCAATATTACAGGCGTGCCTTCACGCTTAAGTTGCGCGATGACCAATCCAGCCAATTCGCCGGCATTGGCATAGGCGACTGCGCCTGCTGGGGTGATTGGCCCGCTGGCACCGCGTAATACCACGGGGGTGTAAGATGTCGGAAGACCTTTTTCTGCCATGAAGAGTAATTTTTGAAGTGCTTCTTCATTATGAACCAGGGGTGCGGTCACGTTAATATACAAGAAAATGAACGGATTGCGCCTTAGTGCATCGGCTCCCCCGGCGACCAACTCGGCCATTTCGACTGCTTTGACGCAGCCATCAAACTCGGTGGTCACAAACATGATCGGTTTGCTTGTGTTTTTCAACATGGCCTGCATTTGGTAAATATCAGCGTACTCCTGGGGGACATCTCCGGCAATATTCAATGACATGACGAAATCGATGTTGGGCAGGGCATCGCAGACGTGGATGCCATCTACGATATCCTGAAGTTTTCCTGGTCTGCGCTTTCCAGTGTTGATATCGATCACATTGGGGCAGTCAGAACCCGGGCCGTAGAAAACATTGCGGCGTTCCAGGGGCATCACACGCTCACCATGGCGGTTGGCGATAGCTATGCGTTTTGGCGCGATATTGAGCGCCCAATCTACGAGGTATGAAGGAATGCGCACATGGCTGTCATCGATGACATCTGCACCTGCCGACTTGAGTAATTTCACTGCTTCGGGTACGAGAAGGCGAACCCCCGTCCGTTCAAGGATTTCTAAACTAGCGAAATGGATGCGTTCTAACTGATCTAGCGATAATTTTTGAAATTTGGGCGCACTGATTGACTGAATATTTCTTTGCGTGCTTGTCATGATAATCTCCTGGGGATGAAAAAAGCCATCAAAGTATACACGATCTCGAATCTAACTTTAGCCAAAGGTGATATATGAACTGTGAAATCAGGAAAACTTGCAGGAGAAATTAAGGATTTCGCAGTTATACTAAACCTAAATGTAATTATTCTCAGAAGGAGTGATACGATGTACCGCAACAGAGATTTTGGGATCAACCATATCAAAGCCCGCAAGGATCATCGTTGTTATGGTATGGGTCTGGGTATCATTATCCTCGATGATGTTTATCCAGGGTTTCCTGGGGATGTGCGCAATGCCAGCGCTTTCCCATTTCCCGTACAGTATGAAATCGTAGAGGGTGTGGATATCTGGAAGCTTGTCCACGAAGAAGATAAATCGCAATGCCTGGCACCGATACAGCGGGCGGCGAAAAAACTAGAGAGCATGGGCTGCCGTGCTATCGCCGCAGAGTGCGGGTATTTTGCCTATTTCCAACAGGATATCGCCGGATACGTCGATGTGCCGGTCTTCATGTCCAGCCTGCTGCAGGTGCCCTTTGCTCAGCAGTTGATCGGGCAAAATAAAGTTGTTGGCATTATGATGGCTCGCAAGGCAGAGTTGCGCGATCACCACCTCGAATCTGTTGGGATTCGAATTGGCTCCAACTATGTCATCGAAGGGGCAGAGGACGATGGCAAGTGCACCCAATTCGAAAATTTGTGGTATGCTCCCGCAAGACCGGATGTGCCGGAGGCTTACTATGACAAAGCCCAAGAAGAGTTCGTCCAGGTTTGTGTCGAATTCTATAATGCCCATGACAATATGGGCGCTATGATGTTGGAGTGCACCGGTATGCAGCCTTTTGCGCGCGCCATTCAACGAGAGATTGATATCCCCATTTTCAGTTGGGGCACATTGCTGGATTATGCCTACTCGGTGGTAGTGCATCGAGATTATTACGGACATGTATAGAGAGAATTAACATGACAGCAGCTTCGTTTGACCACACTAACATCCGCTCCACCCGACTGCGTAGTCTCACAAAGGACAATGTAAAGGTACTTCATGAGGCTAGCCTTGAAATCCTGACTCATACGGGCTTGCGTTTTTTTAACGATGAAGCGGTAACGCTGTTCAAAAAGGCTGGAGCAAAAGTCTCCGATGGTAATCTGGTTTGTATCCCAGCTTACCTGGTTGAGCGGGCATTACGTTCTGTCCCGAAAAGCATTACGATCTATGACCAGACCGGAAAGCGGGCTATGATGCTTGGCGGTCATCGCAGTTATTATGGCCCGGGTTCAGACTGTATGCACATCTATGATACCGAAACCTGGGAACGCCGTATCGCTGTCTTAGATGATGTCGTCAATGGGATCCGTCTGGTAGATGCTCTCCCTCATTTGGATTTTGTGATGTCCATGTTCCTGCCCTCGGACGTGCCAGCGGAACTCTACGAACGCCGTCAAATGGCATTGATGCTGCAAGAAAGCACTAAGCCGATTGTTTACGTAGGCATCGATGCGAACAGCACAGTGTTTGCCATCAAGATGGCGGAGATGGTTGCTGGGGGAGAGGATCAATTACAACGCTATCCCTTCGTAATCAACTATGTCAATACTGTATCAGCCTTTTACCATAATGACGAAAGCGTCCAGCGCCTACTTTATGCAGCGGAACGCAACCTTCCAACCATTTATGCGCCCAGTACCAGTAGAGGCATTACGGCGCCGATTACCATTGCAGGGGCTTTGGCCTTGGGAAATGCAGGCCATTTAGGGGGATTAGTGCTCTCTCAGTTGAAAAGAGAAGGCTCTCCATTTTTGCGCAGCCATCCTAATGGGTCATCCATGGATTTGAGTTCAATGGTCAGTGTATATGGCGCACCAGACAATGGGCCTCATGGCTGGGATCTAGCCCATCGCTATGAGATACCTACATTTGGCGCGGCTGGTTGTAGCGATTCAAAGGTTTTTGACGCCCAGGCTGCGGCGGAGGCCTCGCTGACACTATTTGAGAACACGATTGGTGGTGTCAATCTGATCCACGATGTCGGCTATTTGGACTGCGCTATGACCGGTTCTCTTGAATTTGTGTATTTTAACAATGAGATCATTGGGTGGCTCAGACAGTATATGCGCAAGTTGGAAATCAATCAAGAAACACTGGCCTTGGATTTGATCCATGAGATTGGCCCCGATGGTTCTTTCTTGGAAGCTGACCATACTTACAATCATATACGTGAAGAATGGCGACCCACAATCCTTGATCGCCTAGACTTCCATCGCTGGTCTGATCAAGGGAGTCGCACAGTGAAAGAACGCGCCAATGATAAAGTCAAAGAGATCGTTGCCAGCCATCGCGCTGAACCGTTACCTAATGACGTCATCCAGAAGTTGGATGCGCTAGCGTTCGAGGATGTTCCGGTATGAAAACGGCGGATGAGCAAATCCACGAATTCATAGATGTTTTTGATGTGTGGGAACCAGCGCGGCCTTTTCTCTCTTTGATGGTTGATGAGCGAGAAATGGATCTCGTTGTTCAAGCTTACAGACAGGATGACCAAAATCTTACGGTTGAGTTGATTGCCGATCTATTAGGTCTGGACTATGCCCAAGCAGACAAACTTGTTCAACGCGCCTACGGCAGATGCATCTTGAATAAAGTCGTAGAAGATGGAGTTCCTAAATTCACCCCCTCAAATTTCTATTCCCGCCTGGATCACTTTGCCAAGTACGAGAATTGGCACGATATTCCTCCCAATGACCGAAAGGTTATCAACCGTCGGTTCTTGGATGAGTTTATCAACAGGCATAAGGAAAATATTAAACGCAAGATGCGCGGTCTTGAGGCTGAGAATGCTTTACCCAACGACACTGTCATGCTGTTGAGCGAAGTTGAGGAGATGATCCACGCAGCCACGAACATTGTTGTGCAGCCTTGCGATTGCCGCATGTTGGGGGAGAATTGCGATAAACCAGTTGAAACTTGTATCTGGCTTGATGAGGGCGCGCGTGAAGCCCTCGATCGTGGGCATGGACGCAGTTTGACAAAAGAAGAAGCTATCGAATTACTACGTTATACAGACAAAAAAGGCCTGATGCACACTGCCGACAGCGAGTGGCGTGATCGAGGCTTACACGCCATTTGCAACTGCTGCGCCTGTGATTGTTATCCCTTCAGCGCAGCTCAGGAATTAGGCACAAAAGGTGTCTGGCCGAAGAGTCATTATGTGGCGGCTCACGATCTGGATTTGTGTAATATGTGTGGCTCGTGCGTCAAGCGCTGTCACTTTGATGCCTTTGTGCTGACCGATGAAATCGTCTTTGTTGGCGATAAAGACAAGCAAAGAGTAATCTATGACTCAGATAATTGTTGGGGATGCGGTCTGTGTGCCAACACTTGCCCTGAGAATGCCATCCAGATGAGAAATTTATAGTTCTTAGTAGGGGGAAACGCGTAATTACGACTTTGGGGAAGCAATTGGAGCGAGGATTGCTTTGGACAACCTGATCAGATCATTACTATCTAATTCTATTCCAGCCATGGGGTCACCACTGCTGATATTGACCTTTTTGCATTGGGCAATGGACTCATCGAAAACAACGGGAATATATTCTGGCAAACAAAGGGGCGCTACCGCGCCCTGTGTATACCCAGTTAGATCGCCAATCTCCTCGGCAGTAGCAAAGCTCAATCGTTTCCACTCACCTGGGAGGTAGTCCCGAACAGCCTGTGGATTGAGGCGCGAGTCCCCTGTTACACAGGCCATCACATAGCGCTGTTTCTTCCGCTCGCGCAGCAGGATCGATTTCACCATTTCCTCTTTGACTACACCGCGCTGTGCAGCGGCCGCTTCCACGGTGAAAACCGGCTCGGAGTGGGGTAGGACGCGGTATTGAATGTCATTAGCATCAAGCAGCATTGTGACGATTGTATTTACCATGCTGCAAGTATAGTAGTGTCAGAAAGACATGTCAATTTTTATGATAATTTCTTCGGCAAAGTTGACAGATTGATGTATTCAGGATATATTAGTGATATATCAGAGAGTGTAAGATAAAAAATCCATATAAATCTGTCTTAGGAGCTTCAAGAACTGTCAATGCAAAGTAGAAATGTCCTATTTTCTACAAAGTTAAAATGTCCTATGAAAAGGGAGGGAGTATGCTAAACTGGGATGGCTTGGCTGGAGGATAGGGCAACGCTGGCGAGCGACCCGAGCGCCAGACAAGCG
>JADHTJ010000031.1 GCA_016785015.1 Anaerolineales bacterium
AGGGGGCGTGCGGCGCACGCCCCCTACCCCCAAATGTGAGGTCTCTCACGGCAATTCCCATAGAACCATATGACCAACCCGCGATTATATCAGGCGAGGGCGCCCCCAGGATTAAAATCTCGCTAGAATTGGAGAAAATACTTGCTCATGTAACCCAATTTCTTTCCGGATATTGCCATCTGAAAATTTTTGCGCTACACTCAAATCACAATCATTCAGTTTAGGTTTGGGGTTTCCATGAATTTTGAACAAACTTCATTCATAGGTATTGCTCCGACTGCTGGCAAGCGGGATATTTCATATGCATCGATCGACCGCGAATTGAACCTTGCCAGTGTGGAAGTTGGTGACCTTGATGCTGTAATTGATTTTGTGTCTGGTCATAAAAATGCATTTGTGGCAATTTGCGGGCCGAGACTGCCGAATCAAGGTTTAATGAAACGGGATGAATACCGCGCAACCCTAAATCCTGAACCACACAAAGGGCGTTGGGTAGAGTATCGCGTGGCCGACTATTTGCTTCAAATTCGAAAGATCAGTATGCCGCGTACGCCCGCAAAAGTTGAAGATTGCTCCAGTGCAATGCAAAATAGCATAACCCTCTTTCAGCAGTTGGCTGAAATGGGATTTCAACTCTTCTCAGAATCTCAGGTACAGCGGCAAGCCATGGAAGTCAACTCCTATGCTGCTTATGCGATTCTGCTCGAATGCTTGCCTTATCCTAAAACCAGTCTGGAAGGACGTTTGCAACGCCAACTAAAACTGTATGATTTGGGCTTAGAGATTTCTGACCCCATGCGGGTTTTTGAAGAAATTACTCGCTATAAGATCATACAGGGAGTCCTGTCTTTGGAAGGTCTCTATTCAGCCTATGAGCTAGACGCGCTTGTGGCTGCTTATACTGCCTGGACCGCTGGTGAGCACCCCGAGAGAATTTCAATGATTGGAGATCCACAAGAAGGTCAAATCGTTCTACCGGTAAAGGTGTTAAAGACTACGTATCAATAAATTCCATAACCTGTAACCTGGAGAAAAATATGCCCCCCTATAAGACGAAATTAATTCTCAATCCCAATGCTGATATGGGCAATGCTTGGCGCTTGGCTGCTGATCTTCGCCCGGTCGTCGATGAATATGGCGGTGCTGATTGGTCAGGGACTGTCTATCCCACCCATGCTGTAGAATTAGCGCATCAGGCTGCTTTAGATGGTTATGAACTGGTTGTCGCAGTCGGCGGTGATGGAACCATTCACGAAGTCATCAATGGTGTCATGCAAGTGCCAGCCGAGAAGCGCCCCAAAGTTGGCATTGTCCCTATGGGATCAGGCAATGATTTCGCACATGGAGTAGGGATGAAGGACAATCATGCCGAAGCCTTAAGACAGATCTTCTCTGGCACACCGAAAGCTATCGACCTGGCAGTTGTCGAAGATAACCTTGGCCGCCGTGAGTATATTGACAATACCATCGGCATTGGATTCGATGCCACGGTCACCATTCGTTCTCACTCTATGCCATTGCTGCGTGGGTTTGTGATGTATCTGGTAGCGGTATTGCAAACGATCATCCTCAACCATGACGCAGCTCACATGGAAATTGAAACCGACAACGAAAGTTGGATAGAGGATGTATTGATGTTTGTAATTTGTAATGGTCCGCGCGAGGGTGGGGGATTCATGGTTGCACCTGATGCTGTAAACACCGATGGGATTTTCCACTACGCGGCTATCAATAAGGTTTCGCGGGCGATGATGTTCCGCCTGGTACCAGAGGTGATGAATGGTACGCATGGTCGTTTCAAGCAAGTACGCATGGGGCATCTCAAGACGATGACTTTGAAATCTGACCGTCCCCTTTTCATCCATATCGACGGGGAAGTCTTTGCCGATTTCGGGTCCGATATAAAAGAACTAAAACTTGAAGTATTGCCTCAAGCCATTGAAGTTGTTTCCTGAAAATTGCCTGATCTAGAACACAGTCTTCACAGTCACGATTTAGGCCATTTGCGCATTATTGCAGAAGGCTGGGGTTTGGATTTGACAGCCCCAGATGTGGGCACTGCTTTACCCGAGCTGGTGGGATTATTGGTGGATAGTGCCATTGTTGAAGACATTCTGGAGACATTGTCTCCAGAAGCGCTCTCGGCCATTAGCTCTCTCCTCAAAAAGAAAGGCCGCATTCCTTGGGTGCAGTTCACTCGTCAATTTGGGGAAGTCCGTGAAATTGGCCCTGGCCGCCGTGATCGTCAGCGGCCTGATAAAGAACCAACTTCAATCACTGAAGTGCTCTGGTATCTTGCTATCGTGTCGCGAGCTTTTTTCGATACGTCGCGCGGCAGCGAAGAATTTGCCTACATCCCTGACGATTTGTTGCCATTGATCTCAAAGAAAACGCCACCTCAAGGCGCGTCTCCCCTAGGCCGAGCAGCCACAGCCAAAGAGCGCGCTTACCCCATCCCCGCAAATGACCATATCCTTGATCATATTTGCACGCTGTTGGCGGCGCGGCGCATAAATCAAGACATAGCTAACCTTCCAGAAAATCTCCCGCCCTATTTGAATTCATTACTTTCCATTGCCGGAATTCTTGGTTCCGAAGGTCAGCCCAATATTGATGCTACTCGTGCTCATCTGGAAGCTCCGCGGGGTGATGCGTTGCTCCAACTTGCCCAGGCTTGGCTGAACAGCGCCGCGCATAACGATCTGCATTTGGTGCCGGGTTTGAAGATTGAAGGCGAGTGGGAGAATGACCCCCTTACCACGCGCCGCATTGTTATTCGTTTGCTGGATGATTTGCCAACCAATACCTGGTGGAATCTTTCCGCTTTTATCGCCGATATCCGCCGTGTTCATCCAGATTTCCAGCGTCCAGCCGGCGATTATGATTCCTGGTATATCAAAAACACTGAAACCGATAAGTACTTGCGCGGTTTTGAGCATTGGGATGATGTAGAGGGGGTATTGATTAGATATTTGATTACCGGCCCTTTGCATTGGTTAGGTTTTGTAGAATTAGCTGTTTCCGATGAGGATACGCCACTCTCACAGGGAGTTGCCTTCCGGTATTCAGGTTGGGCGAGTGCATTTTTTGATTGTACTGTCCCCGAAGGGGCTCCCGTTGAAACTGACCCCGTGCATCTTCGCTCCGATGGACGTGTCGGTGTACCCCTTGGGGCACCGCGCTCCGTGCGCTACCAGATAGCCCGCTTTTGTCGCTGGGAGCCAGAAACCCCTCACGAGTATCGTTACCTTTTCACACCGACATCCCTGGAACGCGCCCGACAGCAGGGGTTAGAGATCAGTCATCTCTTAGCTATCTTGCAGAATTACGCTGATTCCGTTCCCCCAAACATTGCCAAAGCTTTAAAGCAGTGGGAGATGCGCGGGACAGAAATCCGTGTGGAGCCGCAGGTGATCCTGCGGGTTGGCTCCCCAAAGATTTTGCAGGCACTTCAAAAGACACGCGCGGCGCGGTTTCTGGGCGACCCCCTTGGGCCTACGGCAATTATTGTTAAGACTGGTGCAGAGGAGAAAGTTCTGGCAGCGTTATTGGAAATGGGGTTTATGGGGGAGATTAGCAGCTCTTACTAACGAAGATCCCCGTTCTCCGTTGATTCTGGTCTAAAAGGTAAGAGCTCAATGATATTTCGAGTCAAAAATATAGTCGCTGGTATTGTTCAATCATTTAATTCCGCATGAGAGATTGACAGTTATGAGCAAAAAAACATCTCCCATTCAGTTGATAAGCCCAAGAAATTGGTCATTGACCATGCGCGCGAAACTTATCACAGCATTTGTGTTAGTTGCCTTGGTGCCACTGGTCATCCTGGCAGTTCTAAATGGACGCAATGCACAAGCTGCACTGATCGAGGATGCCAACCAGGCACTTTTTGCTGTGGCCTCACAGACCGCAGCCAGCATGGACACTTTCATTGAAACAAATCTGAAGGGAATAGAGACGGAAGCTCAGTTGCCTGTTTTGGTTGATTATTTAGCTCTCCACCACGATGATAGGGAGGGCAGTGATGCTGAAGAAGGCGTTTTAGCCTTGCTAAGGGCGATCAGCAATAAAGACCCTTTTATTTCATCGTATGCGGTTTTGAATGCGGACGGAAAAGTTGTTATAGATACCCTCATGACGGATATGGGTAATGATAAATCTGATAGGGAATATTTCCTGGCGCATAAGGAAAACAGTGCAGCCTCCAGTGCTTATGTAACACCTGTCTTGTTTCACCCGGATACTGGAGAAGCCTACTTGTATTTCAGCAGCCCAGTGATATCTGATATGCAGGAATTTCTGGGTGTATTGCGCGTCCGCTTCAATGCCAGTGTTCTGCAGAATCTGATTGAAGATAAGAATGATCTAGCGGGTGAAGGTTCCTTTGGGGTGCTCTTCGACGAAAACCATCTTCACCTTGCACATGGTACAGCCCCTAAAGTTAATTTTATCCCCATCATTGAATTGTCAGCGGAAAGTGTGAATCAACTGCGTGCCGTAAACCGACTCCCACACTTATCTGCTGACGAGTTGTTCATCATGCAGTTGGATGATCTTGAAGAGCATTTATCGAATCCTGAGACGCAAAGGTTCTTCGAAGCTGAGGATGTAGCCACAGGAGAACTCATCAATCAGGTTGCCATTGCCCGACTTGAGACCCAACCCTGGTTGGTGACATTTTTCCAGCCCCAAGAGATCTTCCTGGCGCCGGTTGAAGCACAGACGCGCACCACCCTTCTTGTAGCCGCTTTTATTGCTGCGGGTGCTATCTTATCAGCCTTCATGGTAGGGCAAGCCTTAGGTCGCCCCATTTTGCGCCTGACAAGTACCGTAACTAATTTCACTGAGGGGAATCTGGACGCGCGCACCTCGATTGATTCCAATGATGAAATTGGAATTCTGGCATTGAGTTTCAATAAGCTGGCAGAACAGGTTGGAAGCCTGCTGCGAGGCCTTGAAGACCGGACCGCTGAATTGGAAGTTGAAGTTGTAGAGCGACAGCGTGCTGAAAAGGCCGCCAGGGCAAGCGAAGAACAGTTCCGAGGCGTATTGGCCACGGCTCCCAATGCGATCGTGATTTCCGGCAATGAGGGGCGGATCCTGCTGGTTAATGAGCAGGTTGAAAAAGTGTTCGGTTACTCCAGAGATGAGTTGATCGGCCAACCTGTAGAGATTCTGCTTCCTGAGAACCTGGAAGAAACGCATAGTAAGCATCGAGGGCGATATTTAGATAACCCCTATACGCGAGCCATGGGTTATGGACTTGATCTAAAAGGGCGCCGGAAAGATGGCAGTGCTTTTCCGGTAGACATCAGCCTTAGCCCTCTAGAAACCAGTGATGGCACCCTTGTAACCAGCATTATTCGTGATATTACTGAGCGTAAAGAGTTCGAAGAAACTCTGCGTGAGAGTGAAGAGCGCTACCGCTCTACATCGGAATTGACATCGGACTATATTTACAGTGTAACGTTTAGGGATGATGGATCCAACGAATTAGACTGGGCCACAGAGGCATTCACCCCTCTGACTGGTTATTCTCCCGTAGAGTTGGAGCAACGAGGCGGTTGGCCGAGTATCGTACATGAAGAAGATGTAAAAAAATATCAACAACAACGTGATAAGCTGCTCCGTTCTGGCGGTTTCGATGTGGTGATTTATCGGATAATTACCAAGGAGGGCGAAATCCGCTGGTTGGAAGATCACCGCAGTGCCAGCTACGACAACAAGACTGGCAGAGTTTCTCGAATGTTAGGCGCAGCTAAGGACATTACTGAATCCGTGACATCCGAACAAGCGTTGCAGCAGGCCAAAGAAGCTGCGGAAGCAGCCAACCGGGCCAAGAGCGCCTTCCTTGCCAGCATGAGTCATGAATTGCGCACACCGTTAAACGCCATCCTTGGTTTCACCCAATTGATGAATCGTGATCAATCTCTTAATAGTAAACAACGCGAGCAAATTGACATCATCAGCCGCAGCGGAGAGCACCTGCTGGCATTGATCAATGATGTGCTGGAAATGTCAAAAATCGAGGCTGGCCGCATGGCATTGGACGAAACCAGTTTCGATTTACACAATCTCTTAGATGACTTGGTCGATATGCTCACTCTGCGAGCGACAAATAAGGGCATTGAAATCAGGTCTGAAATGGCTCCTGGAGTACCCAAGCACATTCACGCCGACGATGGAAAATTACGGCAGGTATTGATAAATTTATTGAGCAATGCGGTCAAGTTCACCGAGCAGGGCGAAGTGGTGCTGCGGGTCGGCTGCCCTCTCCAGGGTTCCGATGAACAACTCCGGTTCGAGGTGCAAGATTCGGGTATGGGCATCCCTCCCGGAAAACTGGATTCGATTTTTGATGCTTTTGTCCAGGTCGTCCCAGGCAACCAAGCCACTGAAGGAACCGGGCTGGGACTGGCGATCAGCCAGCAATTTATCAGGTTGATGGGCGGCGAAATCTCAGTATCAAGTGACCTTAATGTTGGCTCGGAATTTAGTTTCGAAATACCGATCAAACCAGCCTCAGCAGGAGATGTCGCGGTTGGTTCACCAGAACGCCGGGTTGTAGGTATGGAATCAGAACATCCTGGTTACCGCA
The DNA here is from genome assembly GCA_016785015.1 of Anaerolineales bacterium. Taxonomy (GTDB): domain Bacteria; phylum Chloroflexota; class Anaerolineae; order Anaerolineales; family UBA11858; genus NIOZ-UU35. Next base: position 6,599 of record JADHTJ010000031.1, read on the forward strand.
TTTTGATTGCCGAAGATCATCAGGAAAGCCGTCAACTACTTGTTGAACTTATACAGCCTTTTGGGTTTGAAATCCGAGAAGCCCAAAATGGCTTGGAAGCGATCGAGCAGTGGCAGAATTGGCACCCACACTTGATATGGATGGATATGCAGATGCCGATTTTGGATGGATATGAAGCTATTCGTCAAATCAAGAATTCTCCAGAAGGCGATAATACTGTGATCATTGCTGTTACGGCCAGCGCCTTTGAGGAGGATCGAGAAAATATCTTCTCTGAAGGAGTCGATGACTTCGTGCGCAAACCGTTTCAGGAGGGATTGATCTATTCGAAGTTGGCGGATCACCTGGATGTAGAATTTCTTTACGAGGAATTTGTAACTGATTCTGTTTTTGAACAAACCGTCAGTTTAGAGGATGTACTTGCATCCGAAATACTGCAACAGATTCCTAAAAACCTGCTGGTTGATCTACAGCAGGCTGCTGTTCAGGCCGATATGATTAAGGTTGAAGCGCTAATCGATGAAATCCATACTCATAATCCAGATGTTGCTGTTGTTTTTGATGAGTATGCCAAAGATTTTCAATATAATAAGATCAGTCAGGTGCTGCAAGCTGTAGGAGATGTACAATGAACGGTGATACCGTAAAAGGTGATATTTTGATTGTCGATGATACCCCAGCCAATTTGCGCCTGCTGGCTGGAATGCTGTCTGAGCAGGAATATCGGGTGCGGCCTGTTCAAGATGGGGAATCTGCCTTGAAGGCTGTGCAAGCCTCCTCGACCGATTTGATCTTGCTCGATATCAATATGCCCGGGATGAATGGCTATGAAGTCGCTCAAAAACTTGCTGGTGATCCGAGTACGGCCGATATCCCGATCATTTTCATCAGCGCCCTGGACGAAGTGTTGGATAAAGTCAAGGCGTTTGACTCTGGGGGCGTGGACTACATTACCAAGCCTTTCCAGTTTGAAGAAGTGCTAGCGCGCGTTGAAACACATCTCACGTTGCGGCGATTGCGAATCCAGCTTGAACAGGCGAACGATGTTTTGGAATCTCGCGTCCAAGAACGAACAGTAGAATTGCTTCAATTAAATCAATCTCTGGATCGCTTCGTGCCGCATGTGCTGTTAGATTTTCTAAATAAGGAGAGTATCGTCGATGTGAGTTTGGGTGATCATGTGCAGGGAGATATGGCCGTGATGTTCGCCGATATTCGCGGTTTTACGGCTCTTTCAGAGAATCTGACCCCTGAAGAAAGCTTTTCATTGTTGAATGATTATTTGGGGATTGTCGGTCCCATAATTCGTGAGAATAATGGTTTTGTAGATAAATATCTTGGCGATGGCTTGATGGCTGTGTTCCCTGAAAGCCCAGTGGATGCCGTTCAAGCATCCATTGCCATGCAAAATGCGCTTTCGAAGTATAACCAAAAATTACAGGCCAATGACCTGGCAGCCATTCGTGTTGGGGTTGGGATTAATACTGGCAAAGTGACCTTAGGCATGCTGGGCGAGGAACAACGCATTCAGGGCACAGTAATTTCGGATGCAGTCAATGTGGCCTCGCGTTTGGAAGGGTTGACCAAGCAGTACGATATCAGCATCGCTATTTGCCAGGGAACGGTGCAGGCTGTTCAAAAATCAGGTGACTACAATTTCCGCTTTATCGATCGGGTGCGTGCCAAAGGCCGCATGGGAACTATGAATGTATTCGAGATTTTCGACAGCGACCCCCCGGTCAAACTGAAAAACAAACAGCAAACCAAACCTGACTTCGAGCGCGGTCTGGATTATTATTATCAGCGCCAATTTGCAGAAGCAGGGGTGGAGTTCAATAAAGTGCTGAAAGATAACCCTGGGGATAATGTCGCCCAAATTTATATGAAGCGGGCTGGGCGAAATATGGCAGAAGGTGTGCCCGATGATTGGACGGGTGTCGAGTTGTTGCAGGTCAAATAAGAAATACTATTTTTTGTGCTTAATTTTCTACAAGAAATGCTTGATTTTCTCCCAAACATGATACAAGCCCAAATTCCCCTCTTGACCATCAGAATAGAAAGATTCGATCACTTTGAAACCTGTTTCATCGGCAAGTTCGCATAGCTCTTCCTCGTTGAACTGGTGCACATATCGCAGCCCATACCCCCCTCGCCGCCAATCGAGCAAGTAATCGCCAGGATCTACTTGCGCAGAGTGTAATCCGATCGCGTCCCAGGGTTGAATGCGAGTTTTCAGGCGCGGGCTGTTCAAAAACTGCCAATTGGAATGGATCAATCGGCCATTTAGGGATAACAACTTGTTTACTTTCGTGAAAGTTTCTAAATGAAGTTCTCTGCTTGGAAGATGATGAAAGACTGCAAAAGCAAGAACAAGATCAATCCTTGGTTGACCACTCTCCACTGACCACTGTCCACCGCTCACTGCTATATCCCACTGGGGGTCGGACAAATCTGTCAGGGCAAAGGAAATGTTTGGGCATTCCGGGCACCCCGCGCGGGCCACGTCGAGAAGCTCCTTGCTGAAATCGAGTCCAAGGTATGAGCCCTGGTACCCGCGCCGGGCAAGCTCTCGAGCTAATTCGCCGTTGCCGCATCCTAAATCTAAAATAACAACATCAGGTGGCATCGTCTCTAGAATTCGCATTACGCCTGGTTGTAACCGCTCACGCGTTGCTGAGAATTGAGAAGCGAAGGTCTGGTAAAATTGCTTGTTGAATTTTATGAGTAAATTAGCCAGAGACGAGTCCATGCAGACATTATAGCAGTGTAGAACCATGGTGAGCACACAAAAAGAACGCTGGTATCGATCAAAGGAGCTGACCCCTGAAAAGCGGGTATTGGCGCGGCGTGCTTTGGAAGATATCCGTGATGGCACAGAAGTTTTTGCAGCTCTGAGACGCAACCCTCTGCCCAACGGCGAGGGTTTCTTAAATAAATCGATGCTGGTGGCCGTGTATCGCGATCTGGTAGAGAAAGGGGAGTGGGGTGCGGATACAGCTTTGATGGCCAAGATCCGGCTGAAACCAATGCGTACGCTTTCGGGGGTGACGACAGTAACTGTGCTGACCAAACCCTATCCCTGCCCTGGGAAGTGCATATTTTGCCCCACCGATGTGCGCATGCCCAAGAGCTACCTGCCCGATGAGCCGGGGGCGATGCGTGCCTTACATCATGAGTTTGATCCATTTGAACAGGCAGATGCACGCATTCAAGCTTTACATGCTGTGGGACATCCTACTGATAAGATCGAATTGCTGGTTTTGGGGGGCACTTGGAGTTCCTATCGGGCAGATTACCAGGAGTGGTTTTTAAAACGCTGTTTCGATGCCATGAACGGGGTTGAATCAGAAAGCCTGGCTGATGCTCAGGCGATCAATGAAACTACTGAGCATCGCAATGTGGGTCTTGTGGTTGAGACGCGACCTGATCACGTTGATCAAGAAGAAATCGCCTGGCTGCGCTCCTTAGGAGTGACCAAGCTTCAAATTGGCGCCCAAAGTCTGGATGATGAAATTCTAGATTTGAACAATCGCGGTCACACAGTGCAGGAATTGCGTGACGCGCTCGCACTGCTGCGCGCCGCTGGCTTCAAAGTGGTGCTGCACTGGATGCCTAACTTACTCGGCGCAACAGTCGATTCTGACCGTGAAGACTTTGTCCGTTTGTGGGACGGCTTATGCCCTGATGAACTTAAGATCTATCCCACGCAGTTGCTGGCCAACGCTGAGTTGTACGAATACTGGCAGCGAGGCGAGTACACGCCATACGAAACTGATGAATTGATCGAGATGATTGCCGATATAAAAACGAGCATTCCACGTTACTGCCGAGTTAACCGCGTGATTCGCGATATTCCCTCGACAAATGTGGTCGAGGGCAACCGGCGCACCAGTTTGCGGCAAGATGTTCAACTGTTGCTAGAGAAGCGTGGAGAGCAATGCCAGTGTGTGCGCTGCCGCGAAGTACGCGGACAGGCTATCGATCCTGAGAATCTGATTTTAGATGATCTGATATTCGGAGCTGATTTCGCTGAAGAGCATTTTATATCCTATGTAACCCCCGATGATAAGCTGGCGGGTTTCTTGCGATTGTCTTTACCAACACCTGAAGCTCCCAACACAGGGTTGGTTGATCTGAAAGGTGCCGCGATCATCCGCGAGGTGCATGTTTATGGTCAATCGTTACAGTTTGGGCAGGAACGCCAGGGGGCCGCGCAGCATATTGGTTTGGGGACAACCTTGATGCAGCGCGCTGAAGAGATTGCCAAAGAGAAAGGGTTTCAATCTTTAGCAGTGATCTCAGCGATTGGTACGCGGCGATATTATTTGGAACGCGGCTTTGAACGGGGGGAGTTGTATCTGGTGAAAAAACTATAAAAGCTTGAAAATTAGTTCAGGGGGACTTGAACCCTCGACCTCACGGACATGTCCGTTAGTCGAGGGGAAACACGATTCGAGAAATTTAAAGCACCCGAATTGCCAAGTGAGAATAGTGCTATCAATTTTGCAGTTATGAGTTTTTAATCTCTCACTGCTAACAAATCACGGCTAAATCAAAATATCTACTTGATTCATGTAGATGATCTCAATATGCTCTGATCATATGTTCTGCCAAAACTTTATAAAGAACATAAAGTCCTTTTGACCATTTTGGCTCAACATTAAGTGAATAATGAATGGAAGGTATCATCAGGTTTACTATATAAATACTATTTAATATCTTTTTTCTCCAACCCTTCAACGTCATTCGATGAATTGTCTGGACAGATAATAACAAACCAATGAAACTCCATCCAACTAACCGTGATGTATCTACCGCTAATAACGTCATAAATATTGATGACAATACAAGAAGAGAAATAAGCAGGGCTTTCTTCTTTTGGTTAACCTTAATCAAATATAGAAATGAAAAAATTATGAAAAGCCATAATAATTTATAACTGAAAAATATTCCCAATACTTCTCTAAGAGGATTTTGGAGTACCCATTGGAGTGAATTTATATTGTCATATCTATGAGAAGCTAAAGCGGCACTAAGATCAAAACCGTACCCACTAACCCAGAAGAGAAGGTATATTACGAAAATCCCGTAAAATTTCACTAACGATTTTTTATCAAGAATAAATATGCTGAGTATTGATGTTATGAATAAGCTAGATTCATGAGTTAGCAATGATAATACTAATAATGCAATCTTAGAATTATTTGAAAACTGGAACGCTATGGATGCAAGCAATAATATGTGAAGCAATACGTCAGGATAACCAGGGAGCTGAAATTGGTACATAATAAAACTACTAGTGCAAATGGAGATCAATTGAAAGGTGTTTATTCCCAAGTCCTGATGCAACAACCAATAAGTGGTTATTATTATCAATACGAAAATTAATAACACAAAAAAGATAAAATAAAAAAATTTTCCATAAAGAAAAACAAAATTTGCTAAAAATGGCATCAGCAAACGAGTGTTGTACCATCCGCTTTCAGTTTCAAATGGATTAAAACTCATGATTTCATATCCAACTCCCATTGATTTAATTCTGTTTGGAATAATCAAGATGGACATTACGAATGTAACTAAGAGCGCATTCAAAATAATTTTGCGTGTTAATATTTTTTTGTGAAAATCTCTATGATTTTTAATCCAATTTATTATGTCCCTAAATATTGGAAAAGAAAAGAATATTATTGAGATGGTAAATAGAAATGATCTTATTGGATTGAATAAACTTGAAACTATTACATCATGATGATTGTCTAATAATAAATCTTTCAGACCAATAATATTTATTAGATTTTCTGCAAATAAAAACAATCGATCGTTTGTAAAATGAGTAATGGCGAACAAAATAATTAGTGATGCGAACCATAGATTCCTAAAATTTAATTTCTTTATATATAAATTCATATTGATCCCAGATTGAAGAAATTGGATTAAAAAAGTATTTTAGGTCATGAATGAAAATGAATTAATGACCCAACAAAGATTTCTCTCCAAATATGCAATTATTGTTTGTCCATTACAATAGATGCAGATAACCCATTTTAGCGAAACCTTTAGGTGGAGATAATCGTAGTATACCTTAGTGAACTCAGGTCATGTCGTATTGATACCTGAAATCTGCCACCAACATCATTTTAGTCAAACACGAACGACATCAGCATCCCAAACAGGCTAAACACAATAGGGAGGCCCAGCAACCCTGCTAGCACGTATAGAACGATTCGCCAGGTGGAAGTGTCGCTTGGCGCGGGCACATCTTCTCCCTCAGCCATATGACGGATAATCTTTGCGGTTTGACGAGCTACCCTGGCGAGTTCGCGGCCGCTGCCATATACCCAGTGCCAGTTATCCAGGGGCGTTGGAACAACCACACTTTCTCCAGCATAATCTTTCAGCCACAGACGCAGCGCTTCTGGGGGCGAGACGCTCAAATCACTGGGTAAGATAATGGCTTTTGCCTCGGATAAAGTTGTGTCGGGGGCGCCGTTCTCCGTCAGATGGATGGCAACAGGCAAGGATTTGGCTTCTCGCTGCAGGGCGTTGATCATGCTTTCGGTGAATTGGCCGATCTCAGAGGTTAGCACCAAGACGGGAAAGGCCTCATGTAATTTCGCCAGCGACCGTTCTGCCAGGCGGATGTCTGCCCGCAGTGCGTTCCACTGGTAGACTAAAACGAGCGAGAACAGGATCAGAATCTCCAGCAATACTAAGGCTTGGCGCAGTAGATCTGAAGCAGGATCACCTAACAAGGCTTTCAAGAGCTCGAAAATTAATCCCCCTGCTGTAACCATTACCCCAATTACACATGCAAATAGCACCAGATAAAGATATATTTTTCGGACGAGGGACCGCCGGGCGTGATCTCCTGCTTCACCCTCTTGGGCGGCTTCTTTAACCATTGGGCGCCAGGTCTGCATCCAGAGGGGCAGGCCAACAATTAAGGTCGCCAAAGAAGCTGATAGCCGATTGCGTAATAGATCATCTACGATGGTAGATGTACCGATGAACATGTCGATCAAGAACTCTAACAGCATGTGCAGCCCTACTACTAAGGCAAATAAACCGAAGAACGCCAGGATATAGAAATACGTTCTGCGTAGGCCAGCGCGCCGAGGGGTATCTGGCAACAAGGCAATCTCAGACGAGAGGCTGCGTCCGTAATAGATCCATACCCCACCCAGCGGAAGCAGCGCGGAAAGAGGGATACTGATCTCATTGAGAAAACCGACTGTGTTGAACCCCTCCCCCAGTAACGAACGGAAGACTGCGCCAAGTACCACGCCAGCAGGGATAAGTACACCCCCCACACCGATCAAGCTGAGAAGGTATAGAACCACCAGACGAAGGATCGACCTTTGTTCATCAACCTGTTCAAGGGATAGCTGTACTCGCTGCCAGGCATACGCCCATAAAGGCGCACCAATGATTAGCAAAGCTAGCCCATTCGCTAGCCGAGTTTGTGGAGATGTTCCCAAGGTTTCGCCTACGGTGAGAATGTATTGCACAACTTGAGAAACCCCACCAACGAACATCGCCAGGGCGTAGAGTACCCAAATATAACGAAACAGCCGCCGCGTTTCGTTAAAATTTTGATCCGTTTGGGGCTCTTCCCACTGCTGGCGCGTTACATAGAAAATATAGCCCGCGATCAAGCTATTCATCACAATGGCGATAAGATTATCCACCCAATCTTGTGAGCTGCCTAAGATGGCATTCCGCAATGGGAGCTGGAAAATTTGCAGCCACAGGCGGTTGACAAGTGCTAATACGTTCTGGACGATGGGGATCAATGTGGACAGAAGCGCACCATACAGGAATAGCGCTCTAATACGGCTGAAGCGTTCGACATCATCATTGGCTGCGCTGCGCTGCGCGGGGATCCAGTGCAGCAAGAAGACAGGTATCCCTACCAAAAGCAGCGAGAGGCCTCCTGCTAATTGGCTGGCACCCCCGCCGATGATTTCATCAGAAAATGCTGATCTGGCAAGCTCAATTAACCCCCAGAGCACAACTTCTAAACTAATGAAAGCAACAAGATATTGATAGATACGGCGTATGGTTTGCATAGGATCTCCTATTGCATAATGCAGTCGTCAAAATCGGAAAATTCGTACTTTTCGTGATTGTCAAAGGGTTCTATTGGTCTGTTTCAACATACCATTCCCAACCCCAGTAGGGATATGGCATATAGCTGAGTTTCCACTCCCCCTTTTGTTGAACTAACCAGGCGTCGTTGGTTTCACTCCATGAACTACCGAAGGGTTCTGATCCTCCGTGGATTATAGTCAATCTCACCACTGCCTCATCACCTGAAATCTCAGTTTCACCAAGCTGCAATCCAGTATCTTCAAGATTCCATCCCAGCCCCATAAATTCGTTGCGGAATTCGGTCATGCTGGGTTTCTCATCTGCATCTTGCAGGTAGTTATGGGCACGTTGGTAATCTTCTTTATGTAGAGCCAGTACGTAGTTACGCACCACGCCTTCGGGCGAAATATCAGTCCCGTACTCCACATCCCCGCGACGGATGAAGAACAATGTCAGAGACAAGGTGATCAATATGAAGATTACAACGAGTATCGCGATGAGAACTCGATCTTGTTTCATGTAGATATCCTTTCGGGGCGAGATAGACGAGAAGCTCCCAAAACCTTGATTTGTGATGGTTGATGGATGTTAGGTAACGCGATTGCCCCCAGGCTGCAACCAAATCACAATAAACGGTCCAATTAAGGGTAAAACTAAAGCAAACAACCCCCAGGCAGCATAAGCAAGTGGCGAAAGTTCCCTACGACGTAAATAGAATGCCGCTAGCACCACCATGCTTAGCATGCAGCCGATAATCATTATTCGCATTGTGTCTGGAGAGAGCGGCATTCGAATTTTCTCCTCTCAACCTGTGGTGGAACTTTACCAATCAGATTGTATAGGATTTTTGTTCTAAACGCAACTGCTTAAAAAATAATCCTGCGATGCAAAGTATTCCCATCGCAGGATTATTTAAATTTGGTAAGGTGAATGAACTACAACCAGCCCCTCAATTCCATGGCTTTGACGACTTTTTCGATGGCGACCATATAGGCTGCATCGCGCATATAAACATCTTCGCGCTCCGACATTTCCAAGACATCATGGAATGCTTTGGTCATCTTGTCGTCCAATTTACTGAGCACTTCTTCGCGGCTCCAGTAGAAGTTCATATCATTCTGGACGCCTTCGAAGTAAGAAACAGTCACGCCGCCAGCATTGCACAAGAAATCGGGGATATTGAACACGCCGCGCTTTGCAAATACCGCATCGGCTTCTGGGGTTGTGGGGCCATTGGCGCCCTCAGCGACGATCTTGACGCGATCGCTGATATCTTGAACAGTTTCGGCGTTGATTTGCCCTTCTAGGGCGGAAGGGATTAGAACATCGACCTCTTTGCTGATCCAGGCTTCTTCGGGTTCAATCACATATCCTGAATCTTGAGCTTTTTCTTTGTCGATAGTGCCGTAAACATCGGTGATAGACTGAAGGAATTGGGGATCGATACCGTCATCGCGGCTGACGGTGTAGGGTTTTTGGTCATCGCGATCCCAATATGAAACGCAGACAACTATACCGCCCATCTCGACGAACTCGATGGCTGCATATTGTGCCACATTGCCAAAGCCTTGGATGGCGGCAACAGCATTATCAGGCGCGATATCGAGATATTTCATCGCTTCTCGGATTGTATAAACAGCCCCAAATCCGGTTGCCTCAGTGCGGCCCAATGAGCCGCCGCCGCCGACAGGTTTTCCGGTGATTACGCCGGGGGTATATTGACCAACTAATTTGGAGTATTCATCCATCATCCAGCCCATCATGCGCGGATTAGTGCCAACATCAGGGGCAGGCACGTCCTGGCGAGGGCCGATATTGCGGTGGATCTGTTGGATCCATCCGCGGCAAAGCCGTTCTTGTTCGTTAATGGACAGGGATGCAGAATCAACGGCCACACCGCCCTTACCACCACCAAGGGGAATATCTGCAACGGCGCATTTCCAGGTCATCCACATTGCCAACGCCCGGACTGTATCCAAAGTTTCAGATGGGTGGAAGCGAATGCCTCCTTTGGATGGACCACGCACATCGCTGTGCTGAACCCGGTACCCAAAGAATACTCTAATCGAGCCATCATCCATTTTGACAGGGATCTGGAAACGGAACTCGCGAGTTGGCCAACGCAGCATCGCTGCTGCCTGGGGGTCCAGGTTCAAAAGCGCGGCAACGTTGTCAAACTGAGCTTGTGCCATCTTGAAGGCATTGATTTGTTCTGTCATTCTTGTTTGTCTCCTACGAGATTAAATCATACGCGGGCACCGCGTGGTGCCCGCTGAAAAGGTAGAGCTATTATGGTAGTAGTTATGACTAAAACGCTCATGTTTTCGTCTCTGCTGAGGTTCCCAGCATCCGCAACAAGCGTAGCAGATGCCCCTGTCACCGTCAAGTGACATTCAGGCATCCCCCACATGAATTCCGTCTTTCTCATTTTTTTAGTGATAATTGTTTTGCCAGCTCGTCTTTGACGACTTGAGGGTTGGCTTTTCCCTTTGTGACTCTCATCACCTGCCCAAAGAACCAATTGGCTAAGCTTTCTTTGCCATCGAAATATTTGGCAACTTGGTCAGGGTTTCCATCTAATACTTGAGAAACCATTTGTGCCAATTGATCTGCATCAGAGATTTGACTTAGCCCCTTGGATTCTACAATCGCCTCTGCAGATTGGCCGCTTTCGAACATCTTGGCCAGGACAGTCTTCGCTGTGGGCGTGTTGATACTCTCCTCTTCGAGCATTTTCAACAACCCAGAAAAGTGTTGTGGACTCACTCTGAGTTGGTCTAAACTAACTCCAACCTGGTTCATCAACCCGAAGAGTTCGCCGGTGACCCAATTGGCAGCCAGTTTAGGGTTGACTCCATCTGAAATTTCAACAACCTCTTCGAAAAAGTCTGCGACTCCCTGCTCGGCGACTAAGATGTCGGCGTCGTAATCGCTCAACTCATATTCTGCCCGGAAGCGCTGGAACTTCGTCTGGGGCAATTCTGGCAGGCTGTTGCGGATTTCTTCGGCCCACTCCGCTGAAACAACCAGAGGCGGTAGATCTGGCTCGGGGAAGTAGCGGTAATCATCTTCTTCCTCTTTGCCTCGCTGAGGGACAGTTACCTGTCGATTTTCGTCCCACCCCATGGTTTGTTGGATGACTGGTTTCCCCTGTTCGTGCAATTCACGCTGGCGGTCGATCTCAAACAGTAACCCCCTTTCCAGGGCGCGGAAGCTGTTCAAATTTTTAATTTCGGTACGGGTTCTGAAATCTTTTTCTCCTACAGGACGCACCGAGACGTTAGCCTCGAAGCGCAGCACCCCCTTCTGCATATCCCCAGTATTCACCCTCAGGTAACGGAGCAAATTGCGTAAGATCTCACCATAAACGCGGGCTTCTGCCGCTGAGCGCAGGTCAGGTTCTGAGACGATCTCCAAAAGCGGTACGCCTGCCCGGTTTAGGTCGACTAAGCTGTATGGGTCTGTCTCATCATCACTATGGGTCAGCTTTCCAGTGTCTTCCTCTAAATGGACGCGGCGAATCCGCACCGCCCGTTCACCGGCCTGCGTGCGAATATGCAGCAATCCGTTGCGCGCCAGAGGCTCTTTGTATTGTGATATCTGGTAGCCTTTGGGGAGATCAGGGTAGAAATAATTCTTGCGGGCAAAAATGCTCACCGGGGCTGTTTCGCACCCCAAGGCCAGCGCCACCCGCAGACCATATTCCACAGCCCGCTGGTTGACCACTGGCAACGTGCCTGGCATTCCTGAACAGACGGGGCAAACGGCGCTGTTGGGCTCTGCCTGGGTGAGATCTACAACTGGGCAGCCGCAAAACATTTTCGAGAGAGTGTCTATTTCAGCGTGGACTTCGAGACCGATGATGGCTTCGTACATTTCAGTGTGTAGTGTTCAGTTTCCAGTGAACAGTGGTAATGCTTGGTAACAAATTGCTAAATTCGTGACCGGAAACAGGAATTCCTTTCTAGGTCTCCTTGATAGACCACTTGTCTACCATCGGGTTATAAAGTAGTTCGAAAACTTGATCCCCTTCGGTGCGTACGCGGAAGAACTTTCCCTCCGGAGTTTTCCATTCACCATCGATTTGCGTTACGGCCAGTCGTTTTCCCTCCCAGGAAAAGGCCACCGGGCTTTGGGCGTATTCGAATCCTGAATGGCAACGAACTTTACCGGTGAATGTCGATGGCTGATCACCGCTCCAAGGCATCACATCTTTACCTCCGAGTTATCACCCACGTTCAACCTTTCAGCCCCGCCATCCACCTGCACGTTTTCACCGATCAGGGAACCATCGAGGATAATTTCGGTCACCTGGGAACCCTTCTCGATTATCGAATCGCGAATGACACTATTTTTGATGGTGCAGTTGGCCCCAATCGAGGCATAGGGGCCAATCACCGAGGCTTCGATCATCGCAGTTGGATGTACGAATACTGGTGGGATCACAGTGATGTTGCCCTCGCGTCCTACCTCGGCTGTGTTGTCGTAACCGTGCTTTAACAAGTAGCGGTTGGTTTCCAATACTGCTTCGGTAGTCCCGGCATCCAGCCAGATCTGTACCCGCTCTGTACGCATCTTGGCTCCATCTTCGAGCATGATGTTGATCGCATCAGCCAGATAATACTCACCCTTGAGCGCGCGACCTTGCTCCATTTGTTCTTCGATGGCGCCCAATAATGCAGACGAATCTTTGAAATAGTAGAACCCCACCACTGCCAGATTGTTCGATACATCCTTGGGTTTTTCGATCAAGCGTTTTACCCAACCATCCTCCCCAACTTCGGTTACCCCAAACCGGCGCGGGTCCGGGACTGGTTTCACCCAGGCAACCATATCAGCTTCTTCATCTTTCAAAAAGGATAAATTGGTTTCGATAAGCGTATCGGCGAAGACCATCAGCATGGGGCCGCTGAGATATTCCTTGGTTAAATAAATAGCATGGGATTGGCCGCGCATTTCTTCTTGTACGACAAAGCGGACCTTGAATTCAGGATGATATTCATCCATGTAGGCCTCAACTTTATCTCCCAGGTAACCCACAATGAAAATAAATTCGACATTTTCTGGGTTTGGGAGCGTGGAAAACATATCCAGAACATGGGCGAGTACACTCTGTCCTGCCAGGCTGATCAACTGCTTAGGGCGGCTCCAGGTGTGAGGCCGCAGGCGTGTGCCGAAGCCAGCCATAGGGATGACGATTTTTAGGGTTTCAGACATTTTTTTGGAACTCCTTCTATTAGAGCTGTATTATACCGTGATGGATGGGAATAGAAAGAATCCCCCTGAGGGTGAAACCCGTCAGGGGGATTTAGGCAATTGGAATTTTAGAGGAAAGCATCCCCTGGAGAATTATTTACGCCCTTTGCTGATTCTAATTAGATTTGGAGTTAGCGTATATCCACGCCCCGAGAGCACCCAACGCGGCGGCGAAGAAAATACCTCCCACGCAGCACATTGATCCACAGATGGCCGCGCCGCCAATTGCGGCTACTCCTCCAGCAGCATTGCCACCTGGGCCAAAGAGCAATTCGGGTGGGATACCGGAGTCACGGAGTTGCTGCATAACTTCGGGTGGCATCTCTTGTAAAATCTGCGTGAATTGCGCTGCTCCACCGGTTGCGGCTCCGATCAATGTAATAACTAAGTTAACCAGGCCGCCCCCCGCAGATGCGATCACCGCTGCGAGCGCGCCTTGTTTGGCGGCTTCGCCAGTATCTCGAGGATGCAGCATATATGATGCGGCCAGTACACCCACAGCAACGTAGACTATCCAGCGAAGTGGGATAACGCATAGGCCTACAAATGGAATCAACCCCAATAAACCGAGCACCACCAGAATTCCTAAACCAATCAGACCTGCTTTTAGCCATCCAGACATAGGAGCCTCCTTGTATTTATGGATAAATGGTTCTTTGTGAAATTTCGTATTTTTATTGTAGAGGGGAACTTGGTCAGAGTCAAGCAATCGCTGGTACTGATATTTATGCGTGCCTACCTGAGGAGCTAAACTTTTTCAAAAAGTTTAGCTCCTGGATTAATTTCAACGTCGGCATTGATTTACAAGATCACGAATTTCTTCCAAAGCTATCTCCCGACCTTCAGTGTGCAAACGACGACTGTGTTGCCCTACAGAGAAGAAGTAATGATCGCCCAGAATCACACGAACCTGTCGGGAGCGGAAACCCAGATCGACAAGTAATTTGAGCATTGGATCCAACCCTACGAGCCGGTCGCTGTGCCCAAGGAGTACTTTGAAGTTTATCCAATCACCTTTATGAGATGGGCGTTTGGCTTGTCCCATGGCATAAAACGTGTTTGCCAATGTTGATTTATGGGTCATTTTGAAAATGCGTTTGTGTTCAGCCTGGACAGCTTTACTTGCACCAGAGATCAATTGGTTGATTACTAATGGTGAGATGGTTTCAGTCAATTTCTCAAGCAGCAAGCGAGCACCAGCCCAGATGCTAACCCCCATTGTGCTGAAAAATCCTTTTCGCAGAATATCATTCATTAAGAGGGCTGGTGCGATAGCACAGCGACCGATAGTGTGCTGGCTCCAACGGCCTTCCCGAAAATAAAAGAGTGCTGCGCCGCTCATGGAGTGTCCGATGAAAATGACGGGTACATGACGCCGCCCACCCAGGATGCCGATAACATCTAGCCAGGTTTCTACAGCACGCATATCGGCGGCAGGATCGCACTCCCTAAAGTCTAGTTTATCTGGGGTGAGGAAGGGGGAGCGCCCAAATCCATTGACATCTGGTGCAAGCACTAATAAATTTCGTTCTTCTGCACAAAGTCGAGCAGGGAGATTTTCCCAAATGGCTTCACTGCCATCCCAGCCATGCATAAAAACAACGGCAGCATCCGTTTTTCGCAAAAACTCGCTGCGCCCACCGGCGGTAATGAGATCTCCGCGCGACCAGTAGGTACGCCAGAAGAAATCTTTCAAACGAGTTGTGCGATGGAAATATTCACTCTTCTCGGTTGAGATCACGCCTCGATCTGAGAGGTTTTTGAGAGTGTAAGCGGCGCTGTAAATTCCCTGCTCGGCTTCGGAGCGTACGGCGCTGCTTATTTCAATCCAGGTGGGCTTTTTTGCGGACATCATCAGAGTTCTTTTGAAGGTTTTCGGCAGAGAAGAATGCCTTTGCCGATGGGGATTACCAGGGCATCGACGCGCTGATCTTCGAGGGCGTGGTTAGTGAATGGTTCTAGCTTGTCAGCATGATTAATTACGTTATCAGCCAATAGTATCCCGCTGGGGACAAGCTTGGGGATGATCAGATCATAACAATCACCGTAGACTTCTTTTTCGGCATCCAGGAAGCAGAAAGCAATATTCTTGTACTTTGGAAGATGGGTGCAGGCATCATCCTCGATTAATTTGATCTTGTTTTCAACACCGGCCAATCGGAAGGTCTCGCGGGCAAGTTCTATTTTTGCGGATAGCACTTCGAAGGTGTGGAGTTTAGTAGAACGTTCTTGAAGTGCTAATGAAATCCACAGGGCGGAGTATCCGGCTGAGGTTCCAATTTCCAGAAACGCCCCTATGGGAGAAGAAGCCGCCATCAGGGCAAGAAATCGTCCCGTTTCTGGGGGGATCTGTCGCAATCGTTCTAATCTAGGTGTTCCGTCTTGACGGTCGCGCAAATCCATCTCTTCTAAGTGGGCCATGCGGTCGAGCATGGGTTTAGGAATGTTATGGAACATACTACCGGTGACCGAGAACAGGATGGGGTTGGTAGGGCTCTTCGAGATAGGTGATATCTTCGTCGCTGAGTTGAATATCAATGGCGGCGATGGCTTCTTCGAGATGGCGCATCTTGCTAGCCCCAACGATGGGGGCGGTGATGCCGGGTTTGTGCAGCATCCAGGCCAAGGCGATCTGTGCCGAAGTGAAGCCGTGACGCTGGCTCAACTCAATGGCTCGGTCAAGGATATCGAAGTCATTATCTTGATAATAGTAGTTGTGCGCCAAGTTATCTGTTTTGGCTCGCGTGGTCTCCCCGGATTTTTCGCGGGTGCGATTGCCTGCCAGGAAGCCGCGCGCCAATGGACTCCAAGGGATCAGACCAATGCCTTGGTCGTTGCAGAAAGGGATCATCTCGCGCTCTTCTTCACGATAGACCAGGTTGTAATGGTTCTGCATTGAGACAAAGCGTGTCCAGTTATGCAGATCTGCTTGGTATAGCGATTTTGCAAACTGCCAGGTATGCATGCTGGAAGCTCCGATATAGCGCACCTTCCCAGCCTTGACCAGATCGTGTAGGGCTTCGAGAGTCTCTTCGATGGGTGTATCATAGTCGAAGCGATGGATCTGGTAGAGGTCGATATAATCTGTTCCCAGGCGCTTGAGAGAATCTTCCACAGCGCGAATGATGTGCAATCGTGAAAGCCCGCCCTGGTTAGGTTTGTCATTATAGGGGAAATACACTTTGGTGGCGATAACGACTTCTTCTCGCCGAGCAAAATCCCGCAATGCGCGACCGCTGACTTCCTCACTCATCCCATCAGAGTACATGTTGGCTGTGTCGAAGAAGTTGATCCCGGCTTCCACAGCGCGTTGGATGATCGGGCGCCCCTCTTCTTCATCCAAAATGTAATCACGCCATTTTGATGAGCCAAAGGACATCATCCCAAGACATATTCGTGAAACTTTTAAGCCAGTTTTTCCGAGGTGGACATATTGCATGAGAGAACTCCCTTATATGGATTCCTTCTATCTAATAATGGCGGACAAAAATTTTGTTATCAGGTTTAATCATGCCTATAATAACGCAATTTAACCAAAAAGGGACGGCAATGGCTGCCGTCCCTGAAAGCGTTATTCAGATTATTAGTTATGTTTCGTTTTTTTGTAATAACGCTTGTTTCGTTGGGATTGATGGTTTCGTGAACCATTCTTCTTGGGGGATGAATTCGCCCGTGGTTGATTTGAATGACCACCTTGAAATTGAGATTCGGGTTTGAAACCTGCATAGTCAAACTCTGGCAGTCTTCGCCGTTCAATCTTCGTTTTTAATGTCTTCTCAATTTCGCGCACCATTTGGGAATCTTCTGGCGAGGCAAAGGTGAACGCTTCGCCACTCTGGTCAACGCGCCCTGTACGGCCAATGCGGTGGGTATAGGCGTCAATCGTATCGGGCATATCGAAGTTGATTACATGGGAAATGTCTGATACGTCGATGCCGCGTGAAGCTACATCGGTGGCGACTAGGATATCATACTTGCTATTTTTGAAGCCGTCGATCGCTCGCTGGCGTGCGTTCTGGGACATATTGCCTTGCAGAGCGGAGACTCGATAGCTTCGCTTTGCCAGATCACTGGCCAGATAACGAGCACGCCGTTTCGTGCGTGTAAAGATCAGTACTCGCCCGGTAGCTGTGCTTTTCAATAGGTGGAACAAGAGGCTTTTCTTTTGTTTGAATGGCACAGGATAGAGCGCGTGGGACACGGTCTTGGCAGGAGCGATCATGCCGATTTGAACCGTAGCAGGGTCGACGAGGATTTTGTCTGCCAGCTGGCGAATATCTTTAGGCATGGTGGCTGAGAAGAATAAAGCCTGGCGTTTTGCTGGGATAAGTTTGATGATACGCTTGACATCAGGTAAAAATCCCATATCGAACATGCGGTCGGCTTCATCTAATACCAATACTTCAACCTGGGATAAATCGAGATGACCATCGCTAACGATATCGAGCAAACGCCCAGGGCAAGCGACGATTATTTCAGTGCCTCGGCGGATTGCATCGATCTGACGGTTTTTGTTGACGCCACCATAAATTGTAACGCTGCGTATTTTTGTTTTCTTCGCCAAAACTCTGATGACCTGGTGAGTTTGCTCGGCAAGTTCACGCGTTGGAGAAACGATGAGCGCGCGCACTTTTCGTAACTTTCCTTTTGTCAATCGCTGTAGGATAGGCAAAACGAAGGCCGCGGTTTTTCCAGTGCCGGTTTGAGCAATACCTAAAATATCGCGCCCTTCGAGCGCTATGGGGATGGCTTGTTCTTGTATAGGGGTGGGGGTTGTATACCTGGCAACCCTGATACCCGCGCTGATGCGCGGGTCGAGAGAAAATTGTTCGAAATCCACGAGATGTACTCCTTGACTCGGTGAGCCAAGTCGCACACTCAGCCCGATAATTGATCTAATAACTCAACGAAATCATTATTCGTTGAAACAGGCGGCGAGTATACCAGGGTTAGGCCCTTTTAGCAAATCAGGTTTTGGTTGATGGAGATATGTATTTTAGGAGAACAGCCCTGAGAGTCGAATTCCACCCCAAACAGCGACCAACCCGAACAGGATTTGCAGACCCATATTTGTCAATGCAGGCGAGGTTTGTCCATTTTGGAATAACCCCATGGTTTCGTAGCTAAAGGTTGAAAACGTGGTAAACGCTCCCAAGATACCAGTGAACACAAAAGCCCGCGAGGTAGCTGTGAAAATATCGTGAGAATCAGCCAAACCGGCGAAGAATCCGATTAGCAGACAGCCGATCATATTGACTACGAAAGTCCCATAAGGGAATTGGTTTTGAGCTGTGATTCGACCAACAAGTCCACTGGTGAGATAGCGCAAGGCCGCGCCCAAAAATCCACCCATACCGACGAAGAGAAGTTTACTAAGCAATGATTTCTCCAATGTGAGCAAAATACAAGGGCGGATTTTACCATTAATCTTCGATCATAGATTTACATATCTTGATTTGCTCCTTGACTGCTTCTGGGGCTGTCCCGCCAAAAGCTTTTCGACGGGCTATGCTAACTTGTGGATCAAAAACCTCGTAAACGGATTGTTCAAAAACCGGATGGATGGATTGGTAATCTGAGAGGGACAAAGTCTCCAGAGATACTTCTTTTTTAAGGGCAGTCTTGACGACCTGCCCTGTGAGGGTATGGGCCTCTCGGAAGGGGATACCGTTCCCAACGAGGTAATCAGCCAGGTCAGTGGCCATCATGCTAGCGTCAATGGCAGAATCCATCCTTCTTGGATTTATCGTCAGTGTTCGCAGCGCATTGGCGATGACTGGCAGCAAGGCCATCAGTGTGTCGTAGGCATTGAACACCGGGACTTTATCCTCTTGCAAATCTTTATCATAAGTCGAGGGAAGGCCTTTCAGTGTTGCTAAAAGGCCAGTGAGATAACCCAAGAGTGTTCCTGCTTTACCGCGCGCCAGCTCGAAGGGGTCAGGATTCTTCTTTTGGGGCATCAGGCTAGAGCCGGTGGCGTAGGCATCATCGAGTTCGAAAAAATCAAACTCGGTACTGGTAAAAATAACCATACTCTCAGCCAATTTACTCAGGTGAGCGCCGATCAGCGCGGCAACGAAGAGGAATTCTACGGCGAAATCTCTGTCGGAAACGGCGTCAATACTATTTGGAGACGGCTGATCAAAGCCCAGATTTTTCGTCAGGGCATGTCGGTCGATGGGGAAGGGCGTTCCTGCCAGGGCACTCGCTCCCAAGGGCAATACAGATAAACGTGGCTTTAGAGCAGCCAGACGATCTAGATCGCGCTGTAGGGGCCAAAAGTGAGAGAGCCACCAATGACTGAGCAAGATCGGCTGTGCGCGCTGCAAATGAGTGTAGCCGGGCATGATGATGTATTGTCCCTCATCCCTTGCCCTTCTCCCAGCGGGAGAAGGGAGTTCTGGCCCCCTCTTCCCTTGGGAGAGGGCCGGGGTGAGGGAGCACATTAAATCATTCTCCGCACGCTCAATATACGCGATCTGTAAATCGCGCAGAGCATTTTCCAGATTGGGAATATAGTCGAGCAGCCACATACGAAAATCGGTGGCGACCTGGTCATTGCGACTGCGCCCGGTGTGCAGCTTGCCGGCCAGCGGACCGATAATCTCGCCCAGGCGCCGTTCCACTGCGGTGTGAATGTCTTCATCGCTGGGGATGAAATCAAACTCTTCGGAAACTAATTCATCCCTAATTTGCTGCAATCCACTTGAAATTAGGTTTCCTTCTTCTTGAGTTAGCAATCTAGCCTGGGTCAAAGTTTCGACCCAGGCCAGGCTGCCACGTATATCCTGCTCTGCCATTCGTTGATCAAAACTGATCGAGGCGTTGAGCGCAAACATATTGGGATCTGATTGGCTGGAAAATCTTCCATTCCAGAGGGTCATAGATGGCCTCCGATTTTTAGTCTCGTTTGAACCTGGTGTAATCTGGTTTGGGTATGTTTAATCCTGAAACAGGTAAATTGTTGAGGGCGCGCACTTTCAAAGGCAACCCGTAAAGGTGAATGAAGCCTTCTGCATCGGATTGATCATAAACATCTTCCTGTCCGAAGGTGGCGAAATCTTCCCGGTAGAGGGAAAAGGGGCTCTTGCTCCCGGCGGGGATGATATTGCCCTTATAAAGCTTCAGTCGCACAGTTCCGGTGACCGGTCCCTGGATGTTGTCCATAAAAGCGTCGATTGCTTCTTTAAGCGGCGTGAACCACAATCCATTGTAGAGCAGTTCGGCATATTTTAATGCGACGACATCTTTATATTGAATCGTGTTTTTGTCGAGCACTAGAGATTCCAATGCTTGGTGGGCTGCAAATAAGATCGTTCCACCGGGAGTTTCATAGACCCCGTGGGATTTCATGCCAACTAGACGACTTTCGACAAGATCAGTTCGCCCGATACCATGTACCCCGCCAATGGTATTGAGTTTGGCGATGAGTTGGGCTGGGGTAACACTATCGCCATTCAACTTGGTTGGTGTGCCAGATTCGAATTCGATCTCGACATATTCTGGTTTATCCGGAGCATCTTCGGGAGACGCACTGATCTGGAACATGGACTCGTCGGGCTCGCCCCAGGTTTCTTCAAGGGGGCCACCCTCATGGGAAAGATGCCATAAATTGTGGTCTCGACTATAAATGGATTTAAGCGTGTTTGGAACAGGGATGCCGCGTTCTGCTGCGTATTCCAGGGCATCTTCTCTAGAGCGAATTTTCCATTCGCGCCAGGGAGCGATTACCTTTAGCCGCGGATCCAGGGCCATGACTGTTAACTCAAAGCGAACCTGGTCATTACCCTTACCTGTTGCTCCGTGGGCGACAGCGTCGGCGCCGACCTGATGAGCTACTTCAACAAGGTATTTGGCCGTAAGGGGCCTTGCAACGGATGTGCCCAATAGATATTTGCGCTCATAAATTGCACCAGCGCGCACCAGAGGTATTAGGTATTCGCTGGCGAACTCTTCTTCCAGATCTTTGATAATGATTTTGCTTGCACCACTAGCAAGGGCTTTTTCTTCTAATCCGTCCAGCTCATCGCCCTGGCCTAAGCCGGCAGTGAAACAAACTACTTCGCAGTCGTAGTTTTCCTTAAGCCAAGGCACGATCACTGAAGTGTCCAGGCCACCGGAGTATGCAAGCACAACCTTTTCAACGGATTTAGATGGATGATTAAACATGATCTTCTCCTTTTTTGATCTCGCCTCTTCGTAGAGAGCGAAAGATAATAAAAAAAGCCCTCCTTTGGGAAAGGAGGGCTCTGCTTACGAAAAATTTGTGTAATGTTTGCTATGGTTGATTACCCAAGCACAAACGTCCGACCTTCCTAATTGGGGTGCGGTTGGTTCGACGAGCTCGACGGACGTTGGATAAACTTGGGATCAACATATTAGGTAGGAGTTTAGCATTGGGCTTTTATTCCGTCAATGATTTAATAGTTTTTCAAAGATTCCAGGCCTTGAAGATGCCACTATCTTTTTTAACGAAGATTACCCTACCATTAAGTGCCATCTCCTGCTCCATAAACCGCTTTAGAGCTTCCCTGCGATTGTTGTCCATGCTCATGCTGATGCTAGATAGAATATAGTCTACGATTGCGTCGGCATCTGTGATTTCTAAATCATCTGGATAGCGATCAACTTCTGTTTTCGAAAACCATTCTCGAAGTTGTGGTTTGGCATTTTCCAGGGTGAAGGGATATGTTTCACTCTTGAAGACGGTTTCGATCTCTGGGTCGAATTTCTCTATTAGAGCTGGAAGCTCTTGCATGTGAGTTTCACCAATCGTAGAGCAGAAGAACTTTCCATTCTCCTTGAGCACTCGATGTATTTCAGAGAGGGACTTTCGCCGGTCTGGAACATGATAGAGAAAATGGTTGGCGATGACAGCATCAAATTGTCTATCTTCATAAGGAATAGATTGCGCATCGATGATCTCGAATTTGAAGGGATGTGATTGATTCGCCAAATTCTGCCGCGCTTGCTCAATCATTCCTGGCGAGAAATCGGAGAGGGTGATCTCCCAGCCAGCTGGAATGCGGGATATGTTTTCTAGCCACAGATCTCCAGGCCCGCAGCCCAATTCAAGGATACGGCATATCTTGGGTAAATTGAAGTGATCGAATACCCATAAACACCAGCCGTATTTGTTGATGCTGAACTCAACGTGCAAACGGATGCGTGCGTTGAGTTTTTTTGCATTCTGGTATTGTTCATTAAGTAGGTAATCAGGATCGTTTAGTTTGGACATTCGAAACTCCGATATTAGCTATTTTGATGATTATATTCGAAATTACCCTTGACAGGGCGAAATCGCAAAGTTTTTGCCATCTACATTGGATTTGCGCTCATCGGGGCTGTTGTTTTCGGGTATGTATATAATTTTGCATTGAGTTTCTAATCCCAAATGAATTGTGAAAAAATTCCTTGACCCTGCTTGTCTCTTGCGGTAAACTCATTCCCGCTGTTTAGACACGGAGGCATCCTAATGCACCCGACAACCGAAAAGAACGGCTTGACGGAGAAAGATTACCAACATATGCTTTATTTTCGAACCGTCAAGCATTCAATTGCCACATCTGGTGACAGTTCTTTTTTGTGTTGCTGGTTCGCACCTCCGGTCTTGCGCGAAATGGTGTAATCAAATCGCCAATTCGCCACCCTAGTGTAAGAACACAGGGGAACATTTCAGACAAAGTACTGAAACCTACACACACTCTGTAATCTAAGGCCACGGTGCAATCCATTCCGTGGCTTTTTTAATTAATAATTGATGTTACGCAGGACTGGCAGTCCTTAGGAGAGAAATTCCCATGTTCCAACCGAATTTATTAGGACTGCCAGTCCTATGTGTGCGTAACATGAGTTAATAAATTATTACGTTTGAACTGAAATTAAGGAAATTATCATGAGTACACTACAACTGCCAAAAAATTTAGGAGACAATCTGATCTTGCGCTGGGCTACGCCTGCTGATAATGAACAGCTCCTTGAGCTGACTTTCCATGCCCTCGACGAAGGTGAAGAAGAGTATCCATTTGTAAAAATCTTTGTACAGGATTGGATTGATGGAAAATTCCCAATCTTGAAACATGAGGCTATGACTGTCGTTGAGGACACGAATACAAGTAAGCTTGTCTCATCGATGTGCCTTTTCTCCTCGATCTGGCGCTACGGGGAAACCGAATTCAAGGTAGGGCGACCTGAATTGGTGATGACCCATGAAGATTATCGCCGCCGTGGGTTGATCAGTAAACAATTCGAGGTCATCCATGCTCTCAGCGAGGCGCGTGGAGAAGTGATGCAGGTAATAACTGGAATCCCTTCACTATACCGCGCATTCGATTATGAATTATGCCTTGAACTGGGCGGCGGATACCGAATTTATCCCCCATCTTTCCCCAAACTGAAGGGAGATCTTGCCGATGATTATCGCTTAAGAGAACCTGTCAGCGATGCGGACCGAGCTTTCATCAAAGATCTGCACAAAACTAATACTCGCGCAATGCTTTTCTCAATGGATGTTCCAGATCCAATCTGGGATTTTGAATTCGGTGGTTATACCGATGGATCGGATGGCAAGTTCCACTGGTTGGTCATTGAAAATAAAGCAGGTGAACCTTTGGGATACCTGCACCATGATCACGTTTTCTGGGGCCCGGTGATGGATATCAACTTTTTGGCGCTCAAGCCCGGAGTTGGTTATCTCAACCTGCTGCCTCATCTGCTGCATGGCTTGTGGAATATCGCTCAGCGCAAATTTGTGGATGATAATATCAACCATCCTGCTGAAGAAATCCGTGGTCTGTACTTGCGCTTGGGGCGTGATCACCCGCTCTATGATGCCATTGGGCGCGACCTGATGCTAAAAGCGCCGGCCTACGCCTGGTACACGCGTTTCCTCGATGAAACCGCATACCTGAATGCGATCAAACCCCAATTGGAGAAACATGTAGCTGAATCAACTGCGGGAGCAGGATTCACTGGGGAATTGAAACTCAACTTCTACAACAGGGGCACACACCTGAAATTCCAGGAGGGTCGGCTTGAAATTGAGAGCTGGCTGCCCCCAAACGGATCGGCTGGTCATGCCCATTTCCCCGCCAACTCATTCTGGTCAGTGATGTGCGGTCAGAAAAAGGCTTCACAACTGGCCATAGAAATCGCCGATTGTTGGATGTCTCGCACGGCACAAGTTCTTTTGGATTGCATCTTCCCCGAATTCAACGGGCAAGTCTGGGTGATGGGCGGCGGAGGATAGATGTTCGATCTTTGCAAGACGTATATCAAATAAAGGAAAAATATAATGAAAGATTACATTATCGAATTAGAGATTTATGAAGGCAACGGAGGGGAGAATCGCGTCGATGAAACCCCCGTGGACTTTGCTAATGAAGGGATTTGCGCCTGGATGTACAGAGATTTTAAAGTGGGGCAGAAATTCCGATACCCTGAAGATTTTGGAGAATTATGTCCGTGGCTCGTGGACAGTCTATCAGGTGTAATTCGGGTACTCGAACATGGAGGAATGTTGCCTTGGAAATATCAAGGCACTCCATACGAAAAGGTCATTGATCCCAATGGAGTGACGACAGAGTATGTGAGGTGTCTCGACCCTACAGCATCCGGGGTAGTTATCAAGGTGACAAGAACCGTGTTGCCGGAATGATGTAAACACAGTGGACTCTTCTTGATAAATATTGGGAGTGTAGAAACCCCATAAAAACACAAACCAACCCAAACTACAGAAATTGAATATCCTGTAACTTAGCCTGGTTTCTGCTTTTGGGGCATGATTTTACCCTTTTTGAATGCATCAATAAAGGCATCAACATATTGCGAATCGAGGTGATCACCCGCTTCTTCACGCAGAATCTGCAAAGCAGTATTTATGTCCATGGCATCGCGGTAAGGCCGGTCGGATGTGACAGCATCGAAGACATCTGCAACAGCGACGATCCGAGCGATGGATGAAATCTGATCCCCTTTTATTCCATTGGGGTATCCATTTCCATCCATGCGTTCATGGTGTTGTGACAGTGCAGGGAGTTCATCTTGCAGCAGGCGCACCTCTTTGATGATTTGAGCACCAATTGCAGGGTGTTTTTTTACTTCATCATATTCTTCAGTTGACAAGTGATCGGGCTTGGTAAGAATGGAATCTGAGATGCCAATCTTGCCGATATCATGTAAGAGAGCGCCGATGCGTATGCGATGACGAACTTCTGGCGACAAGTTAAGCTGTTCAGCGACGGCGACACTGAAATCACTTACTCGTTGAGAGTGACCTTCAGTGTAAGGATCTTTGGCATCGATAGCAGCCACTAAAGCTTTAATGGTGTTTAAAAATAGCTCATCGGCATCGGTGTAAAGTTGGGCGATGTGCAGAACTGTAGCTGCTTGTTCCGCCAGTGTGCTTAGAAGTTGACTGTCATTCTCATCGAAATAGCCATCTATTTTGTTGATGGATTCAACCCCGCCGATTAAATGACCTTCAGCTGTGCCGCGCTCCCTCCCCAGGACGACATTGGGTATTTTTAATGGCACAGCCAATAAAGATTCCGTAGTGACACCGCTGATTTCATCAATGCCTTTGTAATGGCGTGGATCCTTACTGACATCCTTAACACGGACAACCTCACCTGTTTTGACTACATGTCCAATGATGCCAATATCAGCGGGGATGCGTAGAGGGGGAAGGGATGTCTTATTGACATCTCTGGTTAGATGCAGAACGAGTTGTTCGTTCTCTTCATCTAACAGGAATAACGAACTGGCCTCAGCATTGAGCAGGCCGCGCGCTTTTTCAATGATCAGGCTGAGGATCTGATCGCGGTCCAGCGTGGTACTTATTTGAGCGATCAAACCAATCAAAACTTGTAGCCGTTGGCTGTGTTCTTCACTTTTCTTCAAAAGTGATGCCTTTTCAAACTCCGAGGTCATGCGGTTGCCCAGGAATTGCATCAACTGGAGTGGCGTATGCGTGTAATTAAACACTTGCACCGCGCCGATTGGTTCACCGCGTAATAGCAATGGGAATGTGATGGCATTTTTGAGTTGCTCATCCCCTTCACCCACGGGGCCATACCAACGCGGGTCGTTTGCCAAATCTTCAACAACGATTGCTAACTTGCTGCGAATCGTTTCCCCAACGACGCCCCTGTCTGCGCTAATTCGCTGACCTATGAGAGACGAATCGGCTTCGCCACTGCGGACCACTGAAAAAACGAGCTCATTAGTTTCCTTATCAAACAAGTACATTGTCCCAGTGTTGGCACCGCAGACCGTAATAATCAGATCAAGCATCTCGCGCAAAAGCTCGTCCAACTCAGTAGTACCGGCAATTTGGTTGGCACGTGCCAAAACACGATAAAGCTGAGAAGTTTCTTCAGCAGCCCCGAGTGGTCCTGTCTCACGATCTATTTTGCGTCTAAGCATTGATTGTATTGATTTCCCGTTTTTGTACTCTGTTAGTTAGTTGGATCATCATAGAATTGGTTTTTTGGTATGCCAATCGGTTGCAGATTGGTAGCTGTGGGCTACACTCATCAAGATTTGCTCTTTGAAATGGGCTCCGATCAATTGCATTCCTATGGGTAATCTCCGCGAATCAAAACCTACCGGAAAGGCGATCCCTGGGACGCCGGCTAAATTGGCAGGTAAAGTGTAAATATCTTCCAAGTACATCGATAAAGGGTCACCTTGGTGGGCGCCGATTTCGAAGGCTGTTGTGGGAGCCACTGGTGCAGCAATTAAATCCACTTTTTCAAATGCTTTCTCAAAATCACCTTGTATCAGCGTGCGTACCTTTTGCGCCTTGCCGTAATATGCATCCTGATACCCTGCGGAGAGGGCATATGTTCCCAGCATGATACGCCGTTTGGTTTCGCGCCCGAATAGTTGGCCGCGTGTTTGCGTATAGGTATCTCGTAAATTTCCCCCATCCACGCGCGGGCCGTAGCGCAGACCGTCAAAACGCGCAAGGTTCGCGGAAGCTTCTGCTGGAGCAATAAGATAGTATACGGGGACAGCATATTGGGTGTGAGGCAATTGAATGATGTGGATTTCTGCCCCCAAAGTTTCCAGGGTTTGGATGGCGTCCCGCACAGCAGTCTCCACTTCACTTTGAAGGCCTTTTCTGAAATATTCATCGGGAACACCCACGCGGACGTTTTGTAGGGTCCTGTTTCCGTTGAGATTGATTTCATCTTTGGGGTTCTGCGAGCTGGTTGCGTCACGCGTGTCGCGTCCGTTGATCAAATTATAGATCAATGCCACGTCTTCAACATCCTGTCCCAATACGCCGACAGAGTCTAGCGAAGAACCATATGCGATCAATCCATAACGGGACACGCGCCCATAGGTGGGTTTTAATCCTGTCACCCCACAGAAAGAAGCCGGTTGGCGCACGCTGCCACCTGTGTCGGTACCGAGGGCAATTGGAGTCATCTGAGCAGCGACGGCCGCTGCGCTGCCTCCACTGGAACCACCGGGAACCCGACTCGTATCCCAAGGATTGTGCGTTACCCCATAAGCTGAATTCTCTGTGGATGAGCCCATTGCGAATTCATCTGTATTCGTTTTTCCAATGATGACCATACCCGCCTTGCGCAAACGCTCGACGACCGTGGCGTCGTAAGGAGGAATAAAGCTTTCTAGAATTTTTGATCCGGCAGTGGCGCGTAATCCTTTTACTGCCAGCACATCCTTGATCGCAATGGGAACGCCCAGTAGAAACGTCTCTTCGGGATCTTCTTGGCGTTTTATATCCGCAAAATTTGCCTGGGCGAGCGCGTTATCTGGATCCAAGGTGATAAAAACGTTCAGTTCAGGCTCTAATTTATCAATGCGATCCAAGTAAGCTTGGGTAAGCTCACGGCTGGAAATTTCTTTATTAGAGAGAGCTTGAACGACCTCGGTTAATTTGAGTTCGAATAGATGGGACATGCGAATTAATTGAAAATAGGCGGCACGCGAAATTGACGACCGTGGATATCCGGCGCGTTGCTGAGAACATCATCTATGCCCAGACCGTCGATCGTATCATCTGGGCGTAGCATGCTTGACCCCTCCTGCATACCAGAAGTTGGTGAAATGTTATCTGTGTCTATGGCCTGAAGTGCTTCGAAGTATTCCAGAATTGCCGATAATTGCTGGCGATAGCGCGTCATTTCTTTATCAGAGAGGTCCAGACGTGCCAACTCAGCGATGTGTTCGACTAGTTCTTGCGTGAGGGTCATAGGGTGATTATATCATTTGGGCTGGTTTACCAACCCTGAGTATACCAACGCAGATAATCTTCGATATGGTTGGCCCAATATTCTTCGTCATGGGTTCCTTGGAATAAAAACCATTCGTGGGGAATATTCTCTTCAGTGAAAACTGCTTCCAGTTTTAAGGTATATTCGATCCAGCCATCATTTTCACCCGCATCCATATATATGTGAGGCAATTTATCGTCAGGGATAGCCTGAAGATATTCACGAATGCGCGGTGGCCCCTCTGTTACGAATGAGGGGGAGCTGTGCGCTCCGAAGGTGCCAAATAGTTCCCAGTGGATCAATCCCAGGTGAACGGCCCAATTACCTCCCCGAGATAAACCTCCAATGGCGCGGTAGGCTCTCTTGTCAATAATTCGATACGTTTCATTAATGTAGGGCAGCAGCTCATTTACAATGGCATCCCCGTAAGGACTCTCGGGTGGTGGCGTATTGTGATCTTGCTCAGCAGGCAAAACAATGATAAATGGGGGGATTTCCCCTAAGGCAATCAGCCGATCTGCGGTTTCATCGACACCCAATCGGTCCCATTGATCATCGCCGTAGGATTGCCCGTGCAGCAGGTAGAGAATCGGGTATTCCTTCTCAGGTTGTTGATCGTAGCATGGGGGCAAATGGACGCGAAAAATCAGGGGATCAGGCAGGAAATCAGAAAAAAGTTGGTGATGCTGGGTGTACCCGCCTTCATTCCAACATGATAATGGGGGTGGAGTGGTTGTGGTGGTTGCAGTTAGTTCAGTTGATTCTGTTTGGGATGGTGATTCTGTTATTGAAGGAACAGATTTATTTGATTCCGTTGGGGGGACGGAAATACTCGGGGTAAAAGTCACAACCTGAACCTGAGCAGGAGTTTCCTGCAAAGTGCAGGCACCCAGCCCGAGGAGTATTATCAGTTCAACTAGGAGAATCCAACGATATTTCAATCTTCTTCAGGATCTTCTTGCGTTTCAGTTTCGATTTCTGATTCTTCTAGGGCGTCCACGTTCGTGTCCCCATCCGCAGGCAGCTCTATTTCGATGCTCTCTTCCATACGGATTTGACCACGCAAGAAAGCCCCCTCTTCGGTGGCGAAGGCCGCAGTAACCACATCGCCCCAAACCCTGCCTGTGCTACGGATTTCGACTTTCTCGGCAGTGATATCGCCGCGCAATGCCCCGGCGACAATGACAACATTGGCGCGCACATTGTCGCAGGATACTCTTCCTGTTTGGCCGACTACCAGCATGCCGCGCAGATTGATATCTCCATCAAATGCACCTTCGACACGCACACCGCCGCTGCCATTAATGGCACCTTTCCAGGCGATCCCACTGCCCAGTACAGAAGTGACTCTAGTGGTGGGTGCGGGAAGATTTGCAGTTTCAGGAATTTCGTCTCTTTTCTTGAACATGGTGAGGAAAGTTTACCATGAAGCGGAGCAGGATGGATGATCCCATACATGCCCCGCTTCGAATTTTTGTGCTGTAATTTGAAGGCCTTGTTTACGGTGTAGTGCCCGAATCGGCTGCGCTCTGTTCAGGCGGCCTTTCGGTTTCAGCGGGTACTTGCGCCTTAACTTTTTGGATTTCGGTCTCAGATTTTGTCAGCTTCTTATTGAGACTAGTTACAGCCAGCTTGCTTTTGATCAGTGCGGGCATAGATGCGAAAAGACTTATCAATGCCCCAGCAATGAGTGCGATTAACAAGATCAGAGCCAGCGAGCCTTCAAATTCCCAAATGAAAAAATTAACCGTAGTAGGTGTTGCGTTCTGAATTGCAAAAATGGTTGCCAGGGCAGCAATTATCAGGGAAATGATCAAGAATATTTGCATTTGAGAGACCCTCCGCGTGAAATATTAGATGTTCGATTATTGGCTGAATTATATCACCTGCCCTGATTGCAATCCTAGTAGTGGATACTCACAGCAGGGCAATCGCATTTAGAATTAGCAATCATAGATGAGAAGGCCCAAACCATTTTTTAGGGTAGCGAGCCATCCGCGTTGGCTGCCGAATCTGGCTTAATATATCTTGCAAAGCACG
>JADHTJ010000187.1 GCA_016785015.1 Anaerolineales bacterium
CTTCTTGTCTTGCAGTGGCGATAATTCTCAATTCGCCAGAACCATGACAGAGTTCAGAAAAGAAACTAATGGTTTGAGTTAGTCGCTTTAAAGCTGCCGAATCACCAAGGTAGCGATCTACATCATCAAAGAAGAGTATGATATTTTGTCGAGGGAGTAATTCAGGGATTTTGAATGGCGGGTATAAACCCACATGATTACGTGCAACTAGAATCGTTGGGTTTGTATGTTTTTGTCTTCGTAGCAATTCGATAGCTTCACGGGTTTTTCCTGTCTTGCTTCGGCCACACAACAGGACACGTCCATTGTTCTGGAAAGCCAGGTCAAGTTCTTTGTCGATTCGTGGTTGATAAGGAATAGCTTTGTCTGACAAAATAGGCGACGTTGGATCTGGAAATAGGTATTCAACAATCTTGTCATAATCTGTAAATACGTGAAATGGAAACGCTTCAACACTATCACCTGCTGGTCGAGTATTGAAAAGATCACGAACATTGACGCCAGCAAGATCTACAATTGAACCTATAACTGCAATAAAGCTAATTAGAACTTGTGCAATCCATATGAAAGAGCCGATCGGATTTGGAAGGTCCTCGTTCGAATCAAGACCGAAAGGTTGTATGAAAATAGAGATCCCTAAACCTAATAAGACAATCACAATAATGAAGATTGAAATGTAACGTCTGTGTTTAGGTTGTCGCGGTTCAATATATTTCGATTGTGAAAGTTTGTCAGACAACGCTGACTGATAATTTGTCATTGAGTTGCTCAACTTTACTTATCATTTCTAGCTACATCCTGTGGTGCAAATAACTACGCTTACCGAAAACTAACGGTTTAGACTTTCACATTATATACAATTTTATTCGAAATATTGATGGAATTATTCTTCTTCGCTGCCTGCACTGTGGAGCCAGGATCTGTAATCATCCAGAGCATCGAGATTTATGAAGGATTCACGAGTTAGGCAGTAGCGATTAAGGACGGTAGTTGGCAACCCCGTTTCGCTGACAAAGTTTGCGATGCGGATAACATCTTCTTCAAGCATTGCACCGATTACACCAACCTTCCAGGTGGGATGCTCGGCAATGATCCCCCGGAGATAATATTCGAAGCTGGACAAGTCGTTGTAATCAAAAAGATGGAAAATAACGTTCACAAAACCAATATCGACAAGGTAGTCAAAAATATTATAAGCATCTTGGTAGTGAAGCAAGGCCATAAATGGAATTGCATAATCAGGGAATTCGTCAGCGATGGCTTCATTGTAACTATTTACGATTTCACTCCAATTATCTGAGCCACCAGGCCGGACCATCCAGGTTTCCGGATCGGGCTCGACGAGGATGAGAAGTTCAAAGGTGTGCAGGGGGAGTTCTGAGTTGGAAGCGTCGCTGATGATGACTTTAGGAGAAGGTTGAATTATAAAATCGGGCATGGATCTATTGGCTCTACTGTTTTCGATAAGTGATTTAAGGGGCTGATAAATAAAAAATCAATAAAATAGTATCACAATACTACTGACAATATTCCAGACGAACGTTATTATATCAGAACATATATTCTAATTTTAGCGGTAGAATTTGGTTATGACTTCCGGCTTTGACTTCATCTATGACAGACTCTTCAATTCTCGAAGAAAACCTTCCCCAAATTTAATGCTGCATGCGAGGGGAGATATTTTAGCCATGCTCAGTGAGTTGGCACATGAGCAAGGTATCAGCATAGAAGATTTGGCAATGAGATACGTGGAAAAAGAAACGATCAAAGATTATCAATCAGCAAATGTCAATGTGCAAAGCTGGGAAAGCTTATCAGAGCGCCAGCAAGAAGTGGCTGCCCTTGCATGTTTGGGGAATACGAATGCTGAGATTGCCGAAAGGTTAGCCATCTCTCTGGAAACAGTCAAAACCCACATGAAGGTAATTCTCCGAAAATTCAAAGTTCGCGGTAGGCATCAACTTAGATATATTTTGAGAAAGTGGGATTTCAGCGATTTTGATTTTCCCCCGCCCAGTGGCTAGGGGCAGGGGGACACGAACGGTTTGGGCAACTAGGGAAGGGTTGCCCAGTGAGTGCCGGGCAAATTGGATTAATACTACCCAAATAAAAATCCCCTTTTGACAGGGGATTTTTTGTGCATTGGGAAAATTGATAGTTATGCCGGTACGGGCTTTGAATCGCTTTCACTCTCGAAGCGGGTTGCACCATAACGGGCGGCTAGACTTCCGAGACTCTGCTTGCTGTAATAGGTTCGATCTGCATAGGGCTTCCAGTACCAGCATTTACGCTTAGAGTGCCAGCGACATTTCAATGCTTTGAGTTTTTCCTTGTGGGGCTTGGTATCGCCAACAATCCAGACCCATAGACCAATCAGCCAGATTTCGACATCATCCATCTTGAGCTTCAATAACTCGCTGATCGTCTCGATGATGGCCTGCTCGCGCTCGTACTCGTAGCGATAGGTGAACTCTCGGTCTCCGTCTTGGTGGGTGTGACCGTTGAGACGCTTCAGGGTTTGATGATACTCGTTATTGATATCTTGCATCGTGCGGGTGTCTCCGCCGTGGTCAGGGTGATTTTCAAAGGCCAATTTGCGGTATAAACTCTTGATCTCTTCGGGGGTGGTGCAGCTTGAGAAGTACATGATTTTTTCCTTTCGTGTATGAGTGGGTAAACTAAAAGCCAAGGCGGCGCTCTTTGAGCGAAACAAAACGACCAGCGCCAATTACGAGATGGTCCAAAATCTGAATATCTAAAAGCTTGCCAGCTTCGACCAGGGCGCGAGTGACGGCGATATCGTCAGGACTTGGATCGGCTGACCCGCTGGGGTGGTTGTGAGCGATAATAATCGCCGGTGAAGTTTCGATAATGGGATGCCGGAAAACTTCCGCCAGTCTTACGCTGGATGAGTTGACTGTGCCGGTGTACAGCTTGACAAGCTGCTTGATGCGGTTGCGGGTATCCAGGATCACGATCCAGAATTCTTCGCGCGGGGCGTTGGCCATGAAGGGGAAAAGGTACTCGTATGCATCGCGCGGGCTGTTGATCGAGGGGCGTTCCGCGGGTTTCTCTAAAATGCGGTTGAGTTCTTCGTGCAGCTCGCGGATTTGACCCAGCTTTTTCTCCAGGCGGCTTTGCTTGTAGGTTGTGCCGGTCGTTGTTGCGTCAGTTGCATCTAGGAAAGTTGTCTGAGTATTCATTTTGTGCGCTCCTTTACGCTCGTCCCTAAACGAAGGGGGGGATAAAAAGAAGTGGTTCTAAGCCTTACTAAGGCTCACCCCGTAGGGAGCGCGGCTGGATGTGGAGCGCACAGGGGCAAAACAATCAATTGAGGGTGAAGGGGGAGAGGAATGAATAACAGCTTTAAATCAAAACAGTACAGAGTGCCAGTTGCGAAACCTATCCCCCAAACCCGACTAAAGCGTGCCTACAGCTTGCCCCTTGCGTGGAACAGACGCTGGGCTAGAGCATCCGCGGCGATTTGCCGGGTTCCTGGACTGAACACAGGGAAAGAATTATGAAAATGGAGAGCGAATTAGGGGAGAGATTGAAATAGAAAAATGATCAAAGTAGTGTTTAGGAGAGGCGGCAAACAGAGTGGATTATCCATATTTCCCACCGGAGTGGATTGATTTGCCAGGTGCTGTATGGTATGATAATCTTACTTTCCAACTATAGGAAATGACAACTGGAGGCTTACAATGGGCAACAAGGCTATAGAACAACGCGCCCGGCTCAGAGAAAAAGGACAGGTCACCCTGCCAAAAGAAGTGCGGGCGGCCTTTGATCTCCACGAAGGAGATGACTTGGTTTTTCGCGTTAACGAAAATGGTGAATTAGTAGTCGAGCGGGTGGTCACTGTGCCCGCAGATCAGGCCTGGTTCTGGACGGAGCGCTGGCAGAAGATGGAGCGCGAGGCTCAGGCCGACATTGACGCGGGCCGGGTAACTCGCTACGAAGATGAAGACAGTGCCATCGAAGCCTTAGAGGATCTGTAACATGCCAGAGATCGAACTGACCGATCGCTTCAAGAGCGCTTATGCAGAACTACCTGCATCGATCAAGAAGAAGGTCCAAAAGGCGATCCGGCTGCTGGCGAATGACCCGCGCCATCCATCTTTGCAAACCAAACCCATTCAAGGCGCAAAGGGCATCTTCGAAGCCCGCGCCGATCGCGCCTATCGCATGACCTACGAACGCCTGCCAGGTGATGTGCTCAGAATAAGAGTGGTCGGCAAGCATGACGAGGCGTTGAAGAATCCCTAAACTTTGTTAAAACTGAAATGGAAATATCCTTTTCAATCCCACAGAATTTATTCCTGACCGAATCTCCCGATGAAGTCGCTGCCAAAGTTCAATTATATGCCGCGCTGGGAATGTACCAGGCCGGTGAACTTTCTACCGGCGCAGCCTGTGAGTTGGCTGACGTTGATCGCTATGTCTTTCTCGTTTTCAGCAAGAGACAAGGGATAATACTTCAAACCCAAATACCCGAAGAGTTGGAAGAAGAATATAAGTATCTCGTGGAATGATGATTATTCTCACTCTAGAAAAAAAGCCCCGGCTAGGACAGTCGGGGCTTTGGCTTAAATGAGATGTAGCAAACAGCCAGGTGATTAATTTAGATTCTCTAAGACGGTTTTAATTTGTTCTTGTAGAGCAGGAATTTTGTTTTCAACGATATCCCATATTATTTCATCATGAATGCTGAAATAGTGATGCGCGACAATATCCCGCATACCGGCAATCCGCCGCCACTCTACTTCCGGGTGCTGATCGCGAATATCAATCGGCACTTGTTTGACTGCTTCACCGATGATCTCGATATTACGTAAAACGGCGTCATAAACCAGATTGTTTTCCACAAATTGATCGAAGGACAAACCATCTGTGTAGAGCTTGATCCGGCGGCAAGCTTCAAGAATATCTTCCAAGTAAAAACGAAACTCACGCGACATAGACGATATCTTTTTGAACGAAAGGTCGTAAACGGGGGCGTAACGCTTCGTCAACAACTAAATCGACAGGAACCGCCAACAGGTCTTCCAGGAATATTTTGATATCCATGTAGGCATCGAAAGTTACTGGAGTATGCCGAAAAGACACCAGGATATCAATATCGCTCCCGGCATGGATCTCATCCCGAGCAGCGGATCCAAACAAGGCCAGAGTTTTTATGCCAAGAGTAGATAATTTAGGCCGTTGCTTTTGGAGAGTAGTCAAAATATTTTCACGGTTCATGGGTACTCCATGAGAGATTGTACCAAAGAAAGGTTTCGGTAGGGGGTAATACAGGTGATGAAGATTTGTGCACGGTTTCGGGGGCCAGTTGTGACGGCGAAGCCGCCCCCAAACCCGACCGAAACGTGCCTACAGCTTGCCCCTTGCGCGGAGCAGACGCTGGGCTAGAGCACCGTGGCGATTTGCCGGGTTCCTGGAGTAAACACAGGTTGGCTATTATGAATTTGGATTGAGAATTAGAGGAAAACATGAAGATGAAAAATTGGAAAACAGGTTAGATACTTATGAAATGTTTTGGATTGTATGGAATGAATTTAAAGAAAAAATTATTACTATTTGTAAGAACGGAGATAAACGTTGGTACATAAAGAAAATAGTGAAAAGTTACCTTTTTGCTAAAGCTCCATGGAAAGAATCTGCCACTGAATGGCATTCGTTAAAAGACAAAAATAGAAGATTTTTTAATGAACTGTCACAAACTATTGGTCATTGCCCTTCCACATTATATGCCATTTCAAAATTACTAAATGGTATCGGAAGTTCTTATATAGATGATGGTATATACTGGATATCAAACATGCTTGGAAATAATCGAGATCTTGTCACTCTCGAACTCGAAACCAATACAATTTTCTATTTAGAGAATCTTATTAGAAAGTACACTATTAAGAATCGCGAAAAGGTAAAGAAAACCAAAGCCTTAAAAGCAAAAATATTGATTATATTAAATTTTTTGATCGAAAGAGAATCTGTCGTGGGATATAAGGAGTTACCCAACCGAAACTTCTAACGGGCGGGGCATCAGCTGGTAGCCCATTGCCCGCATGATGGCATTGATATTGTCCAGGCGCGGGTTGCCTTTTGCGGAGAGCGCTTTCTGCAAACCCTGGCGGGTCATACCGATCTCTTCGGCCATGGTGGAAAGTCCTTTGACGCGTGCGATCACTCGCAGCGAAGAAAGCAGCACAGCCGAATCGCCATCCTGGGCGTACTCGGCAAAGATTTCGTTTATGAACTCGTCGATTTCTTCGGGATGGTCAGTAAAATACTCAATCGTGATTTGATCTAGAGTGCGATATTCAGTCATTTTTCAAATACTCCTTCCAGTAAACCTGGGCCTGTCGAATGTCCCGGCTTTGGCTGCTCTTATCGCCGCCGCATAGCAAGACCACAATCGTGTCACCATCCTGACCAAAGTAAGCGCGGTAGCCGGGACCGAAAAAGAAGCGCAGTTCCGTTACTCCGCCGCCGACAGATTTGCAGTCGCCAAAGTTGCCGCTCTCCAAACGTCTGAGTCGTTGTAGAATGCGTCGTCGGGTGAGGGGATCGCGCAGGCCGGTCAACCAGCCGTTGAAAGGCTCTTTGCCTGCCGCGTCGCGGTAGATGATCACGGTTTTGGCGACTGCATGTCGGTTGCTCCTGGGCATCGAATGGCCTGCTTTCTGAAAAGTATATCATCGCAAACTATAGTTTGCAATAGTGAATTCTATTCTGATACTGTCAAATCAGCGGGAAAAAAATAAGTAATCGGTTTCTCCAGGGCGGCAGCGATCAGCACCAAAGTCGATAACCCCATCTCCTTCTTGCCATGCTCAATATCTGAGATCGTCGCCTGACGTCTCCCCACCATCCCGGCCAGCGCGCCTTGTGTGATCCCGGCATCTGTGCGCGCGGCGCGCACCTTCTTCCCCATCTCGATCGTGAAGCTGTTCGGTGCCGATTGCTTATCAGACACCAGATCAAAGATTCGATTCATGTTCATTGGTATCTCCTATTTGACACAATATGCGCCTTGACGTATAATCATATCTCAGAACATTTGTTCTGTCTAGATAGCACCGTCCGCCCAGAACCATGGGTGCTGTCCAGGGTGACAAGAACCTTGAAAGGAAGCGTTTACCTTCGGGCCAGGCGCTCAAGCTCAAAGCGTGTGAAATGCTGAAAGCAGTCGCCCTTGACTGCACAGGAAGATTAAAACGCTTGGGCTGTATGGGCAGGAACGCCCTTTTCCTGCTCATCTGCACGCCCCGGCGAGGGGCGCTTATATGTTATCCAACTCTCGAGCCGACCGATCCGGTGGAAGCGCACCGCCCGCAGGTGACGAGGACGGCGCGACCCGCACGGATCGAATCGGCGAGCGAAGACCGGTAGATGTGCATCCTTCGCACATGCCACCCCCAATATATGCATCACTCACCGAGTTAGTCCGCAAATCACTCTTAAGATCACTTTCTGAGTGATAGACAAAGCAGGAAAAAATGTTTGAATGTTACAGTGCCTAGTGCACAATTTTATTAACCAAAGTGCCCCTTGAGCAGCCACTCAAGGGGCATGCACAGAAAATACCGGGAAAGGAATTTACCATGCGGGATCATTATACCCCACCCTGCGATTTAGATACGCATTATTCAGACCACCACGAATTGGAGCAGCATGAAGGTTTGCTCAACTCTCTCTTCGATGGTGGCGTTTTGGATTCCAT
>JADHTJ010000032.1 GCA_016785015.1 Anaerolineales bacterium
TCCCCTTCCTGGGAGCAGACCTCTTATTTCCAACAATCAACGGCCATTTTTGCTATTAATGTAAATGTGTAAATTGTTTCTGCATTCATCTATTCATTACCCATTAAAGCCAAACTATTGATAACCCCTAATTATTGGTATCTGTAAAATATGACAGAAATCATATTAACTCATGTTACGCACATGTAGCGAGGTTTCCCTGGAAATAGGGGGTGGGGGGCTCTGCCCCCACCCCCTATTTCCAGAGAGATCCTCTTTAGGTTGCGTAACATCAATTAATTTAGTTTATAATGAGGAGCACAATACATTAATGCCGAAGCTTCCTCATTGATTACCTCCATTCTATCTACAACCCGTGTGTCTTACTCCCTATCAAGAGAAACAAGGGCGATGCCTTTTATGCAATTTACTCCCTCCTTTTTTTCTGGCTGGAAATCATGACCTTTTGGTTACAAGTTTCAGTTTTCTAACCTTCATTTCATGAGAAAATAATGTTTCCATGGTCCAAAACTCGTTGGGCTTAGTTATTGTCAAAAAGAATTCTTAGTGTGTTATCCGGAAAAGTATTCTTTCTAATTGCTATTTTTTGTCCCAAATATTCTGACGAAATTCAAATATCATCTAATAAGAGGCGTTTATGGACATTGAAAGCCTAAGAATTTTAATAGATGCTTCCCAAACCTTAAATTTTTCAGAAACTGCTCGGCGGATACACGTAAGTCAGTCTACCGTCAGCAAACATATTCTTAACTTGGAAAATCAACTGAATGTAACTATATTCGATCGTAACGGGCCGCGACTTCAACTGACCGAGGCCGGCAAAGCAACGATACCTTTGGCAAAGAAGTTGGTGAATGAATGTGAACAATTCCAACAAATGGTGAGCACTATAAATGAAGATGTCATCGGACCATTGCAGATTGCATGTAGCACGGCAACGGGGAAATATGTATTGCCAATGCTGGCAGTACGTTTTCGTGAACGCTTTCCGAGTGTTGATATAAGTATGTTAGCATGTCAGCCTGATGATGTCGAAAGTTTCCTTAAAGACGATCAAGTAGATTTGGCAGTTGTAAGCTTTGAAATTCCTAACCCTAACCTAGAATGTCAGGTATTCTTTTACGATCAAATCATAATGATAGCACCACCTGACCATCCTTTGACCCTACTAAGTGATATCCAACCAGACGACATCGTTCGGTTAGATATGCTCTTACGTGAACCGACTTCTGGTACGCGCCGCACCCTACTTTCTGCACTTGCAGCCCATGATATTTCGTCCAAAGATTTGAATATCATTTTGGAATTGGGTAATGCTGAAGCCATCGTTAGTACTGTAGCATTAGGTATTGGTATTGCCTTTGTATCACGGGCATCAGCGAATTTCGCTTTGAAGGCTGGGGACGTAGTAAAAGTAGAAATCCCCATGTTTTCCCTCAACCGAAAAATATGTATGTTGAGAAAAAAGATGGGGCTATCATCTCGGGTTGCAGATGTTTTTTGGAGCTTTATCCACGAACCGGAAAATGTTGAACTAATTAAATCGATCGTTGAAACCCAGTGATTCTTTCGCCATTTTTTGACAAGCACTATCGATTTATTTAACTTTTAAGCTGAACGTCTTCTTGGGGAATTTGGAATACTTGTCTGGTTTTTATCAAGAAAATCACTTGATATAACGGATACCTATATTGATCCCGTACAAGCCGGTTACAGAAAATAAAAAGTGACTGGCCTATTTTCCTATTAGTAAGGATCATAAACCAGTCACAATGTATTCTCAAAAAGTGAATACCTAAGTGATATGAGATAGATTAGTCATCATCACCACTTAGCCTGGCGTAATCATGGCATGCACTGCACGAGTTTGACATGATCTCGTAATCGTGCGTGGCGGTTTCAGCATAGATTGCGCTTTGCGCCGGCCACACGATATCAAAGACGTGCGAGGCCACATTCCCTTCGGCCACCGCAATGTTTCCATCGGCGTCGAAGTCGAGGTGGTACTGGGCATCGTCGTTGTTATCAAAGAGCTTACCGATCTTCGGCATGTGACATGAAGCACAGCTGCCAACCGGATTCTCGGGGTCAGCCGGCGTGTAGAGCGCGCCGCCCATGCCAGCCTCTTTCGAAATATGCGATCCTACAGCGCGGGCAACGTTGTTCAATGCTAGTATTACGTTCACATCTTCCAACGTCATCGCGACACCGTCCAGGCTCACATCTCGGCCAGCCTGAAGCTGGAGCACTGCAACATCGTCCTCCGAAACACCTTCGAAGGGTCCGTGGGTCGCATGGCAGGCCAGGCACAGGGTATTGTTGCCGTATGCCGGGTTTGAAAGCTCATAGTCGCCAACTGCCATCGTTGCTGGCCCTGCATCGAGTGTGTGAACATCGTGACAGGATGCGCAGGTGAGTTTTTCAAAGGGGTTGTCCACATGCACGGAGCGCAGCAGTTCGGGGAGCTGCTGGGAGTGAGCTCGGCTGTGGATTCCGTCCGACCAGGAGTTGAAGGGACCTACCTTCCACTCATTATTGATCGTTGGTTGGTTGTAATTGGTGATGAAAGTTTCCAGTTCATAGACACCGGGCACGAAGAATCCTCTGCCGAGTGTGTCCTTGTAGGTCTCGTCGAACGAGGGTTTGAAATACCCCGGGGGGTTGAGGCTCTTCCCACCGTGGGAAGCATGGCACTGCCCGCAAACCTCATTGCTTGCCTGAGCGGTAATATAGGTCGGGTTGACGATCATGGTTGGGTCAGCGGTATCAGCATGGTCTGAACCCGGCCCATGACAACGCTCACAGGTGACATTCAGATCGACATAGTCAAAAGCGGTCACAACACCTTTGTAGGTGTGATCACCATCTTCAATGTCAACGTAGTCGATCTCTATACCGGTTGCATGACAACCGGCGCAGTTGCGCGAAAGGGTATTGGTTGGCGGGCACCAGTGTTCGGGACCTTTTTTCCAGAATTTCGGAAGACCAACATCACCTTCTGCCAGAGCCGGGGAGCCGACCGGGGTTCCATCCTGAATTAGGTAAACCGGCAGGTAATTGACATAGTCTTGTTTGGCGCGCTCGAGCGGGATGTCGTGCTCGGTGAACCAATCGACCAAGAAGGGCACATCTTGGATGCGGGCCATATAGCGCTGTTTTCCCAAACCATAATTGGGTAAACGATCCTCGACTTCATGATACGGATCGGCATATCCTTCGCCCCAATTGGTCTGACCACCGATCGTTGCGGCGACCGGGATAAAGACAGCGGTATCGTCTGCCCCGCAATTCAGCGCACCTTCGCTGCGAGGGGTGGCGCCTTCTTCAAGTTCAGCATAGAACTTGAAGATGTACTCACGGCCCTCATCGCCATCTTCGGTGCACAAAACGAGATTAACCAGGCCCTCACCATCGGCAGGATCCTGCACCATGAGCAATTCGCCTTTAGAACCACGAGGCAGGACTTTGTCACCCGGCTCCGGCCACATTTCTGTATGAATCATCTGGCTGGTGCCTTCGGTAACAAAGCGGGAGTGCGCGGCAGCGTTGGTACTGCCATCGAAGGCGGCAAAGTATTCCGGCATCGAATTGGCATGGCAGGTGGTGCAGGCGTCCATACCAACAGTAGTGGCGTCCGCGCTCGGGCGGCCGGAAAGCGTGATGGTAACATCCGTAACATCCATCCCGTCGCCGGCGTAAATTGAGTGATGTGTCTCGCCATCCAGGTAGAGATCAGATGGTGAAGCCACATAGAGGTATACAAAACCAGCCGGAACATCTGTAAGCGCAAAGCTTCCATCCGGCGCGGAGTCGGCGCTGATATCCAGGCCTTCCGCGCTGACGGTTGCGCCTTCAACTGGATCGCCCTTGACATCGACCACCTTACCGCTGATCTGGGCAACTGTCGGCGCATCAACCAGAACTGGAGCGCTTTCACCTGCCGGACCAGCTGGTCCAGCGGGGCCATCAGGCCCGGCGGGCCCGGCGGGTCCGACGGGTCCGGCGGGTCCGGCGGATCCCGCACATGCGGCCAGCAGCAGTGCAATCCCCACCAGAATAATCACGGGATACTTCTGTTTCATAGCATTCTCCTTTAAATTTGGGTAAATTTTTGAAAACTTTGATTCATTATAGAAAAAAGATTAATATCAGATTAGTGTCATCCATTACAAGCCACTATTGGGTATAGCGATCAGAACCTATCGAGATTTGGAATAGAATAGAAGCCCACCATAAAGTATTCCTCATATTTCCAGCAATCAACGGCCATTTTTTGCAATCCGCATAAATGTGTAAATGGCTTCTGTATTCATCTATTCATTACCCATTAAAGCCAAACTATCGATAACCCCTAAATATTGGTATGTGTAAAATATGACAAAAATCATATTAACTATATTAAAAATAAGGAGTACAATATATTCGTAATTATGAATATGACAAATCTTACTCCTGAGGAAAAGATCACTCGAATACTACGGGCAGTTAGTTCTCCAACTCGATTTCAAATATTAGCTGGGATTGGTCGGGGAGAGGTTTGCGTTTGTCATCTGGAAGCATTGCTTGATATGCGCCAGGCTTACATCTCACAGCAATTGATGGAAATGCGTGAGGCAGACTTACTCGAAACTCGTAGAGACGGTCGTTACATATTCTACCGACTTGCTGAACCGCAACTACTGGATTCTCTGTTAGAAATTGGAGGGTTATTTAGCATTCCCACGTACGAATTAGAGAGTTTAATAAACTCTGGTCCTCACCCAGAGTGCTGCTGCCCAAATTGTGTTGCCGAAATACAAAATTCATTGGGCACTGAAGCAAAAGCGGAGACAAACTAGGAGAAATCTCAATGCTTAATATCAAAGTTCTCGGTTCAGGCTGTGCTAATTGCAAACGCCTGGAACAACTCACCCTGAAGGTAGTTGACCAACTCGGCGTCGAAGCCGAGGTGGTCAAAGTCACCAACCCCACCAAATACGCCGATTATGGCATTATGTCGACCCCTGGATTGGTCATCAACGAAAAAACTGTCAGTTCAGGTCGGATTCCCTCCATTCCAGAGATTACTAGTTTTGTGACATCGGCCCTGGCTGTCAGCTAAATCAATCCAGATAAAGCCCTATGCGCATCTCTAGGCTTAGGGCTTTTATTGTGGAAGAATATATTCGTTTTTACGAATATAGAATAGGATACCCCATGTTTACAACCATCATTGATTTCGTAGCGCACTTGCTTGGCAGCGGCCTTGGCAACCTGGCCGCGTATCTGGCGGCGCATGTGCTACTGTGCCTGCTGCCGGCTTTCTACATCGCCGGAGCCATGACAGCCTTGATCCCCAAAGAGACCATCACCCGCTATTTGGGTCGGAACACCCCGAAAATTATCTCTTACCCGGCGGCTGCCGCTGCTGGTTTTCTGCTGGCGGTGTGTTCGTGCACCGTAATTCCTCTCTTTGCCGGAATTTACAAAAAGGGTGCGGGGCTTGGCCCTGCGATCACCTTCTTGTTCGTGGCGCCAGCGGTTAACATCCTGGCACTGTCTTATACGGGCACAGTTATCGGTATGGATTTGGCCATCGCCCGCCTGGTGCTCTCGATTGCCTTTGGCATCGGGGTAGGCGTGATCATGGCAATGATCTTCCGTAAAGCTGATGCAGAACATGATAAAGTTACAGATGCCATGTTTGAAGGCCATGCAGCTATGCACCGCAGCGCTTTGATTTTCTTGCTCGTGTT
Source organism: Anaerolineales bacterium (assembly GCA_016785015.1). Lineage (GTDB taxonomy): Bacteria > Chloroflexota > Anaerolineae > Anaerolineales > UBA11858 > NIOZ-UU35. The sequence goes on from JADHTJ010000032.1 coordinate 5,736, forward strand.
GGTTTTCTTGTTGCTCGCGGGGACTTTCCAAACCGACTTATTAAAAACCACCTACGTCAGCCTGGATATACCCATCAACGGGGTGGACCACATCCAGAACTGGCTCTTCGAATTGGTTCCCTTTGATCCATCGCGAGGAGAGGAGGGTGTCACCGCCCAGGGCGCGGTACTCATTCTTATGCTGATCCTGATCGGGTTAGCTTCCTGGAAAGGGATTGAACCCATCTTCGAGGGGTTCAATTCCTGGACGTGGATATCCACTGCCCTGGTGGGATTTACCCTCATGATCGCCGCTTTAGGGGTGGTACCCAATCCTGAAGGCATAACCCTGTCCCTGACGGGCAAATTTTTCGGGGTGTTTATTTCTATCCTCGCGCTGGGCTGGCTGCTCAAATACGGCTTGACCGAAGATGAAACCCGCAATTTCCTATGGGAATCTTGGCGCTTTGTCAAGCAGATTTTTCCTTTATTAGTAGTCGGTGTATTTGTGGTTGGTATGATCCGCGAGATCATCCAACCGGAATGGATTCAAACCTTGGCGGGGAGCAACACGATCTTCGGCAATTTCATTGGTGTGGTCTTTGGCGTTTTCATGTACTTCCCCACCCTGGTGGAAGTGCCCATCGCCCAGATGTTCCTCAGTCTGGGGATGCACCGCGGCCCTCTGTTGGCCTACCTGATTTCCGACCCTGAACTTAGCCTGCAAAGCATTTTGATCACGGCCTCGATCATTGGACGCTTGAAAGCCTGGGTGTATGTGGCCTGGGTTTCGCTCTTCAGCACTCTGGCAGGCCTGCTGTATGGCGCCTGGGTGGACGGCATCGGTCTGGAAATAGTGGCCCTATACCTGCTGGGGATTCTGGCTTTGCTCTATGCGGCGTTCTGGGTGTTCAACCCCCGGAATGAAAGCAAAGCTGTAACAACCCATTCATAAGTATAGAATAAACCAGTTGTTAACTCCGATATTGGTCAGGTACCAAACAATACCTTGAAATCTATCCAACCAATCGAAGGAGATATCCGTTGAAGAAAAAACCAACCCTACACTATCAGGGTGATGGAAGAAATCGGCATCAATTAGGATGGCCAATCATCCAAGGGTGTTAGCGAATTCCTCGGCAAAGTGCATTTTGCTACCCTGTTCACTGTTTGCGGGCATGCGGAAAGGAACTGCCCGCGCATCTTTCTTTCACAGGGCAAACACACTCATTGGGATTTTGAAGACCCGGCTGCATTCAAAGGCTTGGATGAAGCCAAGCTGGCCAAGTTCCGTGAGGTGCGCGATCAACTCGAGCAGCGCATCCAGAATAGGTCGGCGAAAGGAGTGCTATTATTAAGAAAGTTCTTTTCCTATGTACGGGGAATTCCTGTCGTTCGCAGATTGCAGAAGCTGTCGTCAACGCATTTCTGAACGATCAATGGCAGGCTTTTAGTGCGGGCACTGAGCCTGTCGGATATGTGCATCCCAATGCCCTTACCGCTTTGACCGAGATCGGCATCCAGCATGAGAGTAAATCCAAACACACCGATGATTTCCGGGATGTGGATTTCGATCTGGTAGTCACAGTCTGCGATGACGCTGCCGAAAATTGCCCGGTCTGGTTAGGTAAAGGGGAACATGTTCACTTGGGCTTCCCCGACCCGGCCAAAGCAGAAGGAACAGACTATGAAATCATGCAGGAATTCTGCAATGTGAGGGATAATATTGAAAAAAAAGTGATCTATTTGCTTGCTTCATAAAATTTACTTAGGAATGAAGGAGACAACAATGACACAAGAACAACCAAAGCGGCTCTCAACTCTCGACCGCTACCTAACGCTGTGGATATTCCTGGCCATGGCCATCGGCGTGGGAATCGGATATTTCTTTCCCAAAGCTGTTACTGATTTCAACACTGCTGTTTCTGTGGGGACGACTAATATCCCCATCGCCATCGGGCTAATCTTGATGATGTATCCCCCACTGGCAAAAGTTCGCTATGAAGAACTGGGGGATGTCTTCCGAAATTGGAAAATCCTGGGAGCATCTCTAGTGCAGAACTGGTTTATTGGCCCAATATTGATGTTCTTGTTGGCGATCATCTTTCTGCGCGGATACCCCGATTACATGGTCGGCCTGATCCTGATCGGCTTAGCGCGCTGCATTGCCATGGTAATTGTCTGGAATGACCTCGCCAAAGGGGACCCCGAATACGCGGCCGGCCTGGTGGCTTTCAACAGTATCTTCCAGGTGCTCTTTTATAGTTTGTACGCCTGGATCTTCATCACCAAATTACCCCCGCTTTTCGGACTGCAAGGCAGCATCGTGGATATCACTATCGGCGAGATCGCCAAGAGTGTTTTCATTTATCTGGGGATTCCTTTTCTGGCTGGCATGTTCACGCGCTTTGCGCTGGTGAAAGCCAAGGGCAAGCAATGGTATCACGAGCAGTTCATCCCCAAGATTAGCCCGATCACATTAATCGCCTTACTCTTCACCATCGTGGTGATGTTCAGCCTCAAGGGTGATCTGATCGTCCAAATCCCCCTGGACGTAGTGCGGATCGCCATTCCTTTGGTGATCTATTTCGTAATCATGTTCCTGGTCAGTTTCTGGATGGGGTACAAGATCAATGCCGGTTATGAAAAGACCACTACCTTATCCTTTACCGCCGCCAGCAACAACTTCGAGCTGGCTATCGCAGTGGCTGTGGCCGTCTTCGGTATCGACTCAGGCATGGCCTTTGCCGCCGTGATCGGCCCATTAGTGGAAGTTCCAGTGCTGATCGCATTAGTCAATGTGGCCTTTTGGTTCCAGAAGAGATTATTCGGCACTGAGGGTGCCCAAATTGCAGCAGATTGTGCTGAGTGAAGGGTTTCCATAACAACCATTTGACCGGGCTTCGAGAACCTCAGCCCTCTTCATTCTCTCAAAAGTTTAAGGAGGGATTCAAATAATGGGATATATGTACATTCTCGAATGCAGCGATGGCAGCTATTACACTGGCAGCACAAAGCATCTTAAATTAAGGCTGGCACAGCACCAGGCTGGAGAAGGGGCGAACCATACCAAGAAACGATTACCGATCAAGTTGGTGTATTACGAAGAATACGAACGCATTGATGATGCATTCAATAGAGAAAAGCAAGTTCAGGGCTGGAAGCGTAAGAAGAAAGAAGCGCTGATCAATGGACAGCCCGAATTACTTCCTAAGCTGGCAATGGCCTATCGGGATATAGCCGGGCTTCGAGAGCCTCAGCCCTCGGATACTCAGCTGTCTGAGGCTCTCGCCTGTACTGAGCTTGTCGAAGTGAAGACAGCGACGCATAGCAGATGCCGGGCTTCGAAAACATTTCAACCAGCTCAATGCACAAAACTTCAGCCCTCGGATACTCAGCTGTCTGAGGCTCTCGCCTGTACTGAGCTTGTCGAAGTGAAGACAGCGACGCATAGCGGATGCCGGGCTCGAGAACCTCAGCCCTCGAAGAATGACGATTCCGAAGCCTGAAGCGATGCATTGAGCCCGTCGAAATGCTCTCCAAGGCGAGGCTGCCGCTTCCAACAATTAAACTAACCATCACAACCATCTGGACGTCCTTCTGAGTGCCAGCCACTGGAGTCAACATTCGCCATTCCGACTTCGCCAGCCTTAGTTATTGCTAACTTTACGCCTAGGGGGCCAAAGATTTGTACGATAAATGTTGTGGCTGTGATTGTCGTGATAATCAGTGCTCCCAAAGCTTCGCCCTCTGGTCCCAGCGTCGCAAAGCGATTATTGGAAGCGATAGCCAACCCAATAGCCACACCTGCTTGAGACAACAATCCTAACCCTAAGTTATTCTTGACCTGACGCTCAGCTTTGCCCACACTCCCCCCCACCCAGGCGCCTATATATTTTCCGGCACTGCGCAAAACGACATAGCCAATGCCCAATAACCCCATGGTGGGCAATAGGCTAATTTGGAACCGCGCCCCGACCAGGGCGAAAAAGAGTACATAAATGACTGGGCCCGCTTGCTCGATGGTGAAGCGGATACAACGGCCATTCTCTCCGTCGAAGTTGACCACCACAAAACCCATCACCATTGTCGTCAGGATCAAAGAAAAGCCCAGGGCTTCCGAAAGACCCACACAAAGAAAGACAAATCCGATCGAGACGGCCATCGAGTCGTGCAGGCTCTTCATTCGACGCAGAATCTCATTTAGCAAAAATCCCGCCAAAATTCCAACAATTAATGAACCGCCGATTTCGATCACCGGCATTTCGATAATCTGCACAAATGATGGAATGCCTGTACCCGTTAATGCGCTCTCAGCAAAAGCTGCTGCAAGGCAATATAGCACCAAAGAAAAGGCATCGTCTAATCCTACGACTGCGATTAAGCTGGTAGTAAGCGGGCCTTTGGCATCGTATTCAGCCAGCACATCCACGGTCGCAGCCGGGGCAGTTGCCGAAGAAAGCGCCCCAAAGATCAATGCCGTATGTAGTGAGTTGGTGATGAAGTATATGCCCGTCGAAACCAACAGAAATGTCCCCAATGATTCAAACAGTAGAATAATTAGGATTGAACGCCCCTTCTTCCTTAGCTCGTCCAGGCGCAGGTGACTGCCCATATCAAAACCGATCAAACCCAGGGCAATCTCACTGATAAATGTCAAATCTTCTGTTAGCTCCAGGGGAACGAGATTCAAAAAGGAAGTGCCCAACAGCACTCCCATGATGATAAAACCAACTACTTGCGGCAAACCGAATCGTTGGAATAGCTTACTCCCCAAAAATGTCAGCGCGATAAGCAAACCGATAGTCGTAATGATATTTGGTTGGTAGTGGATACCCAAAAATTCAAGTATATTTTCCATTAAAATACTCAACCCTTCGCTGATTCTGTGGGAATTACCGTGAGACACCCCTTTCCACGTCAATTCCTAGCGGCTCCTTCGTTTAACTACTATGAAATTAGTAGAAAACCGAAATCGTGTTTATAAACAAGATACCACCCTTTCCCTAGATTCAGTATACCTAGCAGTTTTGAACTGGTGAAGTGACAAAGATCATGGCAAAAGAGCCGCAAAATCGTCGAGTGTGATAATCCCCTGAACCTCAATACGGCTTAAATAATAGATCGACCCCCAGGTGTGTTTACTAGATTCTCCCAACCCCGCGGCGCTGTAATAACCAAACTCCTGCAATTTATTCGCAATCGTTCCACTCATCGTTCCAAATGGATAAGCGAAAGTCGTCACTCTCACTCCCAAAATATCTTCCAGGTCAACGCGCGATTGCAGCAGTTCATAGCGCAGATTCTCTTCTGGCAAGGTTGTCAGATCTTGATGCGTCATGCCCTGGCTGCCGACCTGCCAACCAGCGGCGGTGATTTCATTTAACTGCTCCGGGGATAAGAAGCCATCTGAATACAATCGGTTGCCGGTTAAATAAACAACGCCAACATAGCCCATATCTTGCATTATGGGGAAGGCATTCTCGTAGATGCTGGCGTCGGAGTCGTCAAAGGTGATTAGCACTGGTTTGGCGGGCAGCTCGCCACCGTTGATCAACACCAGGGTGAATTCAGATATTGTGATGGATGTGTAACCCTGATCTTTGAGATATGCCATCTGCTTCCGAAAATTCTCCGGCGAGACATAGAAGCGGCTGGCTAGGTCGCTCTCGTCAACGCGATAGTAAAGCAGTATTGGGGCAACAAGTTCCCCAGCGGGAATAAATACTAAGGTGGGCGTGGGTGTGAAAATCGGCGTAGGGGTGACCGAAATAGTGGGTGTTAGCGTTGCGGTCTGCGAGTTGGTTGCAGTTGACGTGAAGGTAAAGGTAGGAACTGGCTCTGTGAGGGTAGCCGTATACTCAATGGTGGGATTCGCCTCGAAGGGAATCAAGGTTTCCCGCTGAGATGACGATGGAGCCCGCAGCGTGCATGCCGACAACAGCATTACTATTCCCAGTATAATGATCAGTTTCTTCACAGCGAGTTTACAGTATGTCCCTGAGATTCCAAAGCCCGGATAGCAGTTTCGAGCTGCACATCTTTGAGAAGCAGGTAATCAGTGTTAAAAGTTGAAATCACAAATATACTCACATCAGCTTGCGCCAGAGTTCCCGAGAGAGAAGCCAACACACCGATCATGGAAAAATCTAGCGGTCCAGCCACCTTGAGAGCACGCCAGCCCGGTTCGGCACGCACATCCGCAGGGATATCAACCCCCTCGCAAACGACCGTGAGTTCATCAAATGTGCGGATGAGTGCCAGGAGGTCGCCGCCCCGCGCCCAGGCAGGGTTGGCCGCGTCCGGTGGAAGTTGGCAGATAGCATATTGGTTGGGGAGTAGCATCAGGCAGAAATTATGCATAATTGTGACCGGAGACGAGGGAGTTTGAATTCAGCGGCCCTCGTATTCCAAGCTGTCTAATAGAGCCTCAGCCCTCAGATATTCAGCTGTCTGAGGCTCTCGAAGACAGCGGCTTTTTTGCAAGGCCGGGCTTCGAGAGCCTCAGCCCTCGGTCTGCTTTTAACATCACATCAAATAGACTTCAACGGTCTTCCCAGCAGACAAACCAGTGGCGTCGGCAGGGATTTTCAGCAAGCCGTCGGCACGCGATAGGGTAAAGATCAGGTTGCTCTTGCCAAAGATGGGCTCGGCAAGCCAGCCCTCTCCGGAGCTGGTAGAGGGGCGCACCAATGCAACCGGCACCCAATCTTCGCGGCCAGCCTGGGATGGCAGATTGATGCTCAGCACAGCTTGAATCCTGGGCTGCGGTCGCGATACGCGCTCTCCCAAGAGAGCTTTGACAACCGGAACGACAAATAATTGTGTGTTAACCAGCGCGCTAACAGGATTACCCGGCAAGCCAATCATAGGCACGCCATCGCAGACAGCCAGGATGGTCGGTTTGCCCGGGCGTGTGTTGACGCCGTGTACTAACACGCCGGGTTGGCCTAACTCATCGAGGATCTGTGATGTCAGGTCGCGCGTGCTGGCCGAGGAACCAGCGGTGACCACAACCAGATCGCACTCTGCTTTGGCGCGTTCGGCCGCGGCATACATCTCAGCGTATGTGTCGGAGATAATGCCATATTGAACCGCTACTCCGCCCGCTTTTTCCACGGCAGTGCTCAATGTGTAGGCATTGATATCGCGCACCTGCCCTGGAGTTGGATTTTGGCTGGGATGAATGACTTCGTCCCCACTGGAGAGGATACCCACTTTAGGTTTGCGCGCCACAGAGACTTCAGTGAATCCCAACGCCATGAGTCCGCCAATTTCTGCTGGGCGCAGCTGCGTACCGGCGGGGATCACTTCTTGCCCTTCTTTAACATCTTCGCCTACCTCGATGACATTTTCGCCGACAGCAACTGCGCGTAGGATCTCCATCTCATTGGGACGCGCATCTTGGGTGTATTCCAGCATCACAACCGCATCAGCGTCCTCAGGCAGCATTCCGCCAGTGTGGATCAGCAAACATTTCTCAGCAGTAAGGGCGATCTCCGGGGCGGCGCCCATAGGCACTTCCCCAATTAATTCGAGATAAACCGGCAGGCTCTCACTGGCCCCAAAGGTATCGGCTGCCTTGACGGCGTAGCCATCCACGGTGGTGCGCGCAAACTCAGGCAATGGATGCGGTGCATACACCGGGGATATCAGTACCCGCCCCAAGGCATGTTCTGTCTCGACCCGTTCGGGGGCCGGATCAGCTTGAATGTGGTCGAGCAGTTTGTTCAGCGCATCAGCGGGAGGAAGTAACGTCAAAAATTCGGGCATAGGGTAGAAGTTAGAGGGTAGAAGTTGGAGATTAGTGCGTCCAAAAGGAAAAGGTCAGCAGGTAAACGGCTAGGCCATAGGTCAGCATGGCGGTGATATTGAGCGCGTGCCAAACGGGTTTAGCGCCATCGCCAATGCGAGTCAAATACCAAATTAGGAAAAGCCCCAAAGGCAATGACAGGAAAGTGGGCCATACGACATTGTTGGGCAATCCCATAAGCATCGCCAGCCCAAAAAGCAAGAAAGTAGACAAAACCAATAAATTGATCAGGCGCATACCGCGCTGCCACCCCATGAGGATCAAGAGCATGGGGCGTTCACGTTTGATATCTTGAGCGTAATCTTGGAACTCGAAAACCAATAGCATGGCATAATGAAGTAAAGTCAGCGGGAAAGTGCTCATAGAAACCAGGCGATGGAGTTCCGGCTCCTGCAACATGAAGGCCAGGGCAGGCACAAAGTTAGCCAACAGGATCGACGGGATTAGCCCGCGGTAGACCGTATCCGCCAGACGGAGAGGTGGAATCGAAGATGCATACGCTCCCAAGGCGATCAATGCCATGACGATAATGCTTCCTCCGGAAACTTGACCAGAGCGGATCAGCAGCACTGTAAAAGAGGTTGTTAACGTTAGGGCTGTGATGGCAATCCACAAAGGTAAATCTCGCTTCAACCAACGTTCACGCCATTTTTCATTTGTAAGGTCGTATGCACGCTGCGCAAAAGGTGAATCTGCCAAGTTTGTTTGCCTGAAATAGGCATACAAGTAGTGCGCTCCAATTTGAAGGCTGAGTATCCAGGCAAGACCGATAGCAAAGATACCGGCATCAACCGTAGCGCCTAAGTATCGAGCGATCCCCACGCCGAGAAAATATACTAAGGCAGCATCTAACAGAAGCAGAGGCCGAGAAATTCGTAAGAGATTTCGAAAATTGGTCATAATAATAAATGTTCGCAGGTTAGCACGTTCAAACGTTCAACGTTCTAGCATTCCAACGCGTCTCGTATTTCTCGCTGATGAATCTGATTGTGACGATACATAAGCTTGATGATATCTTCAACGCGAGCAATCCCCAACCAGGGATGGCGGCCGGTTATTTCTAAGTTTTCATCTTCGAATTTAGAGACCATCTGGATGGTTTTTTCTCGGGCTTCAAGGAATTTCTCTATAAGCTGATCTGGTGATGTTTGTTTGAGCTTACTGGCTTTGTATTCGTTATAAGAATCAAGGTCAAAATCTTCGGGAACACCTTCGCCAGTCTCGACAATTCTAGCAACTAGACGCATCATGCCATCTTCAGCCATCACAAAATGGGCCATGATTTGGTTGATCGTCCACGAGGCTCCATCGGTGTAGATTTGCTGATCCATTTGCTCTGGGCTCAACCCTGAAAAATAAGCTTTCGCTTTATCTGCTGAACGGCTCAGCCTTTTGCATAGATGTTTGATTCGATTACTCATGATTCAATCTCTCTAGATTATTTTCTTCTCAACTACTGTGACCACTCCGTCGGCTGCCGATCCCATCGGTGGGACATAAGGCCTGTGTGAAGTTCTTCAGGCAACGGACCAAGGTCACTACAGCCCATATTCCCCTCCACATGGGTTAGTTTCCGCATACCTGGAATGATCGTAATCACTCTGGACTCATTCAATATGAAACGTAAAGCCATTTCAGCCATACTCATCCCCTCAGGAACTAAGGGACGCAGTGCCTCGGCATGTTCGATACTTGATATCAGGTTCTCAGGTACAAAATAGGAATTGCGCCAATCCCCCTCAGGCCACTTGCTATCTAGGTTCAAATTGCCCGTGAGGGTACCTTCATCGAAGGGCACTCTAGCAATGACGGCCACATCCATTTCCTGGCAAGCAGGCAGCAACTCATCTTCTGGGTTTTGATCAAAAATATTGTAGATTACCTGCACTGCATCAATCACCCCACTTCGAACTGCGCCGACGCCATTCCAGGGCTCCCAACGGTTGATGCTGATGCCAATGGCATCAAACAGCCCCTGCTCCTTGAGTTCGGCGATCTTTTTGATCCAACGATCATCATCAAGCCAGGTGTCTTCCCAAGTGTGGAATTGCATCAAATCAAAACTTGTCAACCCGGCATTTTCCAAACTTTTGTGGACAAATTCCTCGATATGGTCTGGCGGAAAACAATCTTCTAAAGAGAATTCCCGGCGGCTCGGCCACTGGAAATTTTTGGGAGGCATTTTGGTCGCGGTGTACAGTTTCTTTTCTTTATTGGCCCGAACAAGTTGTCCTAGTAGATTTTCACTGTGCCCCTCACCATAGCCCCAGGCCGTGTCGAAAAAGTTGCATCCTAGATCAACAGCTTGCTGGAGAGCGCGAAGCGATTGTTGATCATCAGAACCTGTCCATCCAGCCATGCCCCACATGCCATAGCCAATCTCACTAACACTCCAACCTGTACGTCCAAAGCGTCGATATTTCAATTTTCAGCCTCCTTGGGAACACACCAATAAAAAGATAAATGAGTAACTGATGTTACGCAGGACTGGCAGTCCTTAGGAGAAAAATTCCCATGTTCCAACCGAATTTATTAGGACTGCCAGTCCTATGTGTGCGTAACACGAGTGAGTAACTTCAGCAATTCTCAGAAAGCACACAAATTTTCGTTAGTCTGCGCCTGAATAAATAATTATGAACAGAATTTTACCTGATTGAGTATTCTATCATGAGGCAAAAATCATGCTTAATATCGATTAAATGTAATGGTGAAGGGCAGATTGAACACAATTCTGATGCAACTTTCACCGCTGAGACGCGGAGTTCGCAGAGTTTTTCTCCTGTAAAATGCGAGAATCTCCGCGTTCTCTGCGACTCTGCGGTGTTCAGCCTTCTATTGACTAATACATTAATATCGATTAAAGCTGTAAATTTCTGGGTTCTATGGGAATTCTCGTGAGAGAGTCCCGTACATCGGCGATTCCTGGAGATGCTATTTCTGTTCGTAACACAAAGCGCACACGAATGGTATAATCCCCCGATCTTTGGGAATATGCCCAAAACTATAACATTTTAGGAGAAACATATGGCTGACCCCCGATTAGTCAAATTAGCAGACCTATTAGTCAATTATTCTGTAAAAATTAAACCCGGAGATTGGGTTCTGGTACGCGGTGATGTGATCTCTGAGCCCTTAGTTACAGAAGTTGTGCGCCATATCGTCAAAGCTGGTGGAAATCCCACCATTCAACTCTCCAGCGATGACCTAAACGAGGCTTTCATGGCTGAAGCCAGCGAGGAACAGCTGCAATGGGTGTCCCCAGTCAGCAAGATGCTCTACGATGAAGCCAATGTACTCATGGCTATTCGAGCTACTTCTAATACGCGCGCTATGAATGGTATCGATCCCGAAAAAGAACGCGTCCGCGCAGTAGCCTACCGTGATCTGACTGAAACCTATATGCGCCGCTCAGCAGCCAAAGAACTGCGTTGGGTGGGCACCCAATTCCCATGCCCCGCTTACGCCCAAGATGCGGATATGAGCCTGCGCGATTACGAAGATTTTGTCTACGGAGCCACTTTCTGCGACAAAGATGACCCTATCGCAGAATGGCAGCGCATTCATGACGAACAGCAGAAGATCATCGATTGGTTGGTCGGTAAGAAGATCGTCACAGTCAAAAGCCCCAACGCCGATCTGACTTTGTCGATTGAAGATCGAAAATTCGAAAATTCCGATGGCCAAAAGAATATGCCCAGCGGTGAAGTTTTCACCGGCCCTGTGGAAGATTCTGCAAATGGTTGGGTGAATTTCACGTATCCCGCCATTCGCAGCGGACGTGAGGTCGATGGCGTGCGCCTGGAGTTCAAGGATGGCAAAGTGGTCAAAGCCAGCGCAGAGAAGAATGAAGCATATCTGCTCTCTCAGCTAGAGACCGACGAAGGCGCCAAGTACCTGGGCGAGTTCGCCATTGGCACCAATTATGGCATCCAACAATTCACCAAGAGCATCCTCTTCGACGAGAAGATCGGCGGCACCTTCCACATGGCCGTGGGCGCCGGTTACCCTGAAACTGGCAGCACTAATAAGTCCAGCATCCATTGGGACTTCATCTGTGATGTAAAGGAAGACAGTGAGATCCGCGTCGATGGCGAGCTGCTCTACAAAGACGGAGAGTTCCAAATATAAATCCACGAAGTGCACGAAGATGCACACATGCAACCAATTAACTGAAACTAAAACCGGATGGCGGTCGAAATGCCATCCGGTTTTTCTATCTATTATTCCAGTCGTTTTTAATTGTATTACCGATTACGGATTACTCGTCTCCCAAAACTTCTTCATATAACTCAATCATCCGCCTGGCAATCTTTGCCCAAGAATAATCTTGGGCAAATGCAGCCGCCTGACGGGATAGCCTTTGATGAATTTCTCGGTCTTCCAGCAGCGTGGTTAGACGTCCACTGAGGGCGTCCATATCACCGACGTTAATGTGGTATCCGGTTTCGCCATCCTGCACCAAGAAGGCTAGTCCGCCAACTTGTGAAGCAACCACTGGGGTTCCACAAGCCATAGCCTCCAAAGCTACCATGCCGAAGGACTCATAATGAGAAGGCATGATCACAGCTTCGGCTGCCGAATAGTAATAAGGCAGAGTCTCCTGACTGCGACGACCAAGGAAAGCCACAAATTCGTCGAGACCATTCTCGCTGCTTAAGGTTTGCAGCCTGGACATCTCATCAGACATTTCTTCTCGGCTGACATGCGGATCTCCACCAATGATCGTCAGGATTAACTGGTGGTCAGCAGCGTCTCCATTCCCGGCCATTAAGCCCATCGCCTGGATGAGCGTATCAATCCCTTTGAGAGGTTCAATGCGTCCGACGAAGAGCAGCATGCGATCATCGGGCGAAATTCCAATATACTCCTTGGCTTCATCCGCGGGGATAGGGTAAAAATGACAGGTATCAACACCAGGGGGAATGACTGCTATTTTTTCGGCATTCGTCTGATACAACCATTGTAATTGTGCCTTTTCTGCAATAGTCGCGGCGATGATTCGATTAGCTAATTTTATGACTTTATGCTCACCATTAAGACGGTATTCCCCTTCGGCTTCGAGAGGGCTTTGAGCAATACGTTGTTTCATTAACCCTAAGGTGTGGAACATATGCACTACAGGGACATCCCAGGCAGCTTGCAGGTCACGCGCGGCGATCCCAGACATCCAATAATGGCTGTGGATGAGATCATACTCAAATCCCTTTGTCGCTGAAAAATCAATGATATTTTCGACAAACGTGGGGATATGTTCGGCCAATTCTTCTTTTGGCAGAGGCACTTCGGGGCCAGCCGGTACATGCACCACGCGATTTCCATATCCAAGATCATGTGATACGTGCGGCACATGCTCATCTTGAGAACGGGTATACACATCCACCGCGATTCCCCTGCGGCCTAACTCGCGAGAGAGCTCGCGCACATAAACATTCATTCCCCCCGTATCTTTCCCGCCCAATATCGCTAACGGGCAAGTATGGTAAGAAAGCATGGCAACCCGCATATTTACCTCTAAAGTATTACTCTCAAAATGGTACCAACGTTCATCTTACTTGACGCTTTCCAGCTTGTAAACTTACCCACTTGCTTGGTATAATCCTGCGCGCGCCACTGTAGCTCAACGGTAGAGCAATCGCTTCGTAAGCGATAGGTTATGGGTTCGATTCCCATCAGTGGCTTTTTTGATTCAGCAATGGGGAGCAAAAAATGTTACACAAATCGCTCCCGCCTGCGTCATTGTAGCATAGAGAATGTTACAATTTGTTTTAATTCACTGGGTCTCTAGGAATCGCCTCACGGTAATTCCCATAGAACCAATTCACTAATAGCCATCTCAAAAAATGTCAGGCCGAAGACCCGCCCGCCAGAATCGCGCATAGTGTGGCGTAAGCGCAGCCAAGGATCTGAAATCCTCGGAATAACAGACTCTTCGTTCACTTCGCTCTATCAAAGTGACAATAGAGATATTTGAGATAAGTTCTAATAAGGTTGAAACTATGACTGGTCTTTTTGGATCGATAAAAAGTGTGCACAAATTCCTATCTCAAAATCACTTTTATCCAATTGCCTTGGGCACATTATTGGTATTCTTTTTCTATTTTGGTAGGGTATGGATTAGTAGAGATTTCTTGTTCAAGAATCTGATCTGGAATTTGTTTTTGGCATGGCTGCCTTATGTGTTTAGTTTAAGCATATCCGCCATTCACCGCCTAAGGCCTGGTTGGTGGTGGGCACTGATAATTCCAGGTGGTCTTTGGTTGGTATTCCTGCCTAATTCATTCTACATCGTCACTGACCTGATACACGTTTCTCAACGACAATCAATCCCCATCTGGTATGATGCTGGCCTGATTGCCATAACCGCCTGGACGGGGATTTTTCTAGCAGTGACATCTTTGCACAGTGTTCAAGGTGTCGTTCGCAGTTATCTGGGTCATAATCTCGGATGGGCATTTGCCTTGATCGTCATTGGCATAAGTGGATATGGAGTTTACTTAGGACGCTTCTTGCGCTGGAATAGTTGGGACTTACTTCTCGAACCCGCGGAAATACTTTCAGACACATTATCCCCGCTTCTGCATCCAATCACCTATGCCGACAAAATTGGGTTCATGGTAATGTATACGTCGCTTTATCTTGTGACCTACCTCACTTTTTCATGGCTGCGGCCTTTTGCTTCACCAGCACAAATGAAGGATTTATCCCCAAAATTATAGGAGAATAGTATGCGCGTTTTCATTGCCGGCGTAATGCAAGGATCAAAAAAAGGCAAAGGCATTACCAGCCAGGATTATCGCCAAGCCATCCGTACAGAAATCCTCGCAATACATCCCAACGCGGAAGTTACCGACCCCTTTATGCTCTTCCCTGACAGTCCAGAGTTCGACGACGAACGCGCTCATCAAGTGCTCCATGAGATGGCCAAAACGGCCGGAGACTCAGATATTCTGATTGCCTACTTACCTGTCGCCAGCATGGGCACAGCGTTAGAAATGATTCGCGCATACGACAATGGGGTACCCGTAATCAGCATCACTCCCATGGCAGAAAATTGGGTGGTGCGTTCACTCTCCAACTACGTCTTCCCAACCACAGAGAAATTCAATGCGTGGGTGCGAGATGGCGGCTTGGATACCCTTTAATTTTGGAGGCAGTGATGAAGAATATATCCGTTGAAATTCAGAATGAAATTGGGATCATCAAGCTGGACAATGGAGTCACCAATACAATCAGCCTGCAAGTGGTCGGCGAACTGCATGAAGCGATTACAAAGCTCGCAGACAACCAAAGTGTACGGGCACTAATCATAACCAGCGCCAATGAAAAATTCTTCTCCATTGGTTTCGATATTCCCAATTTGTACGATCTCACTCCTGCACAATTTGAAGATTTCTACGATACTTTCAACAAATTCGCATTAGACTTGTTCACATACAGCAAACCAACGCTGGCCGCCATGCCCGGTCACGCCATCGCGGGAGGCTGTATCCTGGCGCTTTGCTGTGATTATCGAGTTATCGCCGAAGGTCGTAAATTGATGGGATTGAACGAGATCAAATTGGGAGTGCCAGTGCCTTACATGGTGGATTGCATCCTTCGGGATTTAATTGGCACCCAAAGGGGACGAGACGTGCTTGAGTTGGGTGAATTCTATCCCCCTGAGGATCTTCTACGCCTTGGCATGGTCGACCTGGTCGTGCCCGTAGACGAGGTGCTTCCTGCTTCGATAGAAAAAATCCAAGCTCTTGGGGAAATGCCCAATGCTGCCTACGCCATCATCAAGCAGAATCGTGTCCTACCTGTTCAAGAAAAAATCCTTGCTACCTATGAGACAAAGAAAGCAAAGTTCATCGAGTGTTGGTACTCATCAGAGGGTAGAGCACGCCTGAAAAAAGCCGCTGAAAAATTCTGATCCGCATCGAGAGCGGGAAAAAGCTCAAAAAAGGCAATCAGCACAACCAGCGATTCGGCAGGTCGCACAAGGACATCTTTCCGTATATAATTTCCATATGACCAAAAACCCAACTCCAATTGTTATCGGAATTGCTGGGGGAAGCGGATCGGGAAAAACAACCGTGGCCCACGTAGTGCTCAAAAAGGTCGGTGAGCAAAAGATCGCCTTTTTAGCACACGATGCCTACTACAAGGATTTGAGTGATTTGCCCATCACGCAGCGCGCCAAGATCAATTTTGATCACCCCCACTCGCTAGATACAGCGCTGATCATCGAACACGTTGAGACGCTCAAAAAATGGCAGCCCATTCAATTGCCCATCTATGATTTCAAAACGCACACGCGCACAAATCAGAGCATTCTTGTAGAACCCCATGCCGTGATCATTGTTGAGGGGATATTGATATTCGCCGAGCCCGAATTGCGCAAACTCTTCGACGTGAAGATCTTTGTCGATACAGACTCTGATCTTCGGTTTATCCGCAGGTTGGAACGCGACATCGCTGAGCGCGGACGCACAACGCAAAACGTGATAAAACAGTATATAGAAACTGTCCGTCCAATGCACCTCGAATTTGTCGAGCAATCGAAGCGCTATGCTGATGTGATCATCCCCGAAGGCGGCTTTAACACCGTCGCCCTGGATATGGTTATCGCCCGCATTGAAAGTCTTTTACCTAATAGCCATTAAGAAACAGTAGCACACAACAACCAGTTTCCGTTATCTGGAGAAATTGCATTGAAACTTGGCAAATATGGCCTCACGTTTATTCGTATCCTAGCGCTGCTGCTGGTCATCGCAATAACCATTTTCGTTTATTCGATTCGGGATAAGGCTGAAGAATTGGCCGTCTATGGTTATCCAGGCATCTTCGTGATTGCGTTGTTAACCAATGCCACTGTGTTCTTGCCCGCCCCTGGGATCGCCGTAGTCTTTGCCATGGGAGCTGTATTCAATCCGCTGTTTGTCGGTCTGGCAGCCGGTGCTGGAGGGGCAATAGGTGAACTTTCTGGCTATCTGGCTGGTTTCAGCGGTCAGGCTGTGGTAGAAAGGGCTAAGCTTTATGAACGCTTATCAACTTGGGTCAGCAAATATGGCTTCTGGGCAATTCTAGTTTTGGCCGCTATCCCAAATCCAACCTTTGATGTTGCCGGGGTCGCTGCTGGGGTTCTGAAGATGCCCTTGCTAAAATTTTTATTGGCCGTTCTTGTCGGTGTTTCGATAAAAATGATTCTGTTCGCTTTTGCAGGTGCTCAATCGATGACCTGGATCTTGCGAGAATGAAGACGAACTACTTAACAAATTGAGGAGTAAAAATGACTGAATACGCCCCATTTGATAAATATCTCGATGCCCATCTCGATGAAAGTATTGAGGAACTTTCAGTTCTTTCAGCCCAGCCCAGTGTAGCCGCTCAAAACTGGGGCATGGAAGAATGTGCCAAATTGGTGTCTGAGATGTTGGAGAAGCGCGGATTCAACACTCAGATCATGCCCACCGGCGGCGCCCCCGTAGTGATTGCCGATCGCCCCGGAGCGCGATCAGATAAGACGCTGCTTTTCTACAATCATTATGACGTGCAGCCCGCGGAACCGTTGGAGCTTTGGGATTCTCCAGCCTTCGAGCCAACTCTCCGAGACGGCAAACTCTACGCCCGCGGCGTCAGCGATGACAAAGGCCATATCACCAGCCGACTCTTTGCGATTGATGCTCTGCTTGCTGAAGAAGGCGAATTGCCCTGCAATATCAAGTTCGTCATCGAAGGGGAAGAAGAAATTGGCAGTGTACATTTACCTGAGTTCATAGAAAAGAATCAGGAACTTTTAGCCGCAGATGCATGCGTATGGGAATTCGGTCAGGTCAACTTCGAGGAAGTACCCATGCAGTATGTCGGGTTGAGAGGAATTTGCTATGTGGAGCTTTCTGTCGAAACCGCAGAAATTGATATTCACTCTGGGTTAGGTGGATCGATATTCCCCAACGCGGCCTGGCGGTTGGTTTGGGCATTAGGCACGCTCAAAGATGAAAACGAACGTATTCTCATCCCAGGGTATTATGATTCCATCGAGTCATACACAGAGCGAGACGTGGAATTCATGGCTGCCCTACCAGACCCTGCAAATGAATACAAAACTCGTTACGGTGTCAAATCATTCTTGAACGATATTGAGGGAGGCGTTGAATTGCGCCTGGCTGAAGTCTTCCAACCGACCTGCACAATCTGCGGATTGACCTCGGGGTATCAGGGCGAAGGTTCGAAAACCGTGCTCCCGGCGAAAGCATCTGCTAAAGTGGATTTCCGCCTGGTTCCCAAACAAACACCCAAACAAGTTCTGGAGCAATTGCGCGCTCATCTTGATGAACAAGGTTTTGATGATATCAAGATAGAATTCTTGGGAGGCGGGCCAGCCGCAAGAACCGATCCAGATGATCCCTTCATCAAAATCGTCGTAGATACAGCAGAAGATATTTACGGTATGCCCATGCAGATCGTCCCTATGATTGGCGGGTCGGGACCCAACTATCCCTTTGTGCACGTGCTCAATCAACCCGTTGCAACTGCGGGATGCGGTTACCCCGGAACAAATGCGCATGCACCTAACGAGAACATGCGCCTAGACTTATATCTAAAACATGCCAAACACATGGTCAGGGTTTTGAAAGCATTTAGTGAAGAATAAGGAACTCATGTTACGCAACCTAAAGAGAAATATCCCTGAAAATAGGGGGTGGGGGCTTCGCCTCCACCCCCTATTTTCAGGACATTCCCGCTACGCGTGCGTAACATGGGTAAGTAATTATGTAAAAGGTTGGAAATTGGAGGCTAGAGGTTAGACTCTGGGCATGACAACACTTAATAATATTTTTAGTGGTATTTTTCGGAAGTTTCCATTTCGTCAGGACTTAGGGCTTAAGTTAATGGCCCTATATATTCTCTTTGTTGTGCCAGTGGCTATCGCGGCACTATTAATCGCGAATAACACACAACATCAACTTGAGGAGAGCATTCAGGCTGCAGATTTGGCGCTGGCGCGATCCATTGCGCAAGAAACAGACGAAAATATGCGCAACGCCATGAGAGCTGCGCGTGAGCTAGGTTCTTTTGATGGGGTTAAAGAAATAGATACCGAAGCGATGCGTTCTCTCTTTGAAACCATCATGAGTGCTCGTCCGGATGTCAACCTTGTCTACCGACTGAACCAACAAGGGTTCATGATTTACCACTTCCCCGAAGGTCCTCGTACAACCGTAGGTGATGATTTCTCATTCCGAGATTATTTTCAGCGCGCGTTGATCACCACTAATCCGCTGATCTCCAAAGGACGAATCTCCCCAACCACTCAGCAGCCAGTGGCCACAGCGGTTATGCCGCTTTGGAACACTATGGGAGAATTCCTTGGCGTAGTGGCTACCAACATAAAACTTGAGGCGCTCAGCCAGACCCTGGTAAAAATATCCCAGGAATATGATCCAGAAGAGGGCTTTGAAGTTTTCATCATCGATGGGAGTCGACAGATCATTGCGCATTCAGACCCCGAAAAATTACTCGGCATAGTACCAGATAGCCAATCATTTATTACGGACCCATTACTCCTTGGGCGTGTTGATACTGTAATCGGCTTAGATGAGCAGGGCGTGGAGCGGCTCTATAGCTTTGTCCCAGTTTCAGGTGCAGGCTGGGGAGTGATCGTCAGCCGCCCATCGGCAAAAGCTTTCGAAACTCCGCGTACTTTCTTCCAGGGCATCTTGATCGTTCTGCTCATATTTGTCGTTGTTGGGATGTCTTATTGGTGGGGTTTGTCCCGGATGATCATCCAACCCCTGGGCAATTTGGCAGCATACAGCCGCATCATTGGTGAGGATGAGCAGGCGACCGACGAGCAATTTGAAATATTCAGAGAATTAGCAAATCGCCCTGATCAGGTAGGGAACTTGACTCGCAGCCTTATGGGTATGGAAAGGGATATCGAGGCACGCTTGAAAGAACTTTCGACTCTCTTGGAAACCAGTGCCGCAGTCGTTTCAACCCTCGATCCACAAATGGTATTGAACCGTATTTTGCGACAGGTCGAGCGCCTACTTGATGTCAAGATGAGCGCCATCGTCGCTCTTGATGAACAAAATGGGGTTTTCCGAGTTCAGGCCAGTCGCGGACTTTCAAACACGTATGTTGAACAAATTTCAATTGACCCCAGCGAGCCTCAGTCAGTCACCATCACCGCGTTGCGCAGCGGGCAACCTACGCAGGTCAGTGATACTGAGACAAGTGATGCAAAACAACGTAACGAAGGCCGAGAAGAGGGATATCGTTCTCTATTGGCAATCCCACTCAATACGCAATACGCGCCTCCCTCAGCACTGATCGTTCTGCGTCCAGAACCACACATATTTACTGATCAAGAAATCGATTTGCTTTCTAGCTTTGCAAATCATGCCGCGATGGCTATTGAAAATGCCGCTCTGTATGCTCGCAGCGATATGCAGTTGCAAAAACAAACTCGACGGCTCGAGGCATTAATTCAATCCCTCAAAGATGGGCTTATACTTGAAGGACCTGATGGCAATGTGGTTTATGCTAACCGGCGCATCAGCATCCTAACAGGGTTATCCGCAGAAAAAATTACCGGTGCAAAAGTGGATGCTGTTCTTGACCGGTTGAGTGAAAAATCTGATGATCCACAACGTACTAAAGAGATCATTCATATGGCCATGGAAAGACAAGATGAACAGGGAGCAGAAATCTTGCTGCCGCACCAGGGACGCAATCTCTGGCTAAGATTGCATAGCTTTAGCGTCACTGATGCCAACGATGTCCCAATTGGCCAAGGGCAGCTCTTATACGATATTACTGCTGATCGAGAATTAGATCGCATGAAATCTAATTTACTTTCCACAGTTTCACACGAGCTACGCACACCTTTGGCATCCATCAAAGGATATGCCACAACGCTGCTCGCCGATGATGTTGAGTGGGATGGCGCCGCACAGAAAGAGTTTTTATCAATTATCTCCAATGAGGCTGACCGGCTGACGATCCTGGTCAACGAGCTACTGGATCTATCTCGTCTCGAGGCTGGAAACTTAACCGTTGAACGTAGACCATGTCAACTAGATAAGATCGTCCAGAACGCAGCCAAACGATCGAACCCTCAACCTGGTGAACGGTTACAGGTTTCCATTCCCCAAGATCTTCCTCCCCTGCATGTGGACCGCCGGCGCATAGAAGTTGTGATTAGAAATCTAATTGAGAATGCCGCCAAATATTCGGGTGATTCTTCGCCTATTATTGTCATGGCCTCCTGTGAGAATGGAGAAATTACAGTCACAATAGAAGATTCTGGCCCTGGGATTCCTGAGGAAGAAGGGAAACGCATCTTTGAAAGTTTTTACCGCATCGATAATGGCTTATCACGCAAAACTTCCGGTGCTGGTCTTGGTCTTGCGATAAGCAAGGGTTTCATCCAGGCCCACGGTGGGAATATTTGGATCGAACCGCGTCAAATCGGCGCTTGCTTCGCCTTTACATTACCCCAATTCATCGACCCTGATGAGATCGAAGAATAACAAACATGCCAAATCCCTTAGTTTTAGTTGTAGATGATGAAAAAACGCTGCGCGATTTCGTTCGCCGCAACCTGGAAGTGCGCGGCTACGATGTGCTCAATGCTTCCAATGGATTAGAAGCTCTCGCTGTATTTAATACTCAAAATGTCGATCTAGTGATTTTAGATTTGATGATGCCGCGCATGGACGGCCTGGAAACGACGCGGCGCATTCGCCAACGCTCAATGGTACCGATCATCATTCTAACAGCCTTGGATGTAGAGAGCGACAAAATTAAAGCGTTTGATTGGGGTGCTGATGATTACTTGACCAAACCCTTTGGCGTTGGTGAACTCCTAGCGAGAGTCAAAGCTGTACTTCGAAGATCGCGCTGGACTGAGCCACCTACTCGCCATGGAAAACTGATTCACGGGGATATCTCAGTTAATCTTGAGAGACATGAACTTATTGTACGAGAGAAAGTAATAAAACTCACACCAACAGAGTTCAATCTGCTCGTTTACTTGATGGAACACTCTGGCAAAGTTCTTCCCCATTCAGCTATCCTTAAAAATGTTTGGGGTCCAGAGTATGGCGAAGAGACAGAGTATCTGAGGGTTTATATTGGGCACTTGCGACATAAAATCGAGTTGGACGCATCCAAACCAGAATACTTGATGACTGAACGGGGAATCGGATATCGCTTTGAGCCACCTGTACAGACTTTAGGTAAGTAACATCCAAATATTGACCGAGATGCCCATGGGTTCGCCCAAGAAATTCACCGCGTCACTTATGTATTTTACTTATGCTTTCCGCATTGTGAAATAAGCCACATTTATGGTTTTTTTAGATTTTTACTCCTTTTTTTATTTTTTATTTGCAAATTATTTTTATACTCATCGAGCAGTTTTGCTACAAGACTCATTGTTGCTGCAGTGTTCAAAGGTACCAAACGCATAGTTTGTAAAGGAGGTGTTGGGAATTTTGATACTGTTGAATTCGGTGACCCATGCCCATTAATTGTTGTTATCAAATATTACTTTGGAGGTATCCATGAAACGCTCGTTTGCAGTTTTATTTTCTCTGATTTTTGTTTTAACGCTCATATTGTCGGCTTGTCAACCAGCGCCGGCCGAAGCGCCAGCAGAAGAACCCGCCGTTGAAGAGGTGATGGAAGAAGAAGCTGTGGCCGAAGAGCCTGCAGAAGAAATGGCCGAAGAGGTCACGCTAGTAATTGGCTTCACATCATCGATTACCGGTAAACAAGAAGTTTCATCAAAACGCCAGGTGAATGGCTTAACGCTTTGGATGGATCAGGTTAATGAGGCTGGTGGTTTCACCTTGAGTGACGGTACTGTCGTCAAATTTGCAGCCCAAACCTACGACGATGAATCCAACACCGAGCGCGTA
Organism: Anaerolineales bacterium; assembly: GCA_016785015.1. GTDB lineage: Bacteria > Chloroflexota > Anaerolineae > Anaerolineales > UBA11858 > NIOZ-UU35. The sequence continues at coordinate 28,440 of JADHTJ010000032.1, forward strand.
CAGGAGCTATATACGCGGCTGATCGCCGAAGACAATGCTGATTTCTTAATCAGCCCTTATTCTTCTGGTCTAACATCTGCTGCTTCTATCGTTGCAGAACAGAACGGTAAAATAATGATCACAACTGGTGCAGCCGATGACGATGCCTACAAGACAGGTAATACCAGTCTATTCCAACTCTACACACCTGGCAGCCTTTATATGTCCAGTACGGTTGACATGCTCAAAGAACTGGATCCTGATGCCAAAGTTGCCATCGTATATGAAGCCGTCAAATTCGCTACTGGTGTAGCCCAAGGAATCGTGCCCTATCTTGAAGCCAATGGTTTTGAGGTCGTCTTGGAAGAGGGCTATGATACTGATACAGCAGACTTTGGTCCGATCGTAAATAAGATTGCTGGATCTGGAGCAACTGTTCTTCTCGGTGGAGGCCATTATCCTGACGGCACCGCCTTGGCCCGCGCGCTCTACGAGCGCAATATCGGCCTGAAATTCGCATACTTATTGGTAGCCCCTGCCGATACAAAATTCCCCGAACTGGGCGATGCGGCTCTCGGAATTGCAGTTTCCAGCCAATGGGAACTCGCAGCCACACACACCGAAGCTGAAGCTGGAAATATGGGTGTGGAATGGTTCGGACCTACAGGTGAAGAATTTGCCTCTGCATATGAAGCCGCTTATGGAGATCCCCCAACTTATCACGTCGCCGGAGGCTATACGGCTGGTCTCGTGTTGCAGAAGGCCATCATGGACGCTGATTCTGTCGATACAGATGCTGTCAAAGCCGCATTGAATGCAATGAACTTGATGACATTCTTTGGCGGAACCCAATTTGATTCATCAGAAGAAGCTCATGGCTTGCAAACGGCCCACAAAATGGTTGTTGCGCAATGGCAGTTGAATGCTGATGGCGAACTGGAACGTGTCATCGTCGCCCCCGCTGACGTTGCGACAGCAGACCCACTTTATCCAATTCCAACTCGATAACCAGATCACGACTATCGAACATCCCCTCAGAGAAATTTTCCTGAGGGGATGTAACCAATCCTACAACTAAACTATTGGGAGATATTATGCAACAAATCAGCCTGCTCCTAACATCCCTCCCTGATGGCATTTTGCTTGGGTTCGTCTATGGCGTGGCAGCGATGGGGTTGACATTGATCTGGGGCGTGATGGATGTCATCAACTTATCGCACGGTCCCATCATCGCCTTAGGGATGTTCGGGACTTTCTTTCTATTCATTCGATCGGGCATCAATCCATATTTGGGTTTGATACCCATCGCAATCGTTGGTCTGCTCTTAGGGGTGGTGATCTATTTTGTTGCAGTTCATAGAGTCATCAACGCCCCACACCTATCCTCTTTGTTGGCAACATTTTCGGTAAACATGATCATTATTGGTATCGGGACAGCCGTAGTCACGACCTCACCCTATAATGTTGATTTCAATATGGGCAGCTTCCAACTTGGCTCAACGACAGTGCTGGGCACACGCCTGATCGCAGCGTTGATCGCAATTTTAGTTACTGGCGGACTATATTTGTTTCTTTTCCGAACCCGCCCAGGGAAATATATCCGCGCAGTGACCAACAATCGCTCTGCAGCAGAATTGATGGGAATCCCGTCAACACGAATTTTGGCGCTCAGTTTTGGGCTTGGAACAATGCTTGCTGCCGTCTCGGGCGCCTTGATATCCACCTTTTTCCCATTCAGCATCCTTGCCGGTGGTAGCTATGAATTAAAGAGCTTCGTCATTGGCGTTTTGGGAGGGCTGGGCAACCCGATTGGTGCTCTGTTTGGAGGGTTGATCCTCGGTGTTCTCGAAGGTGCGATCCCAGCATTTTTAGAGACTTCTTGGGTCCCGGTAATTGAATTTGGCCTGTTCGTTGTCATCTTGCTTGTTCGACCAAACGGTCTCTTTGGAGCAAAACAATGAAAAACTGGCGAAACCATCTTGGTCTACTTTTGCCGATGCTGGTTGTAATTGGGTTTTCCCTTTGGCCAGTTATCACAGGAAATATATCAACCCGGGAAAGTGCATTTACAATCCTCAAAGCGATTGCGCTTGCCTCCAGTTTGAATATACTGCTAGGTTACACGGGCTACGTTAGCTTTGGCCACATCGTATTTTATGGATTTGGCGGCTACATTGGCCTTTACTTTGTCAACCAACAGGATTGGTCAATATGGGCTGGGATGCTGGTTGGTGGAATTTCTGCCGGCATACTGGCCTTTCTATTGGGAAAGGCGATCCTGCGGTTGCGCGGCGCTTATTTCGCCCTGGCAACAATCGGCATCAACGAAGCTATGAAAGCCTTATTCAACAATCTAGATCTGTTCGGCGGTCCGATTGGCATGGTGCTAAACTTTTCAGTCTATAAGGCTTACGGAGGTGCAGCCAAAGCGCTGGGAATGGCTTTTTATATTATGGCTGGGCTGACGATCATTGCCCTTATCATCAGTCATCTCGTTCGCACCTCAAAGTTTGGCTTGGGCTTGCTGGCCATACGTGAAGACGAAGACGCAGCAGAAGTTATGGGAGTAGTGGCCCCAGACACAAAAACTTGGGCATACGTTCTTTCAGCCATCATTCCTGGTATGGTCGGAGTGCTGTTCTTCTTCAAAAATGGGAATGTAGAACCGCATGTTGCATTCCCGTTGCATTCATCTATTGAGTTACTGGTTATGGTAATGCTGGGTGGTCAAGGCACTGTGCTTGGACCCATTTTGGGAGCATTTGCCTATCAGGGTATGCGCGGGTATTTTGTCACCAGTGAGTTCTTCAAAGACATTCAGCTTTCTGTTTCCGGTGTATTGTTATTGCTCATTGTCTTATTCATACCGGCGGGTGCTGTAGGTTGGCTTCGTCAAAAATTCCCAACGCTCCGGAGGGTACTGCAATGACATCATTACTTCAAGTCAAGGGCGTATCGAAATTCTTCGGTGGATTGCAGGCATTGAATGATGTCACCTTCGAACTACCTGAAGGGCAGATTCTAGGACTGATCGGGCCCAATGGTGCCGGAAAGACGACACTCTTCAACGTGATCAACGGCGTTTACCCCGCTACTGAAGGGCAGGTAATCTTCAAAGATCAGGATGTCACCGAGGCAAAAACCTATGAAATGGCAAAATTAGGCTTGGCCAGAACCCATCAGATCGTCAAGCCGCTAAATGAACTGACTGTGATCGAAAATGTCGTTGTAGGTGCCTGTTTCGGAAGACAAGGCTATAGTCTGAGAAAAGCGACTCCCGTCGCCGAAGAAGTATTAAACTTCGTCGGCATCGCAGATCGCTCTGACCAACTGGCATCCAGCCTCAACGTAGCTCAGAAAAAACGTCTCGAAATGGCCCGTGCTCTGGCTGCTCAGCCGCATCTCTTGCTTTTAGACGAGGTGCTCGCAGGATTGAATCAATCGGAAATCGCCGAAATGGTCGAAACTGTGCGAAAAATTCGCGATAAGGGCATCACCATCATTATGATTGAGCATGTTATGGAAGCTGTAATGAACGTATCAGATCGTATGATCGTGCTCAATTTTGGTGCTCAAATCGCTGAAGGAAATCCCGATGAAATAAGAAATAATCCTCGAGTGATCGAGGCCTATTTAGGTGATCCTAAACTGGCTCAAAAGTTGATGCAAAAGGCACAGGAGTAGAGGTGGATCGATGGCAATTCTCGAAATTAAAGACGTAACATCTGGCTACGGAGAAGTACAAATTCTTTGGGGAGCATCGATAGCCCTCGAAAAAGGGAAAATGACATCCCTAGTTGGCGCTAACGGCGCTGGAAAAACAACCATGCTGCGTGCGATCATGGGCTTGCTCAAACCTTGGAGCGGAACTGTTTGGTTCGATGGTGAAGATGTCAGTAAACTTTCCGCTCACAAAAAAGCGGAGCGAGGCCTTGTGTTGGTTCCAGAAGGTCGGCAGTTATTTACCGATATGAGTGTTGAAGAAAATTTGGAAATGGGTGCAACTCCAGTTCGCTCTCGCCCGCACATAGATGAAAATTACAAATTAATCTATGAGATGTTCCCTCGTCTCGAGGAACGCAAAAACCAGAAAGCCGGGACACTTAGCGGCGGCGAACAGCAGATGCTCGCTGTAGCCCGCGGCATCATGGGATCGCCCGTTGTACTGATGATGGATGAACTTTCCCTTGGACTGGCACCTGTCCTTGTACTGGATCTATTCGAAGGTCTTGGGCGCCTGAAAGATGCCGGCATCACTATGCTTCTCGTAGAACAGAATGTGCAAATGGCGTTGGCCGTAAGTGATTATGCATATGTCCTCGCTCACGGCAAAATTGAACTGCATGGCTCTGCCAGGGAACTGATCAACAACGAACACGTTCAAGCAGCCTATCTCGGGGCGTAAATTTAAAAAGGATCTCAATCTCATGGGGCCATCAGTGTGATGGCCCTTTTTATTTTCTATCTTCACAAATGGTAAAAGCCCATCCGCGATGGCGGCAAGGGGAAATATCAACGCGGCTACCCTCAATATCCACATAAAAAACCTGGTAATCCCTGACGATGGCAACGAAATGGCTTATACTAGAGAGGAATTCTGCTCCAGGAGGCTCTCATGTTAGTTGGCGATCGAATGTCCCATCCTGTAATCACAATCTCTGCCGATTTGCCCATCATCGAGGCAGTTAACTTGATGCGGCGCGAACACATCCGCCGTACACCGGTGATCAAAGACGGAAAACTCGTCGGCATTGTCTCCGATCAAGATCTGCTCAATGCATCCCCCTCACCTGCAACCTCACTGAGTATCTGGGAGATGAATTATCTATTGAGCAAGATCACCGTTGAAGATGTGATGACCAGCGAGGTGCTCACCATCGAAACTGATTGCCCCATTGAGGAAGCCGCCCGCATCATGGTTGACAACAAAATCGGCGGGCTGCCCGTGATGAAGGATGATCGTGTAGTGGGTGTAATCACCGAAACTGATATCTTCAAGGTATTCCTGGAATTGATGGGCGCGCGCGATCTCGGGGTACGCATCACCGCCCTAATTCCTGAGAAGTTGGGACAGTTGGCCGCCTTGACAAAAGCTGTCACTGAAGCCGGGGGCAACTTCATTTCCTTTGGAGTGACAGCTGGCGATGACCCCGCCAACAGCAAAGTGACCTTCAAAGTCAATGAAATCGACGAGGCCAAGGTGAGCGATGCCATCCAACCCTTCGTCGAAAAGATCGAGGATATTCGCACGAGTAGTGAGTGATGCTGTCATTTCGAACTGCACTGTTTACGGCGAGAAATTCCTAAAATCTTGTCAGGAAAAAAATCCACAGAGACCTTTCAACCCCTCCGTGGTTTCAGAGTAACAATTCCATTTTTTTTCAATGCGACCCCGTTCGGGGTCGCTTACATTTTTCAGTCTCAAAATTCGAACATCCGTTCCATAACCACACCACCTACAGTATAATTCGGGCATGACCTTCACCATTGTCGCCTTAGATATCGAAACAACTGGCCTGAACTTTGATTCCGATGGCATCACTGAAATTGGCGCTGTCCGTTTCAAGGGAGATCGCATTGAAGATGAATGGCACAGCCTGATCAACCCAGGTCAGCGCATACCTGCTCATATCACCCGCCTGACGGGTATCACCGACGCCATGGTACGCAATGCGCCCAACATCCATGAAGTGCTCGATGACTTGGCATACTTCGTGGGGGATTCTCCGGTTTTAGGTCATAATGTGCGTTTTGATCTTGGTTTTCTGCGAAAATACGGGATTCTGCTAGATAATGAGCCGCTCGATACGTACGAGATGGCAGCCGTGATGATGCCCAATGCTGGACGCTATCAACTCGGCGCGCTGGGGAATGCGCTAGGAATTCCGCTCCCGGCCACACACCGTGCTCTGGACGACGCACGCGTGACGCACAAAGTATTTACCAGGCTCTATGATGCCGCGCTCAACCTACCGATCGAACTGTTGGCTGAGATTGTGCGCCTGGGTGATGATGTAGAAAACTGGCTTGGGTATGGAGTATTTTTTGAAGCCCTGCGCGATCGCTCCAATGAGAAGGTTCCAGCCAGAAAAGGAAAGGGGGGATTTTTCGAACCCTTGCTCAGGGGTGGTCACCCTCAAGATATGGAACCTCTTGCTCCCGTTGAGCATCCAACTCATCTGGATGTCGAGGAAGTGACATCGATCCTGGAGTATGGGGGCGCATTTTCGCAATATTTCGATCATTTCGAACAGCGTCCCGAGCAGGTCGAAATGCTGCGCTCGGTGACACATGCTCTCTCGGAGGGACAGCATCTAATGGTCGAAGCGGGTACCGGTGTGGGTAAATCCTACGCTTATCTCATCCCGGCTGCACTTTGGGCGATGCAAAATGGCTTGCGAGTGATCATCTCTACCAATACCATTAACCTGCAAGATCAACTGATTAATAAAAATATCCCCGAAGTTCAGGAAGCCTTAGATATAGATCTATTCGCCACGGTACTCAAAGGGCGCGCTAATTATCTGTGCCCGCGGCGCATGGAGCATATTCGCAAACGCGGCCCCGAAACTCCTGAGGAAATGCGCGTGCTGGCAAAAATATTGGTTTGGCTGCACCAAGGCGGCGCTGGCGATCGCGTCGATATCAACCTTAACGGCCCTTTGGAGCGCTCCGCCTGGACGCATATGTCCGCCTCGGACGACGGCTGCACTTCAGATAATTGTCTCAAACATACGGGAGGAGCCTGCCCCTTCTACAGGGCACGACAAGCCGCCCAGAGCGCTCATATCATTATCGTCAACCACGCTCTCTTGCTCGCTGATGTAGCCACCGGTAACCGGGTTCTTCCCGAATATGATTACTTGATTATTGACGAGGGACACCATCTCGAAAGCGCCAGCACCAACGCGCTCAGTTTCCGTGCCACCCAAAAAGATTTCATCCGCTTGCTGCGCGAAGTGGGCAGCTACCGTTCGGGATCTAGCCAAACCTCGGGCATATTAGGTCGACTTTTATCCTTACTACACGACAGCGTCAGCCCCAGCGAATACGCTGGCATAAACAATTTGGTAGAACGCGCCAGCGATCATGCTTTTCAAATGGAGAGTCTGGTGCGCAGTTTCTTTGAAACCATCGACCATTTCCTCTTCGAGCAGCGCGAGGGGCAGGCCATGGGACCCTACTCCCAACAAGTGCGCATTTTGCCGGGGACACGCATCCAACCCGCCTGGTTGGAAGTAGAGGTGGCCTGGGAAGATACGCATAAAACTGCCACCGCCCTACTCGGCAAACTTGAACAGATCGCCCAGGCGATGGTCGATCTTTCCGAAGCGGGTTTTGGTGATATCGACACGCTTGAAGAGACCTACCATGATGTCACCAATATTTATAAACGTCTCAAGGAAATGATCGAGAGTATTGAGGCGCTGGTTTTCGATCCACAACCAGATGGCATCTATTGGGCAGAGGTAAAACCCAGCGGACGCGGCATCACGCTTCAAGCCGCACCCCTGCACATTGGGCAATTAATGCAAAAACACCTTTGGCACGAGAAGCTATCCATCATCCTGACATCAGCTACACTTACAACGGCGGGGGAGTTCGATTATCTCCGCGGGCGGTTAAATGCTGAGGATGCCAACGAGCTAGCTTTAGGTTCTCCGTTCGACTATGAAAACTCCACTTTGCTCTACATTCCCAACAACATTCCTGAACCCAACGACAGGCGCGGTCATCAACAGGCTGTCGAAGGCAGCCTGATCCATCTCTGCAAAACGACGGGCGGTCGCACATTAGTGCTGTTTACTGCCTATTCCCAATTGCAGCAGACTTCAAAAGCCATCTCTCCTGCTCTCGCAGACCAGGGTATCATCGTCTTCGAGCAGGGCGAAGGTGCTTCGGCGCACTCCTTATTGGAAAGTTTTCGAGAAGCGGAGCGGGCAGTTCTATTGGGCACACGCGCTTTCTGGGAAGGAGTCGATATCCCTGGTGAAGCGCTCTCTGTGTTAGTAATCGTCAAATTGCCCTTTGCAGTACCCTCCGATCCTATCGTTGCCTCCCGCGCCGAAACCTTCGAGGAGCCTTTCTACCAGTACAACGTCCCCGAAGCAATCCTGGATTTCCGTCAGGGATTTGGCCGCCTGATCCGCACCGAATCCGACCGCGGAGTTGCTGTGATCCTTGACCGCAGGGTGCTCAGCAAACAATATGGGCGTTTATTCATTGATTCGCTGCCGCAATGCACACAAAGGGTGGGCCCCATACAGAACCTGCCCCAAGAAGCCGCGCGATGGCTGAATCTTTAACCACAAAGAACACTAAGAAAAACATGTTGTTTGCCACGCAGAACATCGAAAACAACAAGCGACTTTACACAGCGGAGCGGCAGAACGAGAAGCTAAACTTCTTTAAGAAGTTTAGCTTCTGGAATAATGCAAAATATTTTTTAGCTCTTCTCTGCGCTCTTTACGTCTCTGCGTTGAATTTTTCTGTTAGCGCACAAACGTCACCAGAACCTGAAATCATCTCCCTCTCAAACGAACGCACCGCAGGAAATGGTTGGTCTTCCCATCCCTCGGTCTCAGGGGATGGGCGCTTCGTTGCGTTCCTCTCCGCGGCTGACAATCTCGTCGCCAATGACACCAACGGTGCTGCCGATGTCTTCGTGCGGGATCGTTTGATGGGCACGACC
>JADHTJ010000033.1 GCA_016785015.1 Anaerolineales bacterium
TTGGGTTTGGGCTGATTCTTGGCAACTGAGACGTGCTGCACCCAATCAGGCCATCGAGAAAATCTTCCGACGAATGTATCGTTTTGGGCCGCGTTTGGAGTTGCCTGTCCGGCAGGGAAGTACGCCAAACGAATTTTCTGCTAACTTGGGTAATGAATTCTCCGAATTAACGCCCGTTAAAAAAGAGCTTTGCACCTTGTCAGATTTCCACAATCGCGCTGCGTATAGCCAGAATCCTTTGACATCGCCAGAACAGAATGATGCCATTAAAATTTGGCTGCACTTAAGAAGGAGATTGCTCTTAGCCTGGCTGAAAAAGGTGGTCAATAAAATCCGGTACAATTAGTTCGATTGCATAGGTTATGTCCCACGGAGAATTCCCATGGACCAAGTCAAACCATTCGCTGAAAAAGTTATCGCTAATATCGAGCACGTCATCATTGGCAAGCGAGATGCCGTCGAACTGGCAGTGGTCGCCCTACTATGCCAGGGTCACCTGCTCATTGAAGATGTGCCTGGGGTAGGCAAGACCATGCTGGCGCGCAGCCTGGCGCGCTCATTGGATTGCTCCTTCAAGCGCATCCAGTTCACCCCCGATATGCTGCCCAGTGATGTCACAGGAGTTTCCATTTACAACCAGATCAGTAAGGATTTCGAATTCCGTCCTGGGCCGTTGATGGCCCAAATTGTATTGGCTGATGAAATCAATCGCGCTACGCCAAAAACCCAATCGGCGCTGCTGGAGGCCATGCAGGAGGGGCAAATCACTGTCGATGGGATCACCCACATCCTACCGCGTCCTTTTATGGTGTTGGCAACACAAAACCCCATCGAGTACGAAGGCACATTTCGTCTGCCCGAAGCCCAAATGGATCGATTTTTGTTGCGTATTAATTTGGGTTACCCTGAACTGGATGATGAAATTGATGTGCTTGAGCGCCAGCAATACCAGCACCCTGTAGACGAATTGGAAGCAGTCTCGTCAACGGATGAAGTCATCGCCGCTCAGGATGCTATTCGAGATATCTACATCTCCTCAGAAATCAAGAAGTATATGGTCGAGATTACTCGCCGTACGCGTGCCCACGATGAAGTCTATCTCGGTGCAAGTCCGCGCGGCAGCCTGACGCTATTCCGAGCCAGTCAGGCCAGGGCTGCGCTGCTGGGGCGTGATTACGTGCTCCCTGACGATGTCAAGGCCCTGGTTGGCCCTGCTTTAGGCCATCGTATTATCATGGGGGCCGGTGCGCGCCTGCGAGATATGAATCCAGACTCTGTGATAGAGGATGTGTTGGCGAATGTATCTGTTCCTCGAGGACCAGTGACCCCATGACTCGTGATCTGCGAAAATACGCTCGTCAAACCAATGTTCAGCTGTTAGTTGGTTTCTTGTTGGTACTCTTCATCATTGGTGATGGCTTGATTTATTTTTTCTATGGGCGCCAGTCTGCCATCATGGGCTTTATCTGCCTGGGTGCGGGTGTTGCACCGCTACTGATTATTGGGCTGATTCTGTGGGGAATGGAATGGGTGGTCGAGAAAGCAAATAGGGAGTGATTTTGCTATGTTCAGGCCTTCCTTGTTTGGGCCGGTCTCCAGACCGCGCTGAGCTTGCTTATGGAAATAGATACTAGAACGATTACTATCGATGATTGGGTGCTTCGCATTCGCGAGCCAAAGGGTGCCGGCCCGCACCCGGTTGTGCTGTTACTGCACGGCTGGACTGGGGACGAGAATTCCATGTGGATCTTTGCTTCGCGACTGCCTGAACATTATCTTTTGATCGCCCCGCGCGGATTGCATGAATCGCCAATCGGTGGATATAGTTGGTACCCCATGAATGGTCAATCCTGGCCAACCCTGGATGATTTTCGACCCGCTGCAACGGCGTTGATTGAATTGATCGATGATTGGCCCGCGTCTGCATCACCCAATGCAGATTTCAGCGATCTGCGTTTGGCAGGATTTAGTCAGGGGGCAGCAATGGCTTACGCCTTTACATTGATCCACCCCGAGCGAGTCCGAGCTCTGGCTGGGTTGGCCGGATTTCTACCAGAAACAACATCCTTAGCGGTTTATGGCAATGTATTAGAAGGGATGTCGGTTTACGTATCACATGGCACACGGGACGAGCACGTGCCCATTGAGCGCGCCAGAACTGCAGTTCAATTTTTGAGTAAGGTGGGTGCTGAAGTGACCTATTGTGAGTCGGATGCAGGCCACAAGTTGAGTGCGGATTGTTTCCGTGGAATGGAAGTTTTTTTCCAAAAATAAGTGTGGGCGGGTATCCGATCCACCCACCCTTATTTTTGAGTTGTGTTAGATGATTGGTAACAAATCGTCGGTTGATATCCCCGCTTGATAATCAAACTCCTCTGCCAACTGGCTCTGGATGTGATTGAAAATAATCGTCAGTGGCAAATGTTGGGGGCAAGCTTGTTCGCAGATGCCACAGCCAGAACATGATATCAGCCAGCGAGTGACATCAGATTCTTGAAATCGGCCATCTTCAGTGCGCTGGGGGTAGTGGATATCACACAAGGGGCAAACATCCATACAAGTGGAGCAATCGCCGCAACTCTCGAATTGCTCGATCAATGTAGCCACATTCTCGGGGAGCAATTCGGCCAAACCGTTTGCGATACGTTCGCGGGTATTTTCACTGCGCTGCACCAAGCGAGCAATGACACGTTGATGACCTTCGAGTATATCTGCGTCGATCTTGCCTTCAGCAAACTCCGCCATGTTGAGCCGTTCAGCCAGGCTTTCGTCATTGATGGTGATTAATGCATGTTGGCGGACTGGCAGCCCGAGAATGCCGATGTTTATGTTCGCTTTAGTTGCTTGGGGCGAGATACACACCTGGCAGGCGGAGCGATAACGATAGCGCACGATGCCCCCTTGACGGCTGAACTGCAGCGCTTCCTGAGTAAGTTTTTTTGGAGAACCTTTTCTTTCAACGCGCCATTGATACTCGTCCGTTGGAAGCGTTCCCAAACAGTCGACGCTCAGTGTTAGTAATTTGTCCGTATTGAGGCCGTTCTGCTTGGTCATCTCGAATAATGTGCGCATTTCGCAAGGGCGCAGCATGGCACCAATTTTTTTAGAATCTTTTTCAAGCAATTCTGGGATCAACTTGGCGGCGTTAATGGGCATCAGCGGTGTGCAGGGACTTAGAGCTTCTAGCCCATCGGAATCATCAATGAAGTGTGGACCAGTATCCTCGGCTTTGCCGTTAGTTGGCACCACCATGCGCTCTAGATCAAAGGTCTTCCAGACCAATTTGGTGAATTCGCGAACCGTGCCTAGCGGATCTCCATGGGTCTTAATCATCCATTGTGTGTTCATCGTTTATCTCCATTTCTGGAGATTGGAGGCTGGAATACTCCAACCTCTAACCTCTAACCTCTAGCGTGTACAACCGTTAATCGCCAATCTGTTGTTCAAGCACTTCGGCAATATCCATAGCCTGAATTTGTGCACCGATACCCTTGGAATTGATCGCATCTTCAAACATGCTCAAGCAGTAAGGACAGGCCGTTGCCACCGTGTCTGCTTTTGCATCCAAAGCATCTTGCAGGCGGTTCTGGTTGATGCGCTTGTCGGAATCGGTCTCGATCCACATGCCGCCACCGCCCGCGCCGCAGCAGAAGCTGTTTTCACCTGTGCGCTTCATCTCAACGCGCTCGACTTTGGCCTGATCGAGCAGTTCTCGCGGCGCTTTGTAGATATCGTTGTAACGTCCCAGGTAGCAGGAGTCGTGGAAGGTGAGTGTGCCCTTCAGCCCATTGCCGTTGGGTGAAATCGCACCCAATGCAGGGGCGACTTCTTCGAGCAGTTCGGCGTAGTGCAGCACTTCGTACTCGCCGCCCATCTGCGGATACTCGTTCTTGAGGGTGTTGAAACAGTGCGGGCATTGGGTGACGATGCGCTTGAATTTAACAGAGGCAAAGATTTCGATATTTTGCTCGGCGGATACCTGGAAGATGTACTCGTGGCCCATGCGACGAGCGGTCTCGCCACAGCAGGCCTCGTCGAGGCCGAGCACGCCGAAATCGACATTGGCTTTCTGAAGCAGGCGCACTACGGACTGAGCGACCTTCTTATTGCGGTCATCATAGGCCGCCGCGCAGCCCATATAGAGCAGCACATCGACTTCGTCGCCGGGGGCCAGCTCGCGCACGTTTAGGCCCTCGGCCCAGTTCAGTCGATCTTGTGGGGGCATGCCCCAGGGGTTGCCCTGGCGTTCCATGTTGCGCAGGGTATCGCCGACAGATTTAGGCATTTCTCCGGTCATCAAGATGGAGTAGCGGCGCAAATCGATTACGCGCTCAGGGGGACGGATAAAGGCCGGGCAGCGGGTCAGGCAGGCGCCGCAGGTGGTGCAAGACCACAAGGCTTCCTCTTCGAAGAAGTGCGCAGGAAGTTCTTTGGAGCCATTGCCGTTGGTGCTTGGTGTTCCAAGTGAGTCGAGCATGGCGTCACGCATTTGCATCAACAATGTTTTTGGAGAGTAATCTAAGCCGCTGAAGGTTGCGGGACAAACTTCTTCGCAGCGTCCGCAGCGCAGGCAGGCGTCGAACTCCAACAGATTTTGGGGTTCGAACTCAGCAACTTTCCCAACGCCCAGGATTTCAGCGGTTTCTAGATCGTCTACTTTAGTCAGCGCGCCGTATACGCGGCGTGGGTGCAAGATGATATTCAATGGAGCGTTGACAAGGTGGCGCAGCTTGGTGAAAGGGATGCTGGCAGCGAAGGTCAGGCCCAAGGCAATGTGAGTCAGGAGTAGGATGGGATGGATGCTGAAGGCGGTCTCCACCGTCAGGCCAGCATTGGAGAGAATCCCTGCCAACCAGTTGCCGACAAAGGAATAGCGCGCCCACTCAGGTGCGGCAGAGATCAGACGTATAGATTCGGTGAAGAATCCGGCCAGGGGCAGCAGGGTCAGCAGGACCAGCACAAAGTAGTCATCCCAGGCGGTGGGTAAACTCTTCGGGCGTAGTACCAAGCGTCGAAAAGCAGCCATCAACACACCTGTCAGGATGAACACGCCTGCCAAATCCATGATGAACTCATAGGCGAAGTACCAATTCCCTCGAGGAAAATTCTCCAAAGCAAAAGGCGTAAAGAGGGCCATCTGCATCAAGTTTATAGCGGTGCCTATAACCTGGATGGTCACACCCCAGAAGATCAATAGGTGCATGATCCCGGGATAGATCTTTTTCAAAATCCTGATTTGCCCAATCGCATGAACAAAGAAGTCTCGTAAGGCAACAGGCCACTGTTTACTGTTCACTGCTATCTGTTCACTTGTAGTTGTACTCATTCTTCACCTCCGGCGCTGACGTAGATGTCGCCATCTTTGATTTCGGTTTGCAGTGGGGTGAGGCCCTTGGGAGGCGGCCCGGAGATCACGCTGCCATCGACAGGGCTGAAAAAACCGTCATGGCAGGGGCAGACGATCTGTTCCTGGTCTGCATCCCATTTGCAAATGCAGGCGAAGTGCGTGCAGACCGCCGAATAGGCTTTCAGTCCAGCAGCGGTGTTTATAACCAGAGCGGGATATCGCCCGAAAGCCACGGTGCGGGATTCGCCAACGGGCATCTCTGTTTCAGGTGAAACCAACACTGGCTCGGAGGGTGTCTCTTCCAGGTTGGGTGGGTAGAAATAGGCCACAACGGGGCCGAAGACAGCGACCAGGCCGGTGGCAGCCAGAACACGGTTGACGATCTTTAGGAAATCGCGTCGGTTTATCTTAGCCATGGTTAACTCACCTCTCCCCAAACGGTCAGAGCGATCAGGACGACCATCAGTACGCTAATAACAATGAAGCGCACGCGGGTGGTTTTCTTTGATTTATCAGGCTTGTTATCCAAAAATGGCCAGATCAGAACGACACCGGCAAAGATTACGGGCAATACGGCACCAGTCGTTTTTGGTAAGAATTTGATAATTTGGTACAAAGCCAAGAAGTACCACTCTGGCTTGACATGTGCGGGAGTATTCAAAGGATCCGCTGGGGGTTGTAAACCGACTGGATTGAACAGTCCGATTATGCCTATAATAATCAATCCAACCCCAAACCACATAGCCACTTTGGCTTCATTGGTCACATGATCGGGGTAGAAGGGGATCGCGTTTTCTTCGGGAGATATGTTTTCAGTCATGGTGGTTCTCCTAAAGTGGTTTCATGATGCCCTGTCGGCGCACCATAATGAAGTGAAGCCCCATGAAGGTTACGGTGGCCACGGGGATGATCAGGACGTGTAGGGCGTAGAAGCGGCTGAGGGTCTGGGCGCCGATATTCCAACCGACACGCAGGAATATCAGTGCCAGGTTGCCGATGGCAGGCATGCTCCCGGCGATCTCGGTGGCAACTGTTGAAGCCCAATAGGCACGCTGATCCCAAGGGAGTAGGTAACCGGTCAGACCGAAGGCCAAAGTCAGGACAAGCAGGCTGACCCCGCTAACCCAGTTAAGTTCACGCGGCTTTTTATAGGCACCCATGATAAAGACGCGCAGCATATGGGCGGTACACATCACGATCATGCCGTTGGCCGACCAGTGATGGATCATGCGGATAGCCGCTCCGAAGCGAACTTCAGTCTCGATGAACTGGATGCTGGCATAGGCCGCCTCGGGTGTGGGCTGGTAGTAGAAAGCCAACATCACGCCGGTGATGCCTTGTACAATGAAGAGAAATGCCGTGATCCCGCCCAGGCAGTACCACCAGCGGCGCTGCCAATCGGGGACAGGTTTGGCGAGCATCTTAGACAGTGGATCGGAGATCTCGTAACGTTCATCGATCCACTCGCCAGCACGTGCCATAAGCGGCTTCCACGGAGAACGAGTTTTCCTCATACTCGAGGCTTGGACAACGCCAAAGACGAGCACTAACCCAGCGGAACCGAATATCACCCACCGAGCTACGGGAGTCCAGAGGCCTTTCTCCTCCCCCGCAATATGACAGTGAAGACATGGGTCTTGTTTGGGGGGTGGTGGGAGGCTGGCCAATAGCGATGGCACTACCTCCGAAGACTTTTCGGACGGTAGCCCCGCGCTCTCGCGGGCTAATTCCCAGTTGGGTTCATACGCCCTGGCCTGACTCTGGTGTGCGAAAATCAGCAGCAGAGCTGCCACCAGGACAAATGCGACTGTACCCAAAAGGATTCGACGAAAGAATAGATTCATAGATCACCTCGATAGATAGCAAGGTTGAATTTTGCAAGCGCTTGGGGGGCGATGCGACATTTTCACATGTAGAGCGTAATAGATAATGAGGCAGGGGGCAATGTCAAATACCTGATTTTGTATCAGGCATAAACCCTAGAAAATCCTAAAAACCACCCTAGATGAAATGGTTCTATGGGAATTACCGTGAGAGACCTGACATCTACCCCCAAATGTGACCCCTTACCACGGCGATTCCTAGAGACCCGATGAAATTCTTGTTTATTCTGAAGTAATGTATGATGGAATGTCAGGCCAGGGGGGTAAACCCAATGCGCGATTATAGATATATCGTCCGATAATACCTGCAGATGCCAAAACGGGGATGATGATTAGCGCACCCAGAATACCTCCAATTAAAACTGCGATGATGATTGCGATAAATACGATTCCTTCATGCATATGGACGCTTCGGCCAAAGATGCGCGGCCGCAACCATAAGTTTTTTATATTGATCAGGCCCAAATACACGCCTAAAACCAGCACTGCGAACCAAAAATTTGAGAGCGGCAAATAGGTTGATCCCTCGATAAAAGCAACAATTGCGGCTAACAATGCGGCAATTGCAGGGCCAAGGTCGGGAATTATTGTAAGCAAGCCTGCAATTGTCCCCAGGATTAGCGCGCCAGGAACTCCTAATGCCAGCCAGGCGATAGTAAAAACAATCCCTACAACGGTCATCAGGGCTATATTCCCGCGCAAGTAGCCACGCCATATTTGTCGTATTTCTTGATAGATGCGGTTGATGTCTGGTTGGTAAGGTTTCGGGGGTAGAGAGAGCAGCCAATCGCGCAATCGAGACCAATCCCGAAGCAAATAATACATGGTTACAAAGGTAACTAGAAGCCAAAGTAGGTTTTCGGTAATAACTTCGATCAGGTGAAATGCGTTTTCGGTTATCCTTTGAGCACTTTCCGATATCCAAAGTGCCGGGTCCGGAATTAGACTCCCTAGATAGAATTCGTATTCAAAGAGAAGAATTGGGCGAGCAAGAAACTCTGTTACGGGAGTCACGACTCGCTCAAGATCTTGGACTAAAAATTGGAATTCTTTTACAAGTGCTGGGAGTATAAATGCAGATAACGCTGCCAGCAGTCCAAAAGCGATGATCAGTACGGTAGTCGCAGAGAGCGAGTGGGATAGACGCGCTCGTTCCGCTAACAAATTTTTGACCGGGTTGAGCACATATGCGAGTAGAGCACCGATTACCAACGGACCTACCGCCGCACGGATGTACCAACCTACCATGAACAAGATCAAGACCAAAGTGGTCATCATCACATATCGAAATGATTTGCTCCAATTGTTGTCCATAATTATTTTATTATAACCCCAAAGGGGAAATTCGAGGAAAAGGGCAACTATATTTCGATAATCTTCTTGCGAATAGCATACTTTATCAAATCCCCCTTGCTGTGCAGGTCGAGTTTTTCCATCAGATTGGAACGATGGGCTTGCACTGTTTTGATGGCGATGCACAGGATTTCCCCAATTTCTTTGTTGGTATAACCCTCAGCGATTAACTGCAAAACTTCACGTTCCCGTCCGGTCAGGCCATTGTCGGCTTCAACAGGTTTGACCTCTCCCCAGCGTAAATAATCTTCAATTACCAGCCTGGTGATAGCGGGAGAGAGCACTGCTTCCCCTTGATGTACACAGTGGATGGCATCGATCAATTCTTGAGCATTGGCATCTTTGAGAATATATCCCGCTGCCCCAGCGGCCAATGCCTGACGGATGTAGCTCTCGTAATCGTACATTGAGAGAATGAGTACTTTGCTTTCGGAGTGGGATTGAACGATTTGAGCGGTGGCTTCCAGCCCATTCAGTAAGGGCATAGCCACATCCATGAGCACGATGTCGGGTTGTAGCTGACGCGTCATCTCTATGGCCGCGCGCCCATCACCAGCCTCGCCGACCACCTTCAACTGGGGGTCTTTTTCCAGCAAGGAGCGGATGCCATCTCTCAAGATGACGTGATCATCCACCAATAAGATGCGGATTTTTGCCATGCTTCGATTGTAACATTTAAGGAAACGGGTTTCTCATGACTTAAATCTTAAGTTTGAGAAACCCGTTTTACCCTTTGGTAGGTAAATTTTTAGTTTTTTAAGCAAATGCCAATGACTCGACACGCAGATCGCGCAGACGCTGTCCAATTACCTGGGCAGCTTTTTGCGTCATGACGTAGCCGAAACCACAATCATTGTCGAATTCTTTCACTAGTTCAGTCGCGTTGAAAGTGATCACTCGGCAGGGGGCTAATGCTTTTGCGGTTGCTCTGGCCTTGTGAGGGGGAATCAGTCCCGCCCATCCAAACATCTCACCAGGGCCGACAGTGCTAATGACGATATCTTTTGTCTTTAGTTTGCGGGAAAACTGGTCTGCTACTTTGTGTTTCACATCGCGCTCGGGGACTTCGTAGACGATGCCTACTGCACCTTCCAGGTTGACAAAGAATTTACCAAGGGCATCATCTTCGTGGAAGAAATAGTGTCCCTCTTCGACAATTTCTTCGGTACCCAGTTTGGCTAGTTTATTGATTTGTTCCAGATCCAATCCTGCGAAGAATGGAAAGCGCCGGATTAATTCAGCTGAAATCATGTCTCCTCCTTATGCGGATAAACCATATCATTCTGAACGCGTATAGGCGGGCCTGTGGCCAGTGAAGAATCCCCACTCACAGAGCGGGAGGTCCTTCGTTTCACTTGGGGTGACAATTTGTTTATTTCTCAAATTTCGTCCAACACCATTTGCGTCACTTTGGGGATTGCCGCAGCAACGGCTGGTGTTGGTTCGTCGCTGAAGACAAAAATCTCTTCAACTTCAACGGCGAAGATAAGAACCTCTTTGGGAAGAGGCAATCCCATTCGGTCTGCCATGTCTAGGGCGGTGTTCAGGGTTGTATCGTGAGCGGAGGCGCTGTGTTGTGTGGGGCTGATGTCTTTGAGATCTTGCATGCCCATCCGGGAAATTGTGCCAGGTTTCTGGCCGTTTCCGTTTGGACGGTAGAGAGCATCGATGATGATTACTCGGTCGTAGCCGACCATCAGTTCCATTAAACGCAGTCCCCCAACGCTAGCTTCAGTGACTGTGACGTTTTCTCGATGAGCTTCAGTGAGTGCGTCTTCGACTTGATAAGCAACCTTAACACCGACACCATCATCAGTGAGAATGGGATTGCCCAATCCGACAATAAGAGTCTTCATACCGCTAGAAGTGTAAAGTGGATAGTGGCAAGTGAACAGTGACGAATCGCCACTGTTCACTGTTACTATTCACAAATCAATCAACAAATTGACTGACTACGTCGAGGATTTCTCCATCGGCGTCGCGGATGGTCACCTCAAGGGGCATCTGTCCAGGTAAAGAGTGCGTTGCGCAGGACATGCAAGGATCGTAGTTGCGGAAAGCCATCTCGATCATATTGAGAATGGGTTCAGTAACTTCGGTGCCCTTAGTGATCAGACCTTGCGCGGCCTTCTTGATGGACATGGCGATGGGGGCATTATTGTTGGTAGTGCCCACAATCAGGTTGACCTTGGTCAGGATGCCGTTCTCATCGGTTGTGTAGTGATGTGTCAGCGTTCCGCGCGGTGCTTCGACACTTCCTACACCCTCGGTGGGTGTGTTGGTAACGATCGGTCGGACATTGGGGTCGGTGATCTCGGGATCTGTGGCCAACTCCAACATGCGCTCCGCGGCGTAAAGCAGTTCCACCAGGCGAGCCCAGTGGGTTGCCAGGCGGGCGTGCACAGGCTGGTAGCGTCCGTCGACTTTCTTGCTGCCCAAAGTATCGTAGAATTTCTCGAAGAACTCCTGAGCCTTGGGGGTCGCCATGCCATCTGCCGCGTTAAAGCGTGAGAGAGGCGTTGCGCAGTAGACGCCGCTGTCCATACCATCGGTGAAGCCGTTCCAGCCAACATTCTTCAGGTAGGGGAACTTGAGATATGACCAGGGCTCAACATGTTCAGCAACGTGATCGGCGTAATCTTTGGCCTCGTACTTGGCAAATTCCTTGCCTTCGGGGTCGGTGACGCGAATCAAGCCATCGTAGAAGTTGATGTGGTTGTTCTCGTCAACTGTGCCCATGTAGTACGTGCTGTGAGCATAGGAATCGGAGAGGATCAGATCGACATAGGCTTGGTTGGCCAATACGACATCCTCGAAGAGTTGCAAACTGAAGAGAGCAAAATCAATATTCTCTTTGGCGATTCCTTCAATTTTCTCGCGCATCTCTTCATCAACAGCCTGGCTCCAGCCACCGGGCAAACCGGCAACAGGGTGAATGCCACGGCCACCTAACCACTGAATGACTTCATGGTTGCGTTTGCGGCAAGCGATCACCTGACCGCCGATTTCCAGACCGACTTTGTGAATTACGCCCAGAACATTGCGCTCTGCCGGAGGGCCATCGGGACCGATGACGAAGTCAGGGCCGCCTAGAGCGTAGAAGTGCACTGCATGATCTGTGCAGTAGAAGGAACTATAGAACATCTCGCGGATCTTCTTGACCACCGGAGCGGGTTCGACATTGAAGAGCGCATCCAGCGCTTTCGTCCCGGCCATGTGGTGTGCCTCGGGGCAGACACCGCAGATGCGGTTGGTGATGCGGGGCATCTCTTCGGCCGGACGGCCAACTGAGAATTGCTCGAAGCCACGCAGCTCGGGGATCTGGAGATAGGCATTATCGACATTGCCTTCCTTATCCAGGAAGATTTCGATCTTTCCGTGGCCTTCAAGACGGGTAATGGGGTCTATGGTAATGCGTGACATTTAGGCCTCTCCTTTCCCGTTACTACCATTAACTTTTGCTCGACGGAGCATCGAATGGGACATGCTAAAGCGATAGAAGGTGCCAGCGGGGTCAGCGATGGTATCAACAACAGCCTGAATCTTTTCTTCTAATTCAGCCTCTTCCATGCTGTGATCGCCTGCACCAATTACCGATGCGACCGCTGAGAGCATCTTGGCTCCCTGGTCTTCGACACCCGGCAACGGACCGTAACAGCCTCGGCATCCCATACCAACTTGCGGGCATAGCGCGCCGCAGCCGCCATTGGTTGCCAATCCCATACAGACAACTCCCTGCTCAAGCAAGCATTGTTCTGGATCGGGGTTGATTTGGTAAGGGCGATAGAACTTTTCGATATTCTTCTCGCTCTTAACACGCTCACATTCCTCGCAGACTGCCACGTTGGTCACACCGACAACAGAACCAGCTGGAGGCAGTGGAGCACCCTCGAGCAAGCCCGCTACGATTACCTGAAGAACAGCCCAAATTTGGGGCGGCTCAGGCGGGCATCCGGGAAGGTAGTAATCCACGTCCACAACCTGATCAAGAGATTTGACAGTGTTGTAGAACTCCGGCAGTGTAAGCGTGCCTTCGGCAACTTCAACTTCTGTCAGAGGTACGATGCCCTCAGGGTTATCGATAGATTGATTGTCATGGTAGACAGTGTTGAAGGTTGCTTCTTTCGACGTCAAGTTGGAGAGCGCTGGGATGCAGCCTTCGTAAGCGCAGGAACCATAGGCCACCATGACCTTGGATTTCTTGCGCAAAAGGTGGGCCATCTCTTCGTTCTCAGAGTTGCGGATTGCGCCGTTCCACAAGCAGACATCGATATAGCCATCATCGTAACTTTCGACGTGATGAACTTTGAAATCGGCAATGCAAGGGAAGAAAGCAATGTCGAAGATTTCATCAACGGCCAGGATGTGTTCGTGGATGTTCAAGACTGAGATTTCGCAGCCTCCACAAGCAGATCCCCAGTACATTGCTAGTTTAGGTTTTTCTGACATTGTCACACCTCCTCAGCCACTGGTTCGGCGACAGCGACCTTGTGGCCGTTGCCTCCAATAACCTTTTCGCTCCAATTTAGCGGACCCAAAGCGCGGATCTCTTCTGTCATCTGGTCGACTTTCCGAGCGAGGATAATACCCTCAGAGGCTGAGGCCCAGAGGAGTTGTACTCGATCTTCTTCGACGCCCATTTGGCGGAGCATTGCTTTGAGCAGCATAAATCGGCGTAAGGCTTTGATGTTTCCATTTACGTAATGGCACTCGCCAGGATGACAGCCAGCGATCAATACACCATCGGCGCCTTCTCGCAGCGCTTTGAGCACAAACTGCGGGTCAACGCGGCCACTGCACATCACCCGGATGGGGCGCATGTTAGGGGCATAATGGATGCGGGCGGTCCCTGCCAGGTCGGCAGCGCGGTAGGAGCACCAGTTGCACAGAAAACCAACGATTACGGGTTCAAATTGTTCTGTCATAGTTTTCTCTCCTTATGCCGTGACCTTTTCTGGTCTGACATCCCACAGAATACCTTCGATCTGGGAAAACAGTTGATCGTTGGTGAAGTGTGCGCCGGTGATGACACCGCTGGGGCAGGCTGCAACGCAGGTGCCACAGCCTTGGCATAGGGCGGTGATCACTTCCGAGACCTCGCGATCTTCGTGGAAGATGATGGCGTTGTAGGGGCACATGTTATTGCAGATTTTGCAGCCCGAGCACTCGTCCTGATTGATGGACGCCCGGACGGGTTCCATCATCACGGTTCCGAGGTTGATCAGTCCAGCCACGCGGGCGGCGGCTGCCGCACCTTGCGCCACGCTGTCGGGGACATCTTTTGGTCCCTGGCAGGCGCCAGCGATATAGATGCCATCGGTCATGGTTGCCACTGGGTCCAGCTTGGGATGGCGCTCGACGAAGAAACCATCGAAGTCACAGCCCATCTTGAAGAGCTGGGAGATCTCTTTGGAGTCGGCGCGAGCTTCCATCGCTGGGCTCAGGATGACCATATCGACGGGCACACGACGTTGACGGCCGATCAGAGTATCTTCGACCTGCACGATCAGTTTGCCCTCTTCTTCAGGAATGCGGGCGGCATCGGTCACTTCTGCAACCTTGCCACGAATGAAGTTGGTTTCTTCTTCGAGCAGGCGGTTGTAGAATTCTTCGTAGCCTTTGCCGGGCGTACGCATGTCGATATAGCAATTGTAGACTTCGGCCTCGGGGATGCGTTCGTGGACCAGGTGGGCGAACTTCAGCGAGTACATGCAGCAAACTTTGGAGCAGTACTTGTGATAGTTCTCATCACGCGAGCCCACACAGTGGACAATGGCGACGCTCTTGGGTGTTGATTCCATATCCCGGAGCACGATACTGCCCTCGGTGGGGCCAGACGCGTTGACCATGCGCTCGAATTCGAGGCTGGTGAACACGTTTGCCAGACGACCGTAGCCGTATTGCGGAATTTTCTTGACATCGAAGAGATCGTAGCCGGTGGCCAGAATAATATTACCCACATCAAAGGAGAGAATCTCATCTTCTTGTTCGAACTCAATTGAATTGGGTTCCGTGGGGCAGAAGATCTGGCAGGCCTTGCATTTGCCTCGTTGGAAGTAAACGCAGTTCTCTTTGTCGATGACGGGATACTTGGGCACAGCCTGGGGGAACGGTCGGTAGATCACCTTGCGCTCGCTCAGCCCGACCTCGAAGATATCGTCGCTGACCTTGAAAGGGCACTTCTCGATACAGATTCCACAGCCAGTGCAGTGTTCCTCGTTGACGTAGCGCGCCTTCTTGCGCACGTTGACTGTGAAATTGCCCAGGAAGCCATCTACCTTTTCTACTTCACTCCAGGTGAGCAGTGTGATATTTGGATGCTGGCCAACATCAACCATCTTGGGGGTCAGAATACAAGCTGAACAGTCCAGGGTGGGGAATGTTTTATCCAACTGGGCCATGTGGCCGCCGATGGTTGGCTCCCTTTCCACCATATAGACATGATGTCCAGCGTTTGCCAACTCGAGGGTTGCACTGATACCAGCGATACCGCCACCAACAACCAATGTGTTGGGGTTGATCTCGACGGGCAACTGCTCCAAGGGTTGGTGATGAACCACACGCTCGATTGCAGCGTTAGTCAGGGCTTTGGCCTTTGATGTGGCTGCGACCTCATCGTCTGTGGTCCAAGAATCATGTTCTCGGATGTTTGCCATCTCGAACATGAAGGGGTTCAGGCCTCCGCGTTCGCAGGCCACCCTAAATGTCTTCTCGTGCATGTGAGGGGAACAGGATGCGACGACGACTTTGGTCAGGCCTTTTTCCTTGATATCTTCTTCAATCAAGTCCTGGCCCAGGCTGGAGCACATGAATTTATAATCACGCGACACTTCCACATTGGGAAGATCTGCAGCCCAAGTTGCGACGTCTTCTACATCTACAACTTTGGCAATATTGCTGCCGCAGTGACAGACGTAGACTCCAACCCGTTCTTGCTCAGGGTTTACTTTTTCACTCATAGGTCTTCTCCTATATGAAATGCAATTTGAACGAATTCAAGACCTTTACTAAGACGATTGCAAAAATCGTCAGGGTTGCTATTTGTTAGGGAATGGATCATTCGGCCTCCTTCTCTAAAACTCGCCAAAGATCGGCGCGGCTGAAACCAATTCCGACCCAATCCCCAATTTTTTCTTGGGCATTCCTAGAGCAAGACCTAGGAGTTGGGTGAAGTAAGTCACTGGCATATTGAAATCTGTGCCAAATTCTTCGTTGACTTGCAGTTGGTAACATTCCAGATTAACCTGACAAAGGGGGCAGGCCGTAGCGATTACGTCTGCTCCACTATCGACTGCATTCTTGAGCAGCACTCGCACCATATCTAGTGCAGCCGTACGGCTGGTCATGATTAGCGAACCGCCGCAACAGCGCAATCTCTCGGCGAAATCAACCGCTTCGGCGCCCATGGCTTTGACCAGATCTTCGAAGAATTGTGGATTCTCGACGTCCTCGCCGTTCTTGCGGGGCCGCACGATTTGGCACCCGTAATAGGGGGCTACTTTAAGTCCTTCAAGCGGTACCTTGACTTTCTCCTTGATCGCATCAACACCAACTTCATTGACGTAAATATCCATGATGTGATGGACATTGATATCGCCATTGAACTGCAAATCATCTTCTTCGAGAGCATAATTGATATGCTCGGCGACGTCGGGATCTGCTTTGAAGTATTTATTAGTGGTGTATGCGTTTTTGTAGCAAGCGCTGCATGGAGCAACGAGATCCAGGCCTTCTTTCTCGGCCATGGCCAGGTTACGGGCGGTCAGCGTGTAGGCAAGGAGTTGGTCAACATGGAAATAAGTGGTAGCTCCACAGCAGTTCCAGTCTTCCAGTTCCTGAAGTTCAACGCCTAAAATTTTGGAAGTCTCCACAGATGTTTTGTTATAACTTAGGGCTATTTTTTCAAGGGAACAACCTGGGAAATAGGCAAATTTTTTCATTTTTCACCTCCCATGGGGATGATCCTACGGATCACTTTCTTGAAATTATCTAGCCTTTTGATCTTAGTTGGTAGGACTGGCATTCTGCCTTTTAGCATCATCTGGGTACCCATATAAGCTTCTTGGAGCACCTCTTTGATGCCCATGCTGAACATGTAGGTTGGTGCCAAGACTGGCTCGAAGGATCGGCCATTATTGATGATGGTTTTCACGAATGTCTCGGAGAATGTCGGACCAACAAGATCTTCACTGTACGTCTTATGCCAGATGGAATAACGCTTGACCGCATACATGGCCTCGGCGATATCGATTTTTGCGGGGCATCTCACAGTGCAGTGATAGCACGATGCACAGAACCAATATGTATTACAGTCCAGTACATCTTCTTTGAGATTCGCATTAATCATTCCAATCAGCCGCCGGGGTGTTTGATCCATGTAATTAACCACTGGGCATGTGCCCGAGCAAGTTCCACACTGAATGCAGTTTTTCAGCGGGCTACCTTGAGAGGCGTACAGCAGGTTGGAAATTTCTTGGCTGAATGTTGGTTTAGCTGCCATAGCTTTTCCTATTTAGCCTTCTTCTCTTTTGCTTCTTTCAACAGTGCTTCGACTTTTTCGATAAGCAAATCGGGATTCACAGGCTTTTCAAGCAGTTCGTCCGTGGGGAGAATACCTGGATGCACTGCTTGGCCAGGGAAGAGGAAGGCAATTTGTTCGCGGACGCCGGTAATGATCAACACAGGCATTTCCCGGAGAACCGGATCCTTGTTGATCTTCCTGGCGACCATTACACCTTCTGCGCCTCGTCCCATCATGATGTCTAGCAGAAGTAGATCGTAGTTGCCTGTTTCCAAAGCTTCAAATCCGTCTTTGGGGTTGTAGGCAGCATCTACGACGTAGTCTGCTTTTTCGAGGATTGACTTGATCCCATCTACATAATCTGGATCGTCGTCGATGATCAGTAACCTCGTTTGAGTCATAGGAACCTCCTTATTCCTTAAGGTATTGCATGCTATTGATAAATTTTTTACTCTTCGATAATAGGCAGATGGATTGTGAAAGTGCTACCTTTTCCTAATTCACTCTCGACACTAATGGATCCATCGTGAGCCTCGATGATCCGCCGGGTTATTGCTAAGCCGACTCCACTCCTCCTTTCACCTTCTACACTTGATTTTCCAACATAAAAGTCCTGAAATAGATTGGGTAAATCTTCTTGTGCAATACCAACACCGTTGTCCGTAACCTTGATGTGGATATTGCTCCCGTCTTCACTTACAACGACCGAAACATTTCCATCGATGTGAGTGTATTTGACTGCATTGCCAACAATGTTGGCAACTGCTTCCACCAGCGTGCCCTCATCGCCATTGACAGGTGACAATTCTTCGGGCAGCGAAGTTTCAATGTCGATGGCTTTGCGGGTGGCATGCTGCTGGGTATTCTCTACAGTTTTCTCGATGACCGTTTTAATAAATACTGGCTCAAAGTTCTCACGGATAGAACTGATGTCCACTGAGATAGCACGCAGCCAGGTATTAATCAATTTGACTAGGTCACCAATGCGACTTTGCAATCGTTTGAACTTCTTCTTTTGTTTGTCGGATAATAAATCTTCTAAGTCGCCAGCAAGAACATACAGGTTTGTTTGCACCGCGCCCAAAGGAGATTTTAATTCGTGCGAGACGATGGCTGCGAAATGTTCTCGAAGCATCTCTTTCTCTCGGCGTAGGGCAATGGTTTCTAGTGCAAACTTCCTTCGTTCCAAGCCTCTCTGGGTGATCAATCGCAGTTGGTCAGGCGTAAACGGTTTGGGAAGAAAATCGTACGACCCTTTTTTCATGGCATCCACGGCCGAATCAACCGTAGCAAAACCTGTAATCACGATGGTCACAATTGTGGGGTCGAAGGTGTGGATTTTCTCTAGAACCTCGAAACCAGAAAGTCCGGGCATTTTCAAATCCACAAATGTCAGGTCTGGCAGAAAATCTTCCAACATATCTAAACCTAATTGCCCATTTTCGGCAGTTTTGATGTTGTAATTACTTTTTGCTAAGATCTGGATGCAGGAATCGCGAACGATTTCCTCGTCATCGATGATCAGAATTTTGGGTATTTCATCCATTACTAGGGTTGTCTCCGTTTACGTTTACCGGTAATGCCACGATGAAAGTCGTCCCATTGCCGAGTTCACTTTCGACAGTTAATGTTCCTTTGTGGCCTTTGACAATGCCGTAGCTGATTGCCAAACCCAGGCCCGTTCCATGTCCAACGTCCTTTGTTGTGAAGAAAGGATCGAAGATCTTTTTGAGATTTTCTTTACTAATACCTGGTCCTGTATCCGAGAAGGCTATCTCGATGCTGTCTTTGCGAATACTGTACCTGGTGCTGATATTCAAATGCCCGCTGCCCTCCATGGCTTCGGCAGCGTTGACGATCATATTGATGAAAACCCGTTCGACTTGTGCAGCGTCGATGATCGGCATGGGCAGGTCTTCCTGAAAGTGTTTTACAACCTCGATATTGTGAAAGAGCGCCTGATGCTCCACCAGCGAGACACATTCATGGAGCACTTCGTGAACGTTACAGTAGGTTTTGTCTGGTTTTCTCTGGCGAGCAAAATCCAACAGGCCGCGGATAATATCTCTACAACGATTAGCTTGTCCGACGATTTTTTCTAACGAGAATTGT
This sequence comes from Anaerolineales bacterium, assembly GCA_016785015.1. Classification (GTDB taxonomy): domain Bacteria; phylum Chloroflexota; class Anaerolineae; order Anaerolineales; family UBA11858; genus NIOZ-UU35. Next base: position 19,217 of record JADHTJ010000033.1, read on the forward strand.
GTCGTCGCGTCCTTACAATCATCATCTTCGAGCAGCAAGTGTGAAAAAGTCAGAATGCCTTGGAGTGGATTGTTCAGCTCGTGAGCGATGTTGGCTGACAATTGGCCGACCAGGGCTAATCTCTCCGATTCCATGATCCGCTGCGTTGTGAATTCCTTGAGTTGTTCGTCGCGCCTCTTGAGTGCCTGTGCCATAGCGTTGAAAGAATCTGCCAAATAGCGCAGTTCGTCATTCGTCGTAATGGAAACCTGAGCATCAAGATTGCCTTTGGCCACTTGCTGTGATGCCGATACCAATTTGTTGATCGGAACCAGCAGCCGTTCGCCAACGAAATATGCGACCGTCATGGTAATCACTGCGCCGATGATGCTGATGGTCAGGAAGGTGAAAACCGTTTGTTGTTGGATATCGGAATATTTTTGCTCCAAAATTCCAACGTACAAAATCCCGATGATGCGGTCGTAAACATCCCGAATGGGTTCATATGCAGTGATATACCAACTATTGACCACATAAGCCCGATCGATCCAGGGTTCACCTTGCACAATGACCTGGTTGTAAACCTCTTCTGAGACTCGAGTGCCAATTGCTCTCGAACCGTCTACATTGCGGACATTGGTGGAAATTCGCAGATCATCTTGGAAGATGGTTGCTGTGCCAATATCCCGTCCTTCATATTTCACGTTCTCATAGACAGTCTGTTTTACTTTGTCAACGATCTTGAAGTTTCTGTTGAGCAGCACGCCGCCATAAACTACACCAACAAGATGACCATTTGTGTCATGGATGGGGGCGGCGGCTTTTAGCATCATTCCCGCAGTCTCTTCCGATTCTTCGCGTACTCGAGCCAATGGCGTATCAATGAATTGGAAATGTGCTTTTTCTGCCAGGAGTAAAGATTCTTTGGCTAAATCCTCGGCAGATACGATGATGGTTGCAGCAACAGATTCATCTTGTGAGAGTACCGCCTGGATCATCTCATCGCTACCCTGGTTATCTCCCAAAGATTGGGGATTTCCTGTCCGGACTACCACATACCCGTATTTATCGGTGACGGAAATGAAGTCCAGATCAGCTTCTTCCTGGATATGGCAAAGCTCTTTTTCAGCGGCTTCGAAATATCCCGTGCTTAGGGCATCTCTGAGGAAGAACCGTTCAGCGGTGAGGCTAACCACATCGTCGATATGAGTCAGATTGCTGAGATAGATTTCTCTGGCGGCATTGAGATCGTTGCGTACTTTCTCTTGTGCCTCATTGAGGATAAGGTTGTTTATCAAGCGGATACCAAAAACCATAAAAACTATGCTGATGAGTACAATGACCAACAGAAAACTTAATATAAGTTTTGTGGCAATGGCGACCTTGATCTGGCGCGGGTGTTTAATGGTTATCCATCCCCAACGCTTTTTCATAGATGCCGCTTTGGCTTCAGCCATTTTCGGTTTTTCCTGTGAATAACAACCTTATCTTATTCAATTGTTAAAGTGCTTCGTGTACTAACTCGATTAAGTCTTTGACAACGATTTGATCTTCTTGACCGGTGGTTTTGACTGCATCGGCATACATAGTGACATCTTTGGGGCAGGCCACGATGAATGTGTCCACGCCATCCAGGGAAACCGCCTCGTTGATGCGTGATTCGCTGGGACGTTGCTCGATTTCACCTTCTTCCATCCAGATGCGTCCACCGCCTGCACCGCAGCAGAAACCTTGATCGCGGTTGCGGGGCATTTCGACGATCTCACAGCCTGTGGCCTCGATCACGCGCCTCGGCGCGTCGTAGATTCCGTTATAGCGGCCCAGGTAACAAGGATCGTGATAAGTAACTTTGTAACCCAACTTCTTGCTGAACTTGAGCTGACCTGAAGCGATCATTTGATCCAACAATTCGCTGTAATGCAATACTTTCCATTCACCATTTCCATTGGATGGATATTCGTGCTTCAGGGTGTTGTAGGTGTGGGGGTCAGTCGTGACAATGGCGCCGAATTTGCTTCGGCTGAGCGCTTTGAGATTTTTCTCCATCAACATTTCGAAGAGACCCTCTTCGCCCACGCGGCGGACATCGTTACCGGAGTGGTTCTCGCCTTTATAGAGGATGCCGAAATCGAGTTCGGTTTTCTGGAAGACAGCCGCGGTTTTCAGTGTTATGTCACTCAGAGTGGGGCTGTAAGAAGCATAGTCGCCCACAAACCACAGGTATTCGACCTCTTCTCTGCCGGCGTCTTTAATTTTGGGTTCAACTCCTTTTGCCCATCGGGTTCGCATGCGGTCCGATTTACCAAAGGAGTTGCCGTAGCGTCCCAAGTTGGATAGAGCAGTCTGGAGTTCCGCGTCGACCGCGCCTTCAATGACCAGATGTCGGCGCATATCCACAATGGTGTCGACATGTTCGATAAGCACCGGGCAGACTCCAACGCATGCGCCGCAGGTGGTGCATGACCAAAGAACTTCTTCTTCGATTTTCTCGCCGACCAAAGCGGGGGCGTCGCCGTTGCCGCCCATAACCGCAGCCGCAATTATTGCGGCCGCGTCCGAGCGTAGAGCATCTCGAATGCCAAGGATCAACTCCTTGGGGTTGAGAGGTGTGCCAGCCGCAAAGGCGGGGCATGCATCTTGGCAGCGTCCGCATTCGGTGCAGGCATCACCATCGAGCAGTTGCTTCCAACTCAAATCGCTCAGTTTGCTGGTGTAAATTTGACCCCCATCTGCTGTCAGCGCAATCGGAGCCAACTCTCCAAAGGGACGGTCCAACTTGGAGAAGAACATATTCAGCGGACCGGTCAGTCCATGAAGCAGTGTGCCTACCGGGAGTGAAATGATCGTTCCGGCCACAGTCACCAGATGGAAGAGCCACACGCCCAAATGCCAGTTGATCAAAGTGGTATCTGAAGCCCCCATGGCAATCCATAGTTGGGCAACCACCCAACCGGCAGGAGAAGACCAAGCCATAGCGGGTTGGTCAACAGCCAGTCTGAAAGATTCTGTCAGCAGGCCGCCTATCACGATCACAGTGATCATCACAAGCGTACGGGTGAAACCGGGATCAAGTGTCAGGCGCTTGGGTTTCTGGAAGTAACGGCGATAAATGGCCATCCCAGCACCAACAAAGAAAATGATGGTGAAGATGTCCAAAATGAACTTGTAGGCAACTAATACATTGCCTTCCAAGAATTTGAACCAGTGATCGTCGATGGTCGCCAGCGCTGTACCCAGGAAGAAGATGAAATACGCCCAGGCAATGATCACATGCATGGTGCCAGGGATGCGATCTTTCAGAACTTTTGTCTGCACGATTCCATATTTGATAAAGTTCCAAAGGCGAATATGTAACTTATCCCAACGGCGCTCTGCACGACCGACTTTCCACCACACACTTGCAACGCGGTAGAAGCGGTAGAGCATGATCAAGGCGGATGCGAACATGATTGTATAGACAATCACGAAGGGTTCAATCTCAACTCCGAACCAAACATGGGGAATTTCCCAGTAATGTGCTCGTTCAGGCATCGTTTATCTCCCTCTATGCATCTTCCAGTGCTTCGAGCAGACAATCGATCAGATCAAAGAGATCGACTTCTGCACCATATTTTGCGATGTCGAAGATGGGCGCGCCAGGATCGATGTTGACGGCGATAATGTTTTCTGCGTCTGCCATGCCTTCTACGTGTTCAGGGGCACCACTGATACCCAGGGCAAGATAGAGCTTGGGCTTCACCAGTTGCCCAGATTTTCCTACCATTCTCGGTGTAGGCAGCCAACCCTGGTCTACTACGGGGCGGGAAGCACATACGGCTCCATCCATTAATTCGGCTAACTCTTCAGCCAGTTCGATATTGTCCTCGGTTTGGATGCCGCGTCCGATGGCGATGAGCACGTTTTCAGTGGTGATATCCACATCGGCAACTTCGGGTTCGATATACTCTCTCAGAGTGACTTTCAAGTCAGCCACGTTCACAGAGACGGGCGTGACCTCAGGGGAACCACCCTGACCTTCTTCGGGCTTGTAGCCGCCTGGGATCACCGTAATGATGGTGGTCATGTCGGCCAGTTCGCTCTCGGCCATGATCTTCCCGCCGCAGATCTGACTGACAACTTTGCCATCAGCGATCTTCAGACAGGAACTCACCATAGGAAAGTCGAGGCGAGCAGAGAGCACGCCGGCAACGTCTGTGCCAATGGTTGTGCTGCCGAAAAATACCGCTCGAGGTTCATTCTCACTGATCAAACCGGCGAGAGCTTTTGTATAGGCATCGGAACTGAACTCAGCTAAAGCCGGATCATCCCCATACAATACTTTGTCTGCGACCATGTTATCGGCCAACGCTTGTGCGTCGTTCCCCAGCAAAACCCCCACGACTTCTCCCCCCGTTTCCTGGGCCAGATCATGTGCTGCGGCCAGCATGATGTAGGAGATATCAGCAACTTGCTCGCGTACGTGTTCGATTACTACATAGATGTCGTTATTCATCGCTCTCCTCCTCTCACATCACGCCAATTTCTTTGAAAATTTCCACCAGCTTGGTGGCAATTTCTTCTTCGTCGCCTTCGAGCATTTCTGCTCGCTCGGCAGCTTCGGGTAGATACATGCTGTTGATTTCCAGCCCCCCGCTGGTGTCCAGGTCGCCTGCATCTGCTTCATCGATGGAAGCTTCCTTCATCATTTGGCGTACTTTGCTAACAGCCACATAGCGGGGCGGTTCTTCTGCGGCTTGTATGCCCAGTACGGCAGGTAAAGTCACTTCCATTTCGGCGATTAGGCCGCCGGGATATTCTTTTTGCACAATGGCTTTGTCGCCTTCAAGGCTTAGTCCAGCAACATAGCCAACATATGCCATGCCTAAATATTCGGCCAGGTAAGGGCCAACCGAACCATCTAAGTCATCGTTTCCCTGAACTCCCGTCAGGATGAGATCGGGCCCTACTTCTTTGGCGGCATTGGCAAAAGCTCGGGCTAGTGCATGGTTGTTGGTACCTTCTTCAAAATCTCCAATGAGCTTGATGATTCGGTCAGCGCCTTTTGCGGCTGCAGTGAATAGCACATCATCCATCCCCTCTTGGTCGGGGGCGATGACGGTCACCTCACCTCCACTACGTTCTTTCAATAGAATGGCTTGCTCGATAGCGTGGTCGTCGAATTCGTTGATGATCAAGCGCAACCAGGCCATATCCAAAGCAGTACCGCTTTCAGCGATCTCGAGTTCTTCGACGAGGTCTGGTACAAGTTTGACTGGAACCATGATGTGCGTCATGCTGTGTCTCCTTACTTCAGCTCTGCTGAAACCCCGTAATACGCGGGGTCTAAATTGGTTAGTCCTCCATTGCTTCTGCTAATAGCTCAACAATATCCTTTACAACAAGGTTTCCTGCTCCCTCAACCATTTTGGCGGCATCCTCGAAGCGAGGCGGTTCATAGGGGCAAGCAACAGCCAGAACGTCGGCACCAGCGTTGATTGCCTCTCGTACGCGCCACTCCGAAAGCCTCACATGGCCCTTCTCCCATTGGAAGCCATCCAGCCACATGCCGCCTCCACCGCCGCCGCAGCATAGGCTGGTGGTGCGGTTATGAGGCATTTCTACTAACTCCACTCCGGGAATTGCTTCTAACAACGCACGCGGTTGGTCATAAACCCCATTGGCCCGGCCCAGGTAGCAAGGATCGTGGTAGGTCACCTTGACCTCACCGTTGCCCTTGAGTAGCGGTTTGATATCATCGATCCGCTCGGCCAGAAATTCGGTGTAGTGCTTCACTGGATATTCGATGCCCAACTCTGGATACTCATTCTTGATGGCGTTGAATGCATGCGGGTCTGTGGTGATGATCTCGCCAAATTCATAGCGGCTAAAGGCTTTGGCATTCTTTTCTGCCAATACTTCGAATAAGCCGCGCTCCCCCGCCAATCTTTGAGTATCACCATCACTGTTCTCTTCAGGACCCAGGATGCCATAATCGATCCCCAGCGCATTGAGAATTTTGTAAAGCGCCTTGGTGGTTTGTATAACTCGTGGGTGATAGGATGGGTAATCGCCAACAAACCAAAGCACATCAACTGGTCGCTTTGCCTTGCGCATGATGGGTACTTCGGGTTGCAGATCTTTTGCCCATTCAGCACGTTTTCGGGGTGATTCTCCGAGAGGATTGCCATAGCGTTGAGAGAACTCTAATGCGCTTTGAAGTTCAGTGGGAACATTGCCAGCCAGCAGCATCTCTTCTTTGGCGCGGGTCATCAGCCCAGGGGTCAAAGGGATGTTCTTGGGGCAAACCTCTGTACAGGCGTAGCAGGATACGCACATCCAAACGGAGTCAGTCTCCAAAACTTCGTCGAAAATGCCGGCGCGCATCCAGGCAATCATCCTGCCAGGGGGGAAGTCCATTAAGTAGCCGAAGGGGCAAACACCACTGCAATTGGCACACTGCAGGCATGTTTTGATGTTGTCACCATCGGTGATGTCAAATAGACTCGTATAAAATGTTTTCGTAATAGAGGGGGAATGAGAAACTTCATTCGCTGCCATTATGATACCTCCTGTTCAGCGGATAGGTGAGCTGAGGTTCTTACAAGGTTGACGGCTTTTGCCATACGGAGACCTCCAAAGAATGGCTACTATTTACTTTAACGAATATGAGAAAGCATCCAGGTGCAAGGGTGGTCCCGCCCGGTACCCAGCATGGTTCTCGCTTTCTGGAAATATGGTATCTTGCGTTTGGCAGGTGCAGCATAGCACCAAAATGATGCTAAAACTAAATAAAACATACTCAACTAAAAGTGAAATATGTAATTATGAATTTTGACACACCATTTCCAACGACATTTTTCGCTTGTGTAAACAAAAACTCAGTAGAATGATAATGGAAGCTTATGAAATTCATTAGTGATTATAGGCACAAGCGCTTTTGACATTTGTCATCGAGTTCAAAATATGGGTTAAAAGTACCAATTTTCTGGTAAGAAGCGTCATTAAGATGACGTCTAGTATGCTAACTATGCAAAGGCGAACTTAATTTGTGCTGATCTGCGTATTTCGAGTTTGACCCTGTTCCCGAGACAACTTCAGTCGAACTGTCTGCGGTAAAATATATTTCAAAGTTATGATCTGATCAAATCAGACGTTTGCTGGAAAAAACTATGAACCCAATTGAAAAACTGCATTCCTTAGGACAATCCATTTGGTACGACAACATTGAGCGCCGGCTCTTGAATAATGGCGAGTTAGCTGCCATGATCGAACGCGGCGATATCCGTGGCGTGACATCCAACCCAAGCATTTTCAACAACGCTATCGCCAACTCCAATGATTACGACGATGCCCTAATTCCTCTTGCGAAAGATGGCCTCTCCAAAGAAGGGATATACGAAAGTTTAGCCGTTGCTGATATTCAAGCGGCTTGTGATCTTTTCCTGCCCTTATACAAGGAAAGCAAACGCGGAGATGGCTATGTCAGCTTGGAAGTCAGCCCTTATTTGGCCCACGATACTGATGGCACATGTAAAGATGCTGTGCGTTTGTGGGAATGGGTAGACCGCCCCAACTTGATGATCAAGATCCCAGCTACCAAAGAAGGGCTACCGGCGATTACACAATCAATCGCGGCCGGGATCAATGTCAATGTGACCCTGATATTCTCTGTTGAACGTTATGAAGAAGTTATGGATGCCTATCTCGTTGGCTTGGAACAGCGTCTCGAAGCTGGGAAACATCTCGATCATGTAGCCTCGGTGGCCTCTTTCTTTGTCTCGCGCATCGACAGCAATGTTGATAAACGTATCGATGAGATTTTGGCATCCCCAATGCATAACGCTCACTACGTGGAAATCCATAAAGGAAAGGTTGCCATCGCTAATGCCAAAGTGGCCTATGCTCGGCACAAAGAAGTGTTTAGCGGTGATCGATGGACTCAACTCAAGGAAAGTGGTGCTCAAATTCAGCGTGCATTGTGGGCCTCCACCAGCACCAAGAATCCCGAATATCCCGATACATTGTATGTCGATCAGTTAATTGGGCCGAACACGGTCAATACTATCCCCCCTAAAACGTTGGCAGCTTTTGCAGAACATGGCACAGCCGAGATGAACCTGGAAAAAGATGTCAAAGATGCAGATACACTGTTCGTAGAATTGGAATCTGTGGGGATTACCATGGCAGAGGTCACCCAAGAGCTAGAAGATTCCGGCGTAAAATCTTTTGCTGATGCGTTTACCAATTTGTTGGAATCTGTCGAGAATAGACGAAAAGTTGCTACCTTATAAGCTGTCAATTTTTCGAATCAAAAGACCCTTAGGAATTCTAAATTCCTAAGGGTCTTTTTTTCGATCAGTATGCCCAATTTAGGGGTTGACGGCATTGATCACTAGTTTACCCCCGAAACTGAAACGCACTCGTTGGGGGATAATCAATCTTATTTGTTGCCTGAAAACAAGCACCCGCGAATGTTTCAAATTCGAGGGTGCTTGTTATGTTAAAGTACCTTCGGCAGGTTTCCAAATAAAGATAGGCGCTCGTTACTTGGTTATCAGGCTTCTTCGAGCTCGGTCTCTACGGTTACTGTCTCAACTTTTTCGACGATCAAAGTGCATTTACTCACCAGAGCAGCGATAGCGCCAATAGCAGCCAACTGGGGGGCTAACAGTGCGCCGACCACACCTACATAGAGAGGTATATCGATAAGGGCTTTGCCTTCTTCGTTTTGGATAGTCACACGGCGGATATTGCCTTCATGGAGCATTTCTTTGAGACTGCCAACCAGCTTATCGCCGGCGATTTGAAATTCTTCAGTCCAGGTTTTAGTTTCTTCAGTCATCGGTAATCCTTTCATTTACTAATTGAAGTTACGCAACCTGAGAGATACTGGCTGGAAATAGGGGGTGGGGGCTTTGCCCCGCACCCCCTATTTCCAGCTTAGCTACGTGTGCGTAACATGAGTTACTAAAGTTATCACTACATTAATATACGGAAATCCGAGGATTAAGTTTCATTATTCTCGGATACTTGTACTATAATGAAACAACCCTACGGACAGGTTTCCAGATTTACCATGATCCAAGCCGAAGAACGAAAAACACTGACGTATGAATCTTGTAGCTCAAGAGGCTATGAAATAGATCAGCGCATTGGGCAGGGTGGCTTTGGGATGGTTTTTCGTGCTAGACAACCCGCTGTTGGACGCCAGGTGGCTGTGAAAATGATCTTGCCTCACTACGCGGACGAAGAAGAGTTTGTTGAGCGCTTTGATGAGGAAGCCAAATTGGTTGCGCGCCTGGAACACCCACATATTGTTCCGCTTTATGATTACTGGCGTGGGGATGATGGCGCTTACCTGGTGATGCGCTGGCTGAATGGGGGAAATCTGTACGAATCGCTGCAAAAGAAACCTTGGGATATTCATACTGCGGCCAATCTGTTAGATCAGATAGCTGGAGCGCTTTCTCTGGCGCACAAACAGGATGTCATTCATCGGGATATCAAACCTGAGAATATCATGTTGGATGAAACTGGCAACGCCTACCTGACTGATTTTGGCATTGCCAAAGATTTGATAGAGGGTTCGTCGAAAACAGCGCCTGGGATTGTTGTTGGTTCGCTATTGTATATTGCCCCCGAGCAAGTACAGGGGAAAGCTGCTTCGCCGCATAGCGATATCTATAGCCTTGGCATTGTGATGTATGAACTCATTACCGGAGAGCATCCTTTTTCGAGTTCCAATAAAGCATCACAGATCGCCAAAGTTCTATCAGAGCCAATCCCGCTCATGCGAAATGACTTTCCAAATTTACCCGAGGCTGTAGACGATGTAATCCAGAGGGTAACGGCCAAAGAGCCAGAACAACGCTATCCTGATGCGCTTGCATTTTCCGAGGCATTCCGCCAGGCTGTCTTAGGAGTGTCTGAGAAAATCAGAGTAATTGCACCAGCGCAGCCGGTTGTTTCAGATAAAAAACCTACGGTTAAATTGCCGGCGTTCCTTGATGACGAAGCAGAATTCGTTAGTCAGGTTGTTCAAAAACAGGTGTTCGTTGCACGAGAGAACGAGCTCGAGAAACTGACAAGATATCTAGAACAAACTCTGCAGAAAAATGGGCAAGTCGTATTTGTAAGTGGAGGGCCAGGACGAGGCAAAACAGCTTTGGCAGATGAATTTTCCCGCCGTGCTATGGAAGCCAATCCAGATCTTTTGGTTGCCAGCGGGAGTTGTAACGCTTACGCTGATGTTGGAGAACCATATTTGCCTTTCCGCGAGGTATTGGGGATGCTCACCGGAGATATTGAACCACAATGGACTGCGGGACGGATCACGACCAACCAGGCGCGCCGTTCATGGAATTCTATTCCCCTGGCTGTTCAGGCGATGCTCGATCATGGACCAAATTTGCCGGGCATCTTTTTGAACAAGAAAATACTTCTCTCCCGAGTAACCTCCTCGGTTACAGAAGAAACTCCCTGGGTACAAGACTTCCGCCAGGAAATGGATAGTCAACAAAATAACACCGAGGGCCTCGAGCAGAGTTATATTTTCGAACAATTCACCAATGTGCTGAGAGCTTTAACACAACATCACCCCCTGATTTTGATCCTCGACGATATGCAATGGGCAGATACTGCTTCGGTTGGCCTTTTGTTCCATCTTGGAAGACGTCTTGAGGGGCTTCCAATTCAAATTTTATGCACGTATCGCCCTGAAGAAGTTGCCATTGGGCGTGCTTCAACACAGATCGATTTGGAAAAGATCGAGCGTCACCCACTTGAAAAATTATTGTCCGAATTTAAGCGTATGTTTGGGGATATTTGGATCGATTTGAGCGCAGTGGATCATGCTGAGGAAAGAAAATTTGTGGATGCATTATTGGACGAAGACCCCAGCCAATTGGGGGAAGAATTTCGAGATGCATTATTCAAACATACCAATGGTCACCCTTTGTTTACCATCGAATTGTTGCGCGCTATGCAAGAGAGGGGTGATCTTGTGAAGCAGGGCAATGCCTGGACCCAAGGTCCATCACTGGATTGGGAAACGTTGCCAGCAAAGGTAGAAGGAGTCATTGAAGAACGCATCAGCCGCCTAGACGATGAACTAGTAGAAACTTTGAGCATAGCCAGTATTGAAGGTATGAATTTCACACCCAAGGTTGTTGCAAGCGTTTTAGAAATCGGAGAACGTGGACTTTTGAGGCAGCTCTCCCGCGACTTGGAAGCGCGACATCGTTTGGTGAAAGAGCAGGACGGAGAAAGTATTGGCCGTCAGTGGTTGGCGAAATATCGATTTACCCATGCAATGATCCACCAGCATATATATACGCAGATAAGTGAGGGAGAGCGGAGATGGTTGCATACTTCTGTTGGAGAAATATTGGAAGAAATTTATGCAGGTTATGTTGACTCCATCGCGGCGCGTTTGATGCGTCATTTTAAAGGTGATCCCATAAAGGAATTGAAGTATCTTGAAATTGCCGGAAACCAGGCTGCTTTCCAATTTGCTAATAAGGAAGCGCTAAGCCTTTTTGATAAAGCGCTTGAATTGATCCCTGAAAATAATCATGAAGTCAGATTTGGCGTGCTTCTTTCCCGTGAGAGAGTGTTCGATAGGCGAGGGGATCGCCTCAATCAAAGAAAGGATTTGAAAGAACTGTCTCGCTTGGTAGAGATTGCCGGGACACCAAAGTTGGAATCAGGTAAATCGGAAGTAGCAACACGCTGGGCGAGGTATACAATTCTCACTGATAACATCGAAGCGGCCTCCTTAGCTGAAAAAGCGGTTGCGCAGGCTGGAAACGAAAACCGAAAAGATGTAGCAGTTGAAGCATATACAATTTGGGCGGAAGCCCTCAGGAAGCAAGGCGATTTATCTAGTGCTAGGATGCAAGCCGAAGCTGGTTTAGCACTTGCCCGAGAGAATGATGATATGAGGGGTGAGAGTGGCTTGTTGAATTCCCTGGGTCTGATTGCTCTCGAGAAACGTGATATGGATAAGGCATTAGAGTATTTCAAGGGCAGTTTGTCCATATCTCACCAGATCGGCAATCGACAGCAAGAAGCGCAAACAATCAATAATCTGGCGAACATTTTTGGGATTGTAGGAGATTATGAGAATGCCGGGGATTATTACCAACAAGCGCTGGATATTGCTCGAGAGATGGGTAACAGACGGGGGGAGGGGTTGGTTCTTGGTAATTTGGGCTGGATTGCCAGCATCCAAGGAGATTATTCGACAGCGAGCAGTTATTATGAGCAAAACTTGAATATCGCCCGTGAAACCGACGAGAGTTATTTAGAAGCATATGCGGCGATTAATTTGTGTATGAGCACCATGTGGCAGGGGGAATACAGCCAGGCGATGAAGTATGCCAAACGAGGTCGCAAACTAGCGCGCGAAACGGGTGATCGCTCTGGCGAAGCATGGGCTTTGACCTTTTTAGGCCATGTTTGCCTGGAGATGGGCTACCCTGATGAGGCGGATGTTTCCTATCAAAACGCACTGCTAATTCGGAAAGAATTAGAGCAGAAAAATCTCTCTACAGAGCCTTTGGCCGGTTTGGCGCGTGTATCACATAAACGCCGTGAAATGACCCTGGCTCAAGAGCAGGTTAATAAGATTTTGACTTATTTAGACGGGGGTGGCACGCTTGATGGGGTCGAAGAACCTTTGAGAGTCTGGTTGACCTGTTATCAGGTACTTCAAGAGATGGGAGATTCAAGGGCTGAGAAAATTCTAATAAACACGCACGCGCTTCTCCAGAAACGCGCCGGTGAGATCAAGGATAAATCTTTGCGCAGCACGTTCCTGGAGAAAGTGCCCCATCACGCGGAGATTGTTAGAGCTTGGGAAGAATCCCAAAATGAAAAGTGATTGTCATTGCGAGGCGATCTAACGATCGCCGAAGCAAACTGTGTAATCCCTCACCTATGATACAGATTGCTTCGGATGCCGCCTATGGCGGCGCCTCCCAATGACGGGTTAACAATGTTAGCCCCAACCAACAGGAGGGTCGCCGAGATCGAGGTCGGCTGTTCGGAATTTCTTATTTCCCTTGGTTTTGGTTGCTTGTCCGGCAAATTTATTCTTCTTGCCTTTGTCCCAGAAATAAAGTTCTTTCCCCTCTACATCAGGAACTTCGACTTCATATTTATTGGGGACTTTGCCCTTGATTTTTGTGCCGGTTTCATTCTCTTTGATGCCAAAGTTGCCAATCCAGTTGATACTGGGATCCAACCCATCGGGCAGCGGTTTTTCATAGACTTCATACTTGTCTTGGACAATCACTATGATTTGTCCGTTAGCGATGCTGTATTCTTTCTTGGCCATAACTTCCTCCTTTGGAAAATAATGAAACTCCGAATCCTATTGAATATTATATACCACGACTTTTTTAGGATGATATTTCATTCATTGGGATCGATTAGCAGGATATTCATGCTAAACAACAGCGACATCGCCTCTGGCAGTGAAAACTTAGCCCCTTTGAGGGTGTTCTCCTCGGGGTTGATGGTGTAGTTGCGCGCCCTACTGAGGTCAGCTTGGGTTAGATTGGTTTGGGAGAAAAAGCTTTCAGAGAGATCCGTGCCCTCAAACATGGATTGGGATAGATCTGCTTCGCGAAAATCGACATCGCTGGCGATGCAATCCTTGAACTGAAACTCTGCAAGGGTTAGCCCAATGAAGGTGGAATGGTTGAGCACACAGCGGGCGAAAGCCAACGGTTCTTGCAAGAGATTCGTCCCCCAGTTTGCATGCGTCCAGTTAATACCAACTAGCTTCGAATCCTCGAAGGTCGTTCCCGAGACGACGCTGCCTGACACCTGAAGCAGACTCATATCGCAATCTTTAAACTTACACTCTATGAAACGGCAATCCAGGAGGACAGTTTCGACGAATGAGCAATTTACGAAAGTGCAGGCGTTGAACTGACTAGAGACGAGGCGCGTTGCGTTCAGATCTACCTCTTCGAAAGTACGATCTGTGTAATGAGAATTTGATTCAATCATGGATTATTCAAGAGCCTTTGCCTGCTGAACTACATCTGCTATTTGAGCTAAATGTGCGTCATCGTGGCCCAAGCCGAAGACGAAGCGCGCAATGGCGTCATATGTGTAGCCGGTGTATTCTGATGTGAAGGTATTCTCCAGGTGCGGCTCATCGGGCCATATCTCCAGACTGGTCAGGCGCATGCGACGACTCTCTTCTAGCCGGTGGCGACATTGGCCGATAGATTTGATCGTTGTCCAATGAACTTCAAAGCGTGAGCGGCGTTGTTCGTATGGAACGCCGCGGGCTAACTCAGCAGCCAGAAATGCAGCTTCTTCAGATGAAGCTGTCACATGTACGATCAAATGACCTAAGGTCCAGGGCATTTCTTTTTCTTCGGGATCGATGGCGAAGGGATCATCAGCCTCGGGGTCTTGGGGTTCGAAGATCACGTCGGCGTCGCTGCAATCGGCGATCAACTCCAACTGTCTGTCGATCATCTCGTTGGTCAAAGCGCGCAGATCATCTGCTGTAAGGCCTTCTACCAACTCGGCGTAGGATATTTCTTCTTTGTGAACGGGGGTGAAATCAAGCATTGAATCTCCTTTAAAAATTTGAAAACTGGGATGATATGATAAATTTATCACGAATATTGACAAATTCAACGAAAGACACGAATGTTAATTTTCTGGATCTCACTAGTGAGTTTTTATTCGTGCATCTTGATATTTGTTTGCATTCATGATTTATCTTTGGTTTCCCTGCATTCTGGACAAAACTTTCGCAGTGGTTATCGCTTTATCAAAGCAATCAGAATTGTCTTCAATGCACCACCAGGCGGAGAGCACACTTTGGGCCAGACTCCAGCCCAACAACCTTTGTCGATCAATCCCTAAGATTTCGCTAAATTGGTCTAAGCGCCGCGCTAGGATTTTATCCAAGTCGTCCCAGTGATAAATTACATCGATGGGATTGTGCATCCAGGCGGCGACTTCGAAAGCCGGATCGCCGACCACGCCTTTGGGATCGAGCGCAAGCCAAGGTTGACGCTGGGCACGCAAGATATTCCAGTGATGCAGGTCGCCATGAAGAACGACGATTAAGTCTGTGGAACTGAGAAGTTCGGCAAACAAAGTTTCGGCTTGCTCGACGAGTTTTTCGGGGAATGGGCCAGTGCCGCCATAATAATGTTCGCGTAAACGCACAATGCCTTTTGCCCATCCCTCAACAGTGCGAAAACCTTGACGGTCTTCAAGACTTTCAAGGTTTAGGGAAGACTCCCACAATTGGAGCATGACTTGAGCGGCAATCTCGGTGTTTTTCGCGTCATCGTCAATTTCTGCCAGCGGAGTTCCGGGATTTACATGTTCGAGGAGCATTGCGCCACCTTCGGGATCAGCTTTAAGTAAACGCACCGCACCGTGGCCGTCATAAACCCAAAGAGCCAGAATTTCTGAAGTCAGTTCTGGGTTGGGAACCCCTAACTTCAGAACAGCATCGCTGCCGTCTTGACGAATTACAGGAGCGACGAAATTATAGGATAGCGGCCCGAAGTGGGGGAGGAGTTCCAATGACCAGCGTTGAGTGTAGTCATTAAGTGTGCTGGGAAATTTCTCCAGCCAAATCTTCCCCTGAGTGCCAAACGCGCCAGCAATATTTTGTTGGAATCTCTTTGGAAGCAGTAGCATCTAAAATCTTGGGAGCAACAAAAGGGCCAGGCGAAGCCCACCCAGCCCTATTAGGAGAATCGCGCTTATTGCGTTCCAGGAGGCGCGTAGAAGCGCACTTTCCATGAACCGGCAGATTGTTCCCAGGCACTCGAATCATAGGTCACAATATGAACCCAAGTTTGTCCGGGATGCAAGGGGACGGGATTGCCATCTGAATCAACAAACTTGACCGGACGATTGCGCCCGGTCTCTCTGGCCTGATCGTCTGATAAAGTATGCCAAACGATCTTATAGGCTTTGCCATCTTTGAATAAGATCGCCGGACCTTCGTTGAAATTCAAGTTGATGTCAATGATCGTTGGAGTGATGGCATTGTGCCGGGCAAACATTATGATCACGTTGTGGAAGATGAGTTGGCGACCATTCAGGCGATCTGTTGCTGGATAGAACATTCCCGATCCATCCGCAGCATCCGTGTGGCGCAGATAGCCCCCGGAGAGAGGATCGAAAACCCACTTGGCCTGGTTGAGGAAATTGTAGAACATGAGCACTTCGTTGGCAGCGCCTGCGGAGGGCAGGTTGGGAAGATCTGGGCCCGAATACTTTCCGCTGGATGAAGGAAGGCTTAGATATGTGTTTCCAGAATAATCGACGGTTTCACCGGGAACCTGACTTTGCTTGGCAATTTCTTTCATGCGAGTGATGCTCAGAAAGGCGCTGTTGATATCTGTTTTGTCGTTGCCAAATACAGAAGCACACCCAGGAATATCGACCTGATCATCTTTCCCGGCGTATATGATACAAGCCTTCCAAAACCATTCTAAGACCCACTTGTACGGTAAGCGTCCCGAACGAACCGGCCCGATGAAAAAGTCGTAGATATATGTGCCAATCCAATCTCCAGGTTTCTCGAAATTGGATGAATCATTTTCAACCTGGGTAGTCTGTTGCTGGTCGGTTTCGCCCTCGGTGCTGCTGGATTCTCCCTGACCGTTACCGCCAGCCTCACCCTCGCCTCCCAAGCCTGCTTGATCTCCTACGCCAAGGAAGCCGGCATCCCAACTGAAATCATCCGCGGCGACGGTGAAAATCGGGGTGATGCCATTTTCTTTGTCTGCATCGCTGTCGGAAAAATCATCATCGCCGAGGTCCGGATCAGTGAAATCCATGCCTGATGGTGGGACGAATTTAATGTAGTACTTTTTATCCGCCTCGACATTGAATCCAAAATAGCCGTTCGAATCTGTGCTGGTGCTGTCGAGAAGTTCGTCAGTTTCACCATCGTACAGGTTGACGCAGACTCCTGAGATTGGACCTTCATCCACGGTCTGTAACCCATCGCCATTGCCATCGTGCCAGACATAATTGCCCACGATCAATCCAGTCGTTACAAATGGTTCTGTGCGGATCGGGCATTCTCCGGTGACAGGAACTTCAGGTTCGGGATAATCGCCATAGAAGATGGTCAAAAAGCGTGTCATACCCTCGCTAATATACATCTCAAATATGTATGGGGCGAATGAAGGCCCCGCCTGGGGACGCGCAGAAACAGGGAAATTAGTGATAGAGATCAACACCGCGGGCAGACTCAGATTTTCAGGATCGGAGACCGGCAGCCCGGTAAGCGGGTTGTAACCTGGGGGGAAATCTGCCAGATTGGGGCCATATGTTTCTTGGCCTGGGGTTGAATCTGTTGGATCGGAGTCTTGTGCTGCTACCAAGGAGGCGGCAGCGAACATTGCCCCTGTGAGCAGCATTGTGATCCCAAAGATTACGATAACGAATTTGTATAACTTCTGCTGGATTTTTATGATTACTTCTCCTTTGGGTTATTATTCCTCAAAAGTGAAACTGACCTTGTGGGTTACACAATCTCCTTCTAATCCATCCTGTGTGCACAATTTAATCGTAGCTTCGAACTCTGTACCAGCTTCGGGCTCGCGAATATTGGCAGCGACTTCTGCAGAGCCGTTGGGGGGTAGCGTCGAATCTCCTGGAGGGCACGCGCCAGCTGCTACAAAGCCGCGATCATTGCTGCCTCCGTAAACCCGTTTGTCGTTGGTGACGTCTTGGATATTCAGGGAAACAGATTCGAAAGTGTGCTCTGAAGTGTTTTCTACCTGGAAAGCAGCATA
>JADHTJ010000188.1 GCA_016785015.1 Anaerolineales bacterium
GTTCAAGCAGGGCAGAAAGTGGCATAATGGGGTCGAAGGCAGGATCAGTGTTCTCAAGCGTTGCTATGACCTGGACCGTTGTCTTGATCATAGCGCTGCTGGCTTCGATAAATGGGTCGGCTGGGGCGTTATCGCCAATCATCTGATGTCCATTGGCCGATCTGTCGCTGCTAAATCAGGATAAGTTGGTAAGGTTCAAACAAAAATGATAAAACCAGATGAAACGCGCTTTCTTACCGCGTTTCGCACCAAGAACTAGCTAATAATTCCTTTGAAATAGGTAAACCTTATGAGTTCAGACGCACTATTTCGGATAATCCAATCTTTTGTATTTGTAGCATTCATCGCCAATCGGGCGTATTACAATCGAAAGTTTCCCCCTGCAGAAGAAGACACTATCGAAAAGCAGTCTGAGACAACGCTCACAAAAATCGCCAACTATTTTTCGATTTTGGCATTGATTTCCTTGTTGATTTATCTAATCGTTCCGCGATATCTAATTTGGGCTTCGCTGCCGCTCCCCACTTGGGTGCGTTGGGTTGGGGTTCTTCTTGCCCTTGATGGATTTGCCTTATTGTTCTGGTCTCACGCGGCATTAGGAGAAAATTGGAGCGACCAGCCCCGCATCACAACGGAACAAAAATTTATCTCCGAAGGCCCCTACCGCTGGATCCGGCACCCTATCTATACCGCGTTTATCGCCATTCTGGGATCTTCTTTGCTCATCACTTCCAATTGGCTCGTCGGCGGGCTTTGGCTCGTGATCACTAGTGTTGATATTGCCCCTCGAATCAAATTCGAAGAAGAAATGGTGCTTGAAAAATTTGGAGAGCAATATCGCTCTTATCTCAACAGAACGGGCGCACTTCTTCCTCATATTCTGATGGGCAAGAAAAACTGATCTTATTGGTGAATAGGAGAGAACTATGTCAATTCACATGACCGCCCGATTTCAAGTTCGTCCAAAGTCATTAGAAATATGCAAACAGGCGATAACAGACTTCATTGCATATATCCGTGAAAATGAACCGGGCACATCCTTGTATTGCTCCTTACATGAACAGGAGGATGAAACGGCATTCCTGCATTATTTCATATTTGAAGATGAAACCGCCCGGGAAAAACACCGAGAATCTATTGGAGTCAAGCGGTTTACAGATGTGCTCTATCCCGAGTTAGTTGGTGAGGTCGAATTTATGGCATACAATATGTATACAACTACTTGAAAGTCGACGTTCACAAATTCTGGGAGGGATCGAATGAGTTTACTTATCAAAATATTCATCTTTTGCGGAATTTCTGCATTCATCGTGTGGATATCACGGGCATCGCTGCGGGATATGCGCTCGCATGGTTTTTATCGCTTCTTTGCCTGGGAAGCAATTCTGGCCGTGATGTTGATCAATATCGATTATTGGCTGGTCGACCCCTTCAATTGGCAGCAGATCATCGCCTGGGTGTTGCTGCTGATTTCACTTCTAATGATATTTCAAGGCATCAGATTTCTTCGCAAAGGCGAGTCTGATGAAAGTAGGGATGACCCGGCCCTCTTGGGGTTGGCATTGCCATTTCGTTGATTGCCACTTTTGCGCTAAGTAAGACGGCCAGAATAGAAGAGGCTGAAAATATAAAGTATTGGGGTGAAGAATATGAAAGTTATTTGAAACAGTCAAAAATGTTCATCCCACTTTTGTACTAATAACGCAAATTCTAGAGAGATTTGTGATAAAGTAAGAACCAATCCAGAATTTCTTTGGCAGGTAAGAAACCTGCCCTACGAAGGGCGGATTTACATATTCGTAGAGGATTTTTTAGCGGAATTGAAACGAGGAAACGGTGTTGAGATGAGCGACCAAAAAATTGCCATTGTGACGGACAGTTCTGCGTATATCCCGGATAGCGCCCTTGAGGGCCTGAATGTATCCGTGATCCCTCTTTGGCTTTTATGGGAGGGCCAGAGTTTTCGAGATGGGGTGGATATCGATCCGGTTTCTTTTTATCAGCGTCTCAGACAGACAAAAAATTTACCAACATCTTCCCAGCCAACAGTCCCAGAATTCGAAAAATTTTTCGAGAAAGCACTTGAAGATGCAGATGCAATTGTCAATGTGCTGGTTTCTTCAAAGATCAGCGGCACGATTGATAATGCGACTCAGGCAATTGCTCGAATGCCCCATAGAGAAATTCGCCTGGTAGACGCGCTCTCGAGTTCCATGGGACTGGGTTTCTGTGTACTGGCTGCAGCACGCGCCGCAGCATCTGGCGAATCGATAGATGCCGTTGTGGAGGCTGCAGAATCGATGAAAGAGCGGGTACACTTTCTCTTTGTGGTGGATACCTTGGAATACCTGCACAAAGGCGGGCGTATCGGGGGAGCGAAACGATTGATGGGGACGGCATTGAAAGTCAAGCCGATCTTGCACTTCACTGATGGCCAGATCGACTCGCTTACCTCAGCACGCACCAAACGCAAGGCTCTCGCTCAACTCCTGGAGATTGCCGAAGAGCGCTTGGCCGGAAAGGCAATGATGGAAGCTGCACTTGTCGATATTGATTCTCCGAACGAGGGCGATATCGTCGCCAACATGGTCGAGCAGCGTTTCGCTCCATCGATCATCCATCGCTCAACGGTCAGCCCTGTGGTGGGTACGCATGTAGGGCCTGGAGCGATTGGCTTCGCATTTTATGCCGAGGAACAGGAATGACTCCAGGCGCTAAGAATCAACCTCGAGGTGGATCTGAGGACCTCTTGCTGATCATAATTCCAATCTTTCAATTTAGATATTCTTAGGTATAATTTAGAAACTAAAATTTTGAACAAACAAAAGGAGTTCTATTATGGCATTCAGCTTCACTAATTCTAAGGGATCGACTTATTTTTTACATTCAACAGTTACAACCTTGAAAAATGGCCGCGAGCAAACCTTGTACTATTTCGCCAAAAAGGTCAAAGAGCAAGGGTCGCTTGACGCAATCCCTGCGGGCTTCGAAGTTGTTGAGAGCAAGAACGGGCTTCCAGTTCTCAAGAAATCAGCATAATTTTTTTGCGAATAGATCCAAACTCCGGGAGCGGCTTGTCAACATATGCGCTCCTGGTTTTGTTTTAACAGGCTGACGGGACTATCCGAAATGGGAGAATCTACAGCGGGGAATGGTATTATATTTGTAACGGAATTTGATTCCTCTTTGGCTAAATTCCCCGTTCAGATTTAGGAGGCAAGCAATGGCTGTTTTTCCGGAGGATTTGATCAAACTTCTTTTTGCGGTAATTGCCGGGGGATTGATCGGAGCGGTACGCGAATTCCGCCATCGCGCGGCAGGTTTTAGGACTATCATTCTCATATGTCTGGGTTCGACGATTTTTACGATTCTCTCTTTGAAATTGGGTGGAGAGGTTTCGCCCGTGCGAATCGCTGCGCATATGGTCACTTGTGTGGGCTTCTTGTGTGCTGGGGTAATACTTGAAAAAGGCCGACGCATTGTGGAGTTGACTGCTGCGTCGACTATTTGGCTGACTGCGGCGCTAGGCATGGGCATCGGTGGGGGATACTATTCACTGATTGTCGCAGCTTTGGCTGCGGCCATGCTAATCCTTTGGCTCTTCCCGCGTATCGAGGAATGGATTTACAATGTACGTGAAGTTCGTACTTACGAGGTCGTGTTACGCACACGTAGCAAGGTTTCCCCGGAAATAAGGGGTGGGGGCTTCGCCCCCGAACCCCCCAATTTTCAGGGATATTTCTCTTTAGGTTGCGTAACATGAGTTACTTCATAGCATCAGGAGACAGCTATGGCAAGCATAAAAGGGATTGGGGGCGTTTTCATCGATAGTAACGATGCTGAGAAGTTAGCTAATTGGTATCAATCGGTGTTAGGGATAAAGATGGAGACTCACCCCGATGGAACCGGTTACTATCGCGTCTTTCTGACGCGCGATATTGGCACATCGGTGATTCGTGAAAATCCAGTATTCGCCATCAACCAGGTTGAAGAGCATCTGCCCACCTCGGGACGAGGATTTACACTCAACCTACGCGTTGACGATCTAGACCAATTCTTGGAGCAGCTTCAAACCAAGAATGTCAAAAATGAGGGGAAGATACTCGAGTGGGAGCGAGGGCGTCATGCCTGGATCCACGACCTGGATGGCAATCGGATCGAGTTGTACGAAGAGATCTTGTTAAATGGGTGATCGGGTGTGATGATTAACCAGGTTTGTTACGAGTTATCACGAATTGAAGCGAATGGAACGAATGATACGAATTATCTTTACACTTTCATTTCATCATTCGTGATATTTGGCAAGTTCGTCCAATTCGTGTTTCTGACCCTGGCTCTTTTCCTGGCCTCTTGTTCGGGGAATTCCAATAGTGGGGCAGAAACACCCAAGAGCGACCTGGACCTTGCCCGGCAAGTTTTGGTACAGTACTTTAAATTGTTACACAGCGAGCGATACTTCGAAGCAGCGCATTTTTATGGGGGCAGTTATGATGTGTTGCAGGAATGGAATCCCAGTGTTGTTTCTAGTGATCATGCCACTCTCTTTCAACAAGGCTGTGAGCAGAATGGTATGATATGCTTTGAAATTAGCAATTTCATCTCCACCGAAGAACTGCCCAATGGATATCGCTTTACCGTTGAGTTCACAAATGATGACGGTGAAATTCTAGTTATTGGAGATTGCTGCAGCGACACTGATGACAGTGTGCCGCGTCAATCGCATTTCAAATTCACAGTTTTGGAATCTGGGGATGGGTACGCTGTTCAGGAGCTGCCGGTTTATGTGCCGTAAACGCGAAGAGTTGGTCGATGTATTTTGAGTTGTCCATTTTAATCGAACGCCCACAAGCGGATGTCTTCGCTTTTCTGCGGGACAAGGATCTCTATCCGCAAGAAAAGGGCTCTCCCGTGCTGATTTTGGAGAAAACAACTTCTGGGCCTGTAGCTCTAGGCACAGGCTATCGAGAAGTTGTGCAGATGCTGCCATTCGCCAGAGGTGAAATATGCTCAAAGATTACGCGCTTCGAGCCTTGGGAATACCTAGCAGAAGATTTCTGGGGGGCTGGCATGTATGGGCACCTGGAGTATCAATTTGTCCCAGAGGCTGATGGTACATCTTTATTCCAGCGCGAAACTTTGGATGTGAGATGGTTTTTGAAGCCCTTCGAATTCTTTTTCAAGCGCGCCTTAGATTGGCGTTTGCCCTCACGCCTGGAAGATATTAAGAGAGTTTTAGAAAGCGGCTGGGAAGTGGAACTCGAACGTATCGAGTAGGCGGGTTAACTATTGGTTTTTGGCTGTCAATTCTTTTAGCCGAGGGTGATCCGCATAAACGCCATGATGACTCGCTGGCAGCAGCGCGGCGATCTGGCACATGATCTCGTCTGTCTTCGCTTTGAGATCGGCATCTCGATTGCTGCGATCTAAGGGGGAGATCGTGAATGGTTCTCCAACCCGAACGAGCACGGGCGACCTGCGCAGCTTTTTTAGATTGCTTACAACGATGCGGTCTTCGGTCCCAGTCAGCGCAACTGGGATCACGGGTGCCCCTGTTTTGGCGGCGATATAGGCTGCACCGGCCTGGCCCTCGATTAGTGACTCGGTTTTGCTGCGCGTTCCCTCGGGAGCGATGACATACATTTCTCCCCCTTTAATCCGTTTCAAGACTGTACGCAATGCAGCAACATCTGCATTAAAGCGATCAATGAAGATGGCATTCAGGGACTTAGCAGCCCAGCGGAAAAAGCCTACTTTTTGATACTTTTCGGCGACTGTCAAAATAATATCGGGGCGAGAAACCAGTAAATAAACCATTAAGGCATCTAAGCGTCCCAGGTGGTTAGATGCCAGGATGCAGCTTCCCTGCGGAGAGATATTTTCGATATTGATTGTATTAATTTTGCTCGTGGTTCGAAGGATCAAGGTAATTAGAGCACGAAAAAATCTTTGTAACAACAAAATTGCTTCTCCTATTGGCGGTGCATATCTGTCTTGAAATAAGTTTCGAATTTGCCTTCGTCTGTCAATCTATCTGAAATAAAAGTTCTTTGGGAATTGCCGTGAGAGACCTGACATTTGGATAATATGATAGCTAAGCCGAGCACTGCCGAATGGCTCAGGATGGGTGTTGATGAATACGAGTGATGATTCATCGACCGAAAGGGCCGGGCAGCAGTTGGCCAGTATTCATCCAATTGCCAACGAATATTTCAAGGCGTTCTTCTTGGGGCAGCTTGATTGATTGGATAAATTATCAGACCATCCTTGCAGGCCAAGCCATTATAAAGAAAGATAGAGTGTGGGTCAACCAAGTGAAAATCTGTTTGGATACGGCTATCCCCTGAACATGGCAATCCACTACGAGTGAGAAATATCGCTGAAATAAACTGTTATACCAGAGAGCAAGATCATCCCCATGCCAAGGATTTGAATCCAGACCAGCGTTTCCCCTAAAAATATAATCGCCAGGATACTGACTACCACCGGAGTGATCATAGACATCATCGTCATATAAGATGCTGTGGTGACATTGAGTGTACGCAGCAAAAATATCCACGTCAGTGCCAAGCTCAGGCCGCTCCCTAATGCGTAGGGAATATATTCTGAGGCAAAGGTACAACACGATAGCGCGCTGTTCAAACTGGCAAAGAAATCTGGGAAAGCTACAACAACCCCGGCCAATCCCAAGAAAACGGGGAAACCTGCAAAAGGTTTTTGGATCGTGATTACATCAGGACTAATGGCCTGGGCTTTCAAAATCTTGGCCACGAATACAGTCCCTAAGGACCAACAAACACATGCGCCAAGGATGAAGAGATCGCCGATCCTTGGAAGCAGTGTCTGGCCTTTTGTGGTTAGCAGATAGGCGCCAATGAGCATAACGATCATGGTGATTATCTTAAGCGGAGAGAGTTTTTCTTTAAGGATTATCCATGCAAAAAGGATCGTGGTCACCGTAGAGATTTTTACAAGAAATCCGGCGTTGATCGCCGCGGTCAGGGCAATGCCGATGAGGCTCAAGATATTGCCCACACCCGATTGGAGCACATTGGCGGCATAGAGTTTCCAGAAAACCCCCGGTTTATTTTTGAATAAGGCCGCAAACTCGATGTGGGCACCAGGAACGATGAGAATGGAGATGACACCAAGCCCGATGAAGGTTGTGAATATTTGGTAGGGGATTACTTGTGCCCCCCTGATAAACCCAAGCTTGCTGATGAAGATTTGTAATGCCCAAAAAACTGCGAACATCAGCACATTGAAGAATGGAGAGGACGAAATGGCGTTGATGGATGATCTCCCATGAGTGCGCGATGGCTGTTAGGAGGGCGACATTATATCATTTTGGGGAGAATTGCAGGGATTATTGATTCGCCAATACGAAGGTACCGCCGAAGAAGGTTTGGATGGAGACGCGTCCGTCAGGGGTGATCTCAAGGGTGAGGGTTTGCCAGCCTCCCTGGCCGCCATTGAGCACATCCAGCCAGTAGAGGATGACCACATCTTGTGGGTTGATACCATCGGGTAAGTCGAAAGAGACCTCGATGCCCTCTCCGTTGGGCAGGATGCTGACCGCCGCGCCGCCCTGCGTGACATCCACCGCCAGGCTGTTGAGGAAATCCACCCCTGCTGGCAGATTGCCGGGCAGGCTCTCTGCTCCCTGGCTGGCAGCGGTGACTGCATCCC
>JADHTJ010000189.1 GCA_016785015.1 Anaerolineales bacterium
ATCCTGCCCAGGTTTATTCTGTGCAGTTAGCTGTTGATGAAGCCTGCACGAATATCATTGAGCATGGTTATGGGGGCGAAGGGCGCGGCGATATCGTCTGCTCGTGTGACCCAACGGAAGAAGGAATCTTAATTGTGATCAAAGATTGGGGACAGCACTTTTCACCAGATGAGATTGCCGAACCGGATTTTGACGTACCACTCGAAAAACTTCAATCCAGGGGGGCTGGTCTATTCTTGATGCGCAAAGTTATGGATGAAATTGACTTCAAGTTTGATGCTGAAGGTAACACACTTACCATGAAGAAACGTAAATGAAAACGGAGAGTTTGAATTTTTCGTTTTAGTTTTCTGCTATTTAGCCTTCGGCTAACCTATCCCGTTTTATCACCATCAATGTTATGTCATCTTGTGGGGGGACATCGCCGAGAAATTCATAGAGGGCATCCAGGATAGCCTGTTGCAACCCTTCGGCTGATCTTCCAATATTATCGTTGATGACTTTCTCCAACGTCTGGCGTCTGAAGAACTCTCCAGTGCCGTTTTGAGCTTCGGGAATGCCATCGGTATAGAGAACTAGCACATCTCCAGGGTTGATTTGAATGTTGCGGTTCTCCCAGGCGGTTTCCTCTTCGATCCCAATTGGAAGACCTGTTTTTTCAAGTAAATCTATGCTGGCATCGTCTCCGGATCGCAGCAAGATGGGTGGATTGTGCCCTGCGTTGGCATAGATCAGCGTGCCTTCTTGGGGATCCAATACACCGTAGAAAACGGTCACGAAGAGGTTGGCGCTCGAGTCTTTGAGAATTCGTTCATTGGTCGCAAATAATACGATATCGGGTTGGAACTCAAAATCCAGGGCGTACGTGCGCAGCAAGGTGCGGCTGAGGGTCATGAACAGCGCTGGGCCTATGCCTTTGTCGAGAACATCAGCCAGTACCAGGCCGATTCTGCCGTTCTCCATGTTGATAATATCGAAGAAATCGCCTGAAGTTTCACCGGCCGGGTAGATGGTCACTGCGAATTGCCATCCGGTCATATCCGGAAAGACGCTGGGCAATAAGCTGTTTTGGATTTGTCCAGCCAGTTTCAGTTCCTCGCGTAAGCGTTCATACTCCAGTGTCTGAGAATATACTTTCGCCTGATTGGTGGCTGATGCAATTTGCGCGGCTAAAGATTGGATGGCTGGTAGCAGATTTAGCAGGGCGCGACGATCCCAAGGCTGAGCCAAGGCATAAAGTTCTAAATAAACCCCCCCAAAGGTCTGTCCTGTTTCTCCATCTTTGATGGCTGCGATCACCATGGGGTTATGCTGGCTGTCCCCATGATTCCAGGGCAGCGGCTCATGGGCCAGAAATGTCACGCCTTCAGTTTGATCCAACAACCAAGGCCAAATCGCCTCTAAATTCGGCTTCCAATCAGGGGGATATTTGGCTAATTCTTCCTCGGGAAAGATCCAAATCACATGCCGTCCCGCTGGGAACATGAGTGTAAGATGTTCAGCAAGGATTTCGGGCAAATCCTCAGTATGAGGAGGTGCATCGATGATTGCTCGGCCTAAGCGCTCCAAGTTTTGCAGCATGCGCGATTGTTGGCGGCTATTTTCACTCGACCAACTCAACTGCCTTGACAAAAACGCCACGATCAACATGCCACTGATAAAGAAGAGGTAGGCTGGAATGCCACTCTGGGTATGGAGACCGGCAGCTAGGATCGCAAAAGGATGGGCAAGGTGAGGAAGTCCGATGGCCATGTAGAAGAAATAAAGCACTGAGTAAAGCTGTTCTGTTCCGGCAAGCACTCGCTGGGACCAGGTTGCATATACCAGGTAGGGGAGCCAGAGGTTGATCAACAGGATGAAATTGGCTAAAAGAAGGCCAAATGCCATTCCAAGCATCTCCAGACTCATCGTGCTCAAGGGAAAGGTCCCCCCGAAATATTGGTATAAGGTGTAAGCGGTTAGGGCAACGATGGTGTTCCCGGCTAGGTTCAAAGCCACATTGCGCGCCTGGCTCCAGTGCGCAGTTGGCGATGTGGTATTTACTCGGACAGTGATAAACTCGATTAGGGTACCAATCACAGCCAACCAAAAAACTGTCGGTCCATAAAGCAGCATACCTGACCACAAGACAATACCCGCCAACGATCCATCAGTACTGCCGTAGCGGTTGGCTCGCAGTTCTACAATCAAAAAGAAGCGCAAGTAATTGAATACAAAGAATAGTCCCGTTAACAGCAGCAGTTCCCAAGGGCGATCCAAGAATAGCGACCAATCTGTTTGGGTGGTCAGCCAGATGATACCGACAACAGCTAAAGGCAGCGCGTATAAGAAGGAGATAATATCTCCCACGGCGACAATTTGCCGCTCGATCTGCATCTCGTCGATATCGGAGCGGAACTGTCTGGCTATGGCCAGCAATAAGCGGTAGCGTCTTGGTATGCGGGTGCGGGGTTGGGGAGGCATTTATACTCGTTTGGCAATAAGCAGTGTTAGATCATCATACGGAGCAGTATCGCCAATGAAATCTTGAACAGCCTTTTCGATGGCGGCTAGGATTTCTGATGCTGATGCGTTGGGGTTCTCTTCGATGACTTTTAGGAAACGTTCCATACCAAAGGTTTCTTTGTCTTCGTTGATGGCATCAGGCACGCCATCCGTGTAGAAGACGAGAAAATCTCCTGAATCCAGGCTGATCTTTTCTTGATTGTATACAGCTTCTTCATCAAAGCCCAGGAACATACCGGTGCGGGTGAGTTTGATCAGTTCGCTTTCCGATACATCGAAATGAATTGTTGGATTGTGTCCGGCATTAACAAAAGAGATTTCTTTATTGGCATCGATGCTGCAGAGGAACAAGGTCACCGGCATACTGATATTCGAATCGGAGCAGATCAAATAATTGGCCCGTGCAATCCCTTCGGAGAGAGAATCAGCCCGGTCAAGGCTGGCCCTCACCAAGCTGCGTGTAAGGGCCATGAAAAGGGCCGCGGGCATACCCTTGTCGGTTACATCGGCGATCACCAGGCACAGTTTATCTCCCTGATAGGGAATGAAATCGTAGAAATCTCCCGATACTTCTCTGGCCGGATGCCAGGAAGCCGCGAACTCCCACCCTGGAGTTTTGGGTAGATCCTCGGTAATCAGGCTAGATTGCACGCGGTAGGCCATTTGCAGTTCGCGTTCCATGCGCCCCTTTTCAACGGCAATCTCGTAGAGACGGGCGTTATCGATGGCAACCGCGGCGCTGGAGGCGATGGCAGTCATCAATTCAAGCTCGTCGTTGCTGAAAAAGCCGGCAAAGATGCGGTTATCAACATAGATCACACCCAGTATTTTGTCCTTGAGCAATAAGGGAGCGCAAAGGATCGAACGCAATTGTAAATCGAGTACGCTGGAGCGATTGCTGAAACGGTCGTCGCTTTGGGCATCGTGTGTGAGTACGGTCTCCTCTTTTTGCAGCACCTCTTCAATTACACTGTGGGATATTTGAGATTCGGGATCTTCAATTGAAGTATGTTCAATGCCGCGTGCAGAACGAAATTCAAGAGCCCCATCGTCATCTTTAAGCGCAACAAAACCACGTTCGGCGCCAATGGCTTCAATGACTTCGTCCATGACGCGGTTGAGAACTTCGTCCAGGTCGAGAGATGAATTGAATGTTTGCGAAAGCTGATAGAGCAGCTCGAAGCGGCTTCCGAATGCGGGAGTTGATACTTCAGTCACAGCTCACCTTTTTGTTTTATTTGCCATCCTTGAACAAGGGATATTGTAACCCAGGTTTGCAGATGTGTAAGAATATTTGACCGATTTGGATTTCTCGATCTATCCAGGTTGACTGGACAATTGTTGTACAGGGAAAACTTTGACATCCGTCAGTTATTTCGGTATAATCCGAAATAACTGAAATGAATGAAACTATGCTTGATCTTAATCCGACTATTACTGAATTTATCGTCCATTGGGGGGAGATGGGCAGCCGCTGGGGCATCAACCGCACAGTGGCCCAGATCCATGCCCTATTGTATATCTCCCCTAGAGCGCTGACTGCCGAAGAGATCAGCGAGACCTTGGCTGTGGCACGTTCCACAGTCAGCACCGGGTTGCGCGAACTGCAAAGCTGGGGATTGATCAAAATCGTCCACGTCTTGGGAGATCGCCGGGATCATTTTGAGATCATCGGCGATGTTTGGGAGATGTTCCGGGCGGTATTAGATGAGCGTAAACGCCGCGAGCTTGACCCGGCTTTAAGTATGCTGCGAGAAACCGTCTCCGAATTTGAATCCAGCAATGGCCGTAATCCTGTCATGCACGAAAAGATGATCGAAATGCTTGATTTTTTTGAAACTGCCACAGAAATATATGACCAGTTTCAAAAGCTTCCCACTGAAACCCTGGTGCAGCTTGCAAAAAAACGGGATACAATCCGCAAGATTTTGAATCTGACATCTGGAGCATAGCGAATATGTTCTTTTTTGTCGCCAAATTGATTTATAGAGATAGAAAATTAGAAGTATTGAAGAGAGAATAAGGGATATGGAATTCATAAATCCAGTTCAAGAACACCTCCAGGATGTCGAAGATCGTATGCGCTCCCGCTTCAACGGTAGTGCATCGGGATTGATTTCTATATTAGATCAATTAATTTGCCTGGGTGGCAAGCGCCTCAGACCCACGGTAACGTTGCTTATGGGGAAAATGCTCGGTGCTGACCTCGATCATTTGCTTGATTTGGCTGCTGCTATTGAGATGCTGCATACCGCCACGCTTATTCATGATGATTTAGTGGATGATGCTACTCTGAGGCGAGGGGAGAAAACCATCAACGCTACCTTACCCCCGGTGGCCAGCGTGTTAGCCGGAGATCTGGTATTTGCCATTGCTGCAAACCTGGCCGCGGCAACCAAATCTGTTCGGGTGATGGAGATATTTGCTGAAACCTTGGCAACAATGGTCAATGGCGAGATTACAAATCTATTTGATAATAAACCTGGTAATGACAGAGAAATGTATTTCCAATGGATATATGCAAAAACTGCCTCAATGTTTGAATTAGCCACAGGAGCTGCTGCAATTCTGAGCAAAGCAGATGTGGAAGCAATTAGCACGGCGCGGCAATTTGGGCGGGAAATTGGCATGGCTTTCCAAATCGTTGATGATGTGCTTGACTTCACGGGTTCACCAGCTGATATCGGTAAGCCCGTTGGCAATGACCTGCGCCAAGGGGTGTTCACGCTGCCAACGTTGCATTACCTCGAAACCCACCCTGAAGACCCCGATCTCCGTTCTGTTATCAATCGCAACGGTCATGACGAAGAGAGTCTCAATCGGCTGATTGCCGCGATCAATGCCAGTGATGCCGTCAATCAATCGATGCATGAAGCAGAGCGGTTTGTGCAAAGTGGCTTGGAAACATTAGCAGTATTCCCAGATATTTTGGAACGCCAGGCATTGGAAGAACTTACAAGATTTATCCTGAGCAGGACAAAGTGATGATATCCTAGATTCGCACCGGCAATAGGTCTCTAGACATTTGTTTTTTTATGCATCTGCGTTCCAACAATTTCCCCATTGAGTCCTACGAACACATTTTTGGGCTGGTCCCCCGAAAAGATCAGCACCTCGAGATCTGACACCCCTTCGACCAAATCTAACATTTGCTTGACTTTACTAGCCATTCCCCCGGTGACATCTGTGGCGGCTGAGTTGCCTATGCTTGCTGCTATCTGATCCCAATTTCCCGGTGTGATCTCGGGGATCAATTGCGTGCATTGCGGATAATCAGCCCAAACCCCCTCATCGATCCCGGCTAAGGAGATGCGCCGCGGTTTCAATTCTTGAGCCAAATGCATGAATAAATCTTCAGTGGAAAGGATCGTGCCCCCCAGGATTTCATCGAAAACCACATCGCCATAAACTACGGGGAGTATGCCTGCATCCAGGGCATGGCGTATCGGATCTACGTTCCAGTTGGTCACCTGACCCCTTGACGTTGTGACTGCTCCCGAGGGGGGAAAGGCTACCACAGGTAGCCCAACCTCTTGAAAGGCGTCAATAACGATGCGATTCAGGCTCGAAGCCTCATACCAGACCTCGGCAAAGCCGCGCCAACCCTCGGTTGAGTCCACGCCCTGCCGGGTGCCGTATTTCTTGGCAGGCACATGTCCAAAAGAACCTGATCCATGTCCCAGCACTAATCTCAGATTATCATTTTCATTTAGGGCAGTTTTAATCTCTTGTGCTAACCGAGCAATCACATCTATTCGCGGCGAATGAGGGGTATATTTATCTGTGATTAGCGAACCGCCTAGTTTGAGAAACTGAAGATTCGAATATTGAAGCCTGCCCTGAGCAGGGTCGAAGGGTTGGATGTTGGACATTGGCTGCATTGTAGTTGACGAAATTTGAGTGGTCAAGCAGAATGTTGAACGTAAACCATTTTGAAGCAGTATATTGTAAAATACACATCTCAAAGCTAAAAAAGGTGCAACGCACTTTTCTGTGAAAATTTCGCGGAAAATGCTAACAGAAGTGCGTCGCACTAAATTAAAAGGAGAGTTCAATGCCAACCTTAGTGTATGTACTCATCGCCATCGTTGTAGTTATTTTCCTTTGGTGGCTGGTTAGCCTGATTTGGGGGAAGCCGTGGAGCATTAACCATTTTTTCACGCGGGTGTTTCTGGAGATCTTATTCGATAGCCCAGAGATTCTGACCATGGTTGGAATGCTGGAGCGATTGGGCATTTACAGACATAATACGAAGCTTAACGATGTCTCGGACGCACACGAGCTTGAGCAGATTGCCAAGATGAAACGCGTTCTGAAGATATTGCGCAGCTACAAACGTGAACGGATGAGCAAATTACAATCTCTTTCCACGGACATTTTGGATTGGTTTGTTGATGATCAGCTGGGGATGGAGAAATTCCGGCACAATACTTATCCTGTAAACCAGATGTTTGGCATCCAGTCTGAGTTGCCCAACTTGATGATGACCTTGCACCCCTTGAAGAATAAGCGCGGGGCGCGAACATACGTCAAGCGCTTGAAGAAGTTCGGTATAAAAATCGATCAGGCGGTAGAAGGTTTGAAGATTCGCGAAGAGAAAAAGTGCTTCCCCCCGAGTTTTACAGTTCGACATGTGCTGGATGAGATGAAGGGCTTTGTTGATCAACCAGCCAAGGAAAATCCAATCTATACTGTTTTTAAAGAGAAGACGGGGGAAGCCAAGATCAGTTCAATTGAACAGGGTAAGCTATTGGTGGCTGTTGAAAAAGAGATCCATGAGACGGTTTATCCTGCCTACCAAAAATTAATCGATTACTTCACCGCCCTGGAACCGAAGGTGACTACTGACCATGGGGTTTGGGCTCTGCCCGATGGCGATGCATATTATGCGCAGTGTTTGCGAACCTCAACTTCTACAGATCTAACCCCAGAGCAGGTACATGAAATTGGTGTGAAGGAAGTTGCTCGTCTCGAAGGGGAAATGTCTGCTATTCTTGAGAGCTTAGGGCATGACGCTGCAAATCCAACCAGGCAGTTGGCTGCTCTAGGTGAAGATCAGCGCTTCTTGTACCCCAACACAGACGAAGGTCGCGATGAGTGCCTTGCTGAATACCGTCGCATTCTCGATGAGATGGACAAATTGATTGATGACGTGTTC
>JADHTJ010000190.1 GCA_016785015.1 Anaerolineales bacterium
ACATGCATATCAGCGAGGATTTTTGCAACGGCGACACAATGAGTCACGTACTTCTCGCCAGAGGCGCGTTTTTGCCGGCTGTGCGCTTTGGAAGCCACACGATAGGCGCGCTTGATAAGCTCGTAATCTACTGGCGAATATATATCGGGAAGCTGTTTTAGCAGGTCGTCGATGTCCATAGGGTATACCTGAACAAAGTATAATCAGGGGTAGGAATTGGCACAAGGGATGTGGAAATATCAGCAACAATGCGCCCCTTCTTTCGGTAGTCACCCATAGAGTGTTGTTGGCCGAAAACCAGAACCAAATTTCACCGCAAAGCGGCAAGGTATCACGGTAGTTAACCGTGGAGTTTATCAATACGACATTCTGAGCGACAAATGGAGCGAAGAATCGCTAAATTTGTCACACAAAGAGCAAGATTCTTCGTCACTGCGCTCCTCAGAATGACAACTTTATTGCAAATTTTTGTGCCCACTTTTAAGTGCCGTCCTGCTAGCTGCAAAGGGCGCAAAGTTTATTTTTATCTTGTCTTTTTCTCAGCGTACTTGACGTCTACGCGGTTTAACTCAGCCTTTTTCAAGACGGGGACACTCAAGAGGGAAATCACTGAAACCTCAACTACACATAGATTATTGCCTGCCAATCGATGTTTTGGGCGGTTTCATGCAATCCGTGGTCGTCTTTCACAGTATGAAAATCTAGAATTACAAAAACACGCTCAGCGAGTTTACGGACAAGATTAACCGGGATAACCGCGTCGTGCGTACCATGAAAAATAACAGTCGGCACAGGTATTGAGGCTTTATGCAGTTGAGCGAATTCTGGCCACACCAATGCTGGTGCCAACAAAATCAGTTTATCAACCCGTTGAGGAAACTGGTGAGCAAAAAGCGCGCCCATTAAACCGCCAAAACTAGAACCAATAATTTTCCAGGATTCGCTTTCATGCAAAATTGCGGTCAACAACTCCATACGTTGTGCTAAAGGCCCATAGAAATCAGGGATCAGAATTTCTGGAAATATTTTTCGCAGCAATTTTGCTTTGTTGCCCTGGCTGCTACCTTCTAACCCATGTATGAAAATTAATTTCTGATTCCTCATAGTGGGACTCCAGGATTCGCCATGGTAAGGGGCCACATTTTGGGGTAGGGGGCGTGCGGAGCGCGCCCCCTACCCCAAAATGTGAGGTCTCTCACGGCAATTCCCATAGAACCTCATAGAATTTAACTCCGGGCAAGGAAAATTCTGTTACACTTGTGATTGGATAATTCCTTACAATAATCTGTCACAACTCAATGATACCAAAACCAACCATCCCCTTACCAAGTAAGAAAATTCTTGTTGTCGAAGATGAAGCGATTATTCGCAAGTCAATTGCAGATCATCTTCAAATTGATAATTTCTTTGTCGTTCAGGCTGGCGATGGAGAAGAGGCACTCAGGGTATTAGAAAATTTTTCTCCTGATCTGATCCTTACAGATATCAAAATGCCTCGCAAAGATGGGATTGCGCTGTTTAAAGATTTACGAAAACACGCCCAATGGGCAGCAATTCCTGTCATATTTCTGACCGCAGATAATTCAGCGACCATATTACGACTGACGCGCGAACTAGGGGCAGAAGATCATCTCACGAAACCCATTATGCATCAGGATTTGGTCAATACGATCAACGCTCGTTTGCTCAGATCAGCCGAGGTGGAAGTGGCCCACATCGATCAGGCTTACCTAGAAACGGTGGCTGTCATGGCGAACGCTATCGAGGGTCGCGACCAGTACACGCGTGGTCATGTTGATCGCGTCACGAATATTTGCCTCTGGATGGCCCAAGAGTTAGGTTGGCCAGAGGACCAAATCCGTACCCTCGAATTCGGCGCCAGGCTTCATGACATCGGCAAGATCATCATTCCCGATCATATTCTCAACAAAACTGGCAAACTTAACGATGAAGAATGGGAGTTGATGCGGCAGCATCCTGAAGCGGGAGAAAAAATGTTAAGCGGCATAAGCCATTTGCAGTCGGTGCGGCCTTATATTCTTTACCATCATGAACGCTGGGATGGCACAGGATACCCTGAAGGATTGAAGCAACGTGAAATACCTATCGAGGCCAGGCTATTGGCAATCGCCGACGTATACGATGCCCTGACGAGTGAAAGACCCTACCACCCTGCTCGCCCGCACGAAGAAGTGTTAAAATACCTTGAGATAAATGCGGGAAAGCATTTCGACCCAGATCTTATTCTAGTCTTTCACAGGGTCATGCAAATGCGAGGTACCCCATAAAATCTGGCCATGATTGACTCGACAAATATCCCGATGCAAGAAAAGCTGATCCTAATTGTTGAGGATAGCACTCAGATTCGTATGATCATTACAAAAGCACTTCAGGCTGAAGGTTATGCCACCAGACAAGGGAGGAATGGACTGGATGGATTAGAGCAGTTAAAACAAGCCCAGCCAGATTTAATCCTTTCGGACATTAATATGCCCCAAATGGATGGGCTTGAATTTTTCAAGGCAGTGCGCAAGAATCCAAGATGGGTTGCCATCCCCTTTGTTTTTCTTACATCTCATGGAACCTCTGAAGATATCCAGCGCGGACGCGAATTAGGCGTCGAAGATTATCTCACCAAACCTATCGAACCCGAAGATTTGGTGAATATTATTAATGCGCGCTTGTATCGCTCGACTGCCGTCGAGGTTGCACAAGTTGGTCAGGCTTATTTAGATACGGTAAAGGTTTTGGCAAACGCGATTGAAGGGCGAGATAAATATACTCGCGGCCATGTAGACAGAGTAACAACCTATTCCCTTTGGATGGCCAAAGCTCTGAAGTGGTCTTCACAGCACATCCGCATGCTCGAATTTGGTGCCCGGCTTCATGATGTGGGCAAAATCGTCATCCCTGGAAGCGTTCTCAATAAACCCGAACCGCTGACTGATCAAGAATGGGAGCTGATGAAAAAGCATACCTTAGCGGGCGCAAAAATGCTTCAAGAAATTCCCCACCTGCGAGGTACCCTGCCCTATGTCTTGTATCATCATGAGAAATGGGACGGCACAGGCTACCCTAAAGGCCTCAAAGGCAAGGATATTCCCATTCAAGGCAGAATCTTAGCCTTGGCCGATGTCTATGATGCTTTGACAACTGCTCGGCCTTATCACGAAGCCAAGTCTCACCAAGAGGTTATAGAGATCATCGCTCAAGATACCGGCAAACATTTCGACCCCCAGTTAGTCCCCGTATTTGTCAAGATAATGAACGCCATGAGAGCACAAGCCAAAAAATAAAAACTCCCTATTGTCATTCTGAGCGCAGCGAAGAATCCCTGCGGCGTTCGTTACATTTGACCCACGCAGGCACGAATTCTCGCACAGTATCTGAGATTCCCTTC
This sequence comes from Anaerolineales bacterium, assembly GCA_016785015.1. Classification (GTDB taxonomy): domain Bacteria; phylum Chloroflexota; class Anaerolineae; order Anaerolineales; family UBA11858; genus NIOZ-UU35. The sequence continues at coordinate 3,401 of JADHTJ010000190.1, forward strand.
GACAGGCTCGGGGCAGGCTTTGTCGCTTCAGCCGCTTCGCTTCCTGCGCTCTTCAGAATGACACAGCACGGTGTGCGCCATCCTTCTGACCACTACAGTTTTTTTATTTTTTCAATTCTAATTTCGTACGCCAACTCCGAAAAGAAAATAAGAGGGGCAAGCTCCACCACATCAATCGGCTGATCAGCCCATTGACTAAGCCATTGCCAAATTGTGACTCGATCTCATCAATCACTTCAGTAAATTGGTCATCAATTGCCATAAAACTATGTTTATGATGCCAGAATTCAAAGGGGCCGCGTTCTTGCGAATCTTCAAAACCATGCAGTTGGCTGACATTGGTATGCAACGCCACCCATCGGATGGGTATGGGCCCAGCCCAAAGAGTAAAATCTGCGCGTGAGCCTTCAGCGAGAGGTTCAACCACATTGAACTGGACTGGCATTGGGGTCAGTAAGCGCAGGGCACGCGTATCACTGTGGAAGTTAGCCACAGCCTCTGTCGGAGCAGCCACGCTAAAGCGATGCTTGTATGTGCGCTTCATGCTAACAAATCCCTAAAAGCTGCCTGCGCAGTTGGAAAACGGAATTCAAATCCAAAGTCAATTAAACGATCAGGCAGAACACGTTGCCCATCCAACACCACTGTGGCAACTTCCCCAAACAGCAGGCTCATAACAAATCCGGGCAGCGGTATCAACGATGGCCGGCGCATTACTTTACCTAACGAGGCCCCAAAATCCTTATTCGGCAGTGGATTGGGCGCAGTCAGATTGAATACGCCAGCGGCAGTTTCAGTTTCGATGATAAAACGAATTGCCCTGACGACATCCGAAATATGGATCCAGGAATACCATTGCTTTCCTGAACCAAAAGGGCCGCCGACAAACAACTTGTAGGGCAGCAATATGCGCATAAGAGCGCCATCATCGGGACTGAGTGCGATACCTGTTCGTATGACCGCGCGCCGAACACCCAGTTTTTCCACTGGCTCAGTAACCTTCTCCCACTTGCTAACCGTTTCGGCAAGGAAACCCTTTCCAGGGTCATCGGCTTCAATCACCGCTTGATCAGCCAACGCGCCGTAGAATCCAATTGCCGAGGACTGCACCAACACACTGGGCTTCCGCTGCGCAGCTTCAATTGCTTTATTGAGCGCAGCGCCGGCATTGAGCCGACTTTCGAGAATGCTCACCTTTCGCTCTGGCGTCCAGCGTGAGGGAAAGAAACTTGTCCCTGAAAGACTCTCTCCGGCCAAGTTGACAACAGCATCGATTTCTTCTATGAGATGACCCCAACCTTGCGGTGTTTTTGCATCCCAGGCATGAGCCTGTACCCCAGCAGGAAGATCTTTATGTGCCTCGGGGTTGCGACTGAGCACTATGGGCTGATGCCCGTTCCCAAGCAATTCTTCAACTAACGCCCGACCGATAAAGCCGGTTCCACCTGTAATTAATACGTTCATTCTGTTTCTTCCTTTTTGCACATTTAGATTTATTCCTGGAAATAGGGGCTGGGTGCTTCGCCTTCAGGCCCCATTTCCAGGGAGATTCTTTTTTAGCAATCAACTAACTCTTGCCAACCAATCAACAACTTGCGCACCACGCTCATTAAGTAATTCGTCGGCAGCTTGATAATAGGCTCCCAAATAATTTCTCAGCATTTCATCCGAAACCTGAGCGTTTTCCAAAAGACCTGAAATCCAATTCAACTCACTTCCCAAATAACCCATATCGCCAAAGTTCAATGCCGCCATTATGTCTTGGGCAACGTGCTGATTGGCGATCTGCAAGTACTCGTATGGCATATGTGCTCCTAATCTAGCGACTAACCTTTCTTCAATTACAGCGCGCATTTCGACATAGTGCTGCAGGGAATCTGATTGACTATCATCTATTCCAGCAGTTGTTAGTGAGGGAGCGGTGGTCAGAAGGTGCTCCAACACCGGAAGTACATTGTGCAGATCGTTCCCTAAATAGAATCCTGGGATTTGTTTTGCTAATTTCTCGGATTGGCTAAAGATCATGCCGCCAAAGGCAATTGGGATGCCTGCCTCAGCCAATTCGGTGGCGACATCTTTCAGGTTCGATGCTGCCGGTAACATTTGAGCAACAAGGACGACCAATGCAGGTTTGACTTTGTCGACGGTTTCTTGGAAATTTTGCAGGGGCACGTTGGCACCTAAATAAACAACATGCCAGCCACGGCTGCGCAGTAAGTACGTAATCAACAAAGCCGAAAGGGTATGATCTTCTTTAGGTGGACAACCTACGATAATACTTTGACGATGTATCGGAGGCGGTGCCGTGGCGATGAGGGCATTCAAGCGCCGAGTTACCAGGGCAGCGGCAAAATGCTCTTGCTGTACAGTGGCCCGCCGCTGATACCAGGCCTCACCAACGGTTGCTAATCCCGCAAAAAGGATCTCAAATAGCACGGTTTCAGCAGGGAATAATGCAAAAGCGTGAGACGCAATGTATTCCGCAGTGGTTTCATTGAAATCCAGACACGCTTGAATCCAATCTTCGCGCAGCTCTTCGATCTTTGCGCCTAAAGACACCTCGGCCGGTGGCGGTGTACTGGGAACTGACAGCGGCGAAGGCATTTCCAGTAAGGGATCATTGCCTTCAGATTCCAATGTTCGCCATAGGTTGACCGCCTTGCTGATGCTCATGCCCTCCGCTTGTCGCGTGCTCAACCACTTGATGGTATCGATATCGCGTTGAGAGTAAAGACGGTGCCTGCCCTCAGTTCGGGCTGGCTGCGGCAACCCATATCGCCGCTCCCAGGCTCTCAGAGTGTCGGCATTGATCCCAGTTTCTTGGATAACAACGCCTAAGTTAAATGATGGGGTATCGTTGAATTCACTCATATCTTCTCTCTTTAGTATTTTCGACGTACAAATGATAGCATGTCACAATTGTTTTGTCAATATTTTGTAAATGTTTTGACTATAATGTATTGACATATGATAATTTCAGTGGTAATCTCATTAATACTGGTTTCCCATTTATTAGCTATATTTAGGAGTGAAACAGATTATGAGTATCAGAATCGTTACAGACAGCACATGCGATTTGCCCCCCAAATTGATCGCAGAGAATAATATTACTGTGTTGCCATTGTATATCAACATTGGCGAACAAGGCTATTTAGACGGTGTCGAAATTACCCGTCAAGAATTTTATACCCGACTTCCTGAGTTCGACCCCCCACCTACAACTGCAACCCCAAGCATCGATACATTTCTAGAAGTTTATCGAAAACTGGCATCCGAAGGCGCAAAAGAAATTCTTTCCATCCATATTTCCGAAAGACTCAGTGCTACCATCAACGTCGCGCGCAAGGCAGCCGAGCAATTTAAATCGATCCCCGTAACAGTGCTCGATTCGATGCAGATCAGTTTGGGCACTGGTTTTCTAGTTCTCGAGGCTGCCAGGTCAATCGCTGAAGGTTTGCATCTCAAAGAAATTCTATCAAAGATTGAATCCCTAAATCCCAGGATTTTTGTCTTTGCTGCGCTAGATACACTGGAGTATCTGCGTCGCAGTGGGCGTATGAATGGCGTAGTCGCCGGCATAGGCGGTGTGCTGCAACTCAAGCCGATTCTAAAAATGAACCAGGGAGAACCCACTTCAGATCGTGTGCGTACGCGCGAAAGAGCGCTAAAACATCTCTTGCATCTGATCAAAAACGTACAGCCGTTTGAGTCGTTAGCCTTAGTTCACACCAACGCCCCCGAGGCTGCTGAGAATTTGTGGAAACGAGTAATAGCGCACTTTCCAGATCTGCCTAATCCGCTCTCAGTTAATGTAACACCTGTGCTTGGTGCTCATTTAGGCCCGAACGCGGTTGGCTTTGCACTGGTGCAAAAAGGTTGAAAGTTATCGTTGCGTCATGTGCCAGAATTTTTCCTTAAATTGTCATCCTGAACGAAGTGAAGGATCTGATCTGGCTACCTAGTGGCCTTTACTTGTGTCGATAAACTAATGATTGTCATGCTGAGCGCAGTGAAGCATCGCGGCAGAGACTCTTCGGTCGGGTACACCGCTCCCTCAGACTTGTCCTGAGCCTGTCGAAGTACTTGTCCCGAGCCTGTCGAAGT
>JADHTJ010000191.1 GCA_016785015.1 Anaerolineales bacterium
AGATGCCATCTCAGTCACCGCAGTGAAACATCTGAACTCAGGGAATGCAGACCGCACCGAGGTAGCTATTCACCAATGGGATGATGGTGTGGTCGTCGTCGAAACCCGTCACGACAAGAATAATGGTTTCCTATCACTATTCAAACCTTGCAAAGTAGAATATACGGTCACAGTCCCCAAAAACTGTTCGGTTGATCTGAATTGTGTCAGCAGTAAGGCAGCCATCCAAGGTTTAGAAGGTAAGTTCAAATTCAACACTGTCAGCGGTGCGCTTGAGTTTGGAGATATTACTGGGCTGGTTAAAGTGGTGAGCGTCAGCGGTGTAATTAAGGGGCAGAATCTTTCTGGCAGCTTAGAAGGGGGCAGTGTCTCCGGAAAAATTAGGGTGATGGAGTCACAAATTCCTGAGATTGAAATTTCAACGGTCAGTGGAAATATCATAGTCCAAACCCCCATATTGGATGGATCATATATCTTCAAGGGGGTTTCTGGTAATGTGACCTTGATTGTTCCCGAAGACACCGGCTGTGTTGCCAGAACAAAAAGTGTTAGCGGACGGTTGCAAACATCTTTGCCGATCACCAAAGACCGACGCTACGGACCGCGCGGCCTGGCAGAAATCCAAGGCGGCGGCCCCGAAGTTGTATACAAGAGTGTTTCAGGTTCTCTGAAAATTCTGACATCGGAAGATGATAAACCCCAAACAATTCACGTTGCCAGCCCGGTCGGGGTTCGCCATCCGCGAAAAGCAGCGCGAATGGATGTTCTTGAAGAAATCGAGCGGGGGGAACTCTCCGTTGATGATGCACTGGAAAAATTGAACTCATAAATCAAACTATTAGTACTCCTCCATGGAATGAGCGCACAGGGGATTAACCTGTGCGCCTTATTTCGGGCAGAGATTCTTCACCCCTGCGGGGTTCAGAATGACAGGTTATTAAAGAACTTTCCAGAGACCACTTATCAACGGTAAGGGTAATGATCATGCAAAAACAAAAGGCCGCACCAGGCGGTATGCGCATCTTTTCAGTAATCTGGTTTGGACAATTAATCTCAACCATAGGGTCCGGGCTGACAGGCTTCGCCATGGGGGTATGGATTTACGAAAAAACAGGCTCAACAACGCTTTTCGCCATGAATATTTTGGCCTACACGCTGCCTACTCTGCTCGTTTCGCCCTTTGCTGGTGCCTTAGTTGATCGATGGGATCGGCGCTGGGCAATGATCATCAGCGACACGGGCGCGGGGTTGAGCACGCTTGTGATTTGGCTATTGTACTCCAGCGGAAATCTGGATATTTGGCATATATACGTTGCGACCGCCTTCATCGCAGCTTTCAGCACCTTCCAATGGCCAGCTTATTCTGCTGCAACAACCTTGCTTGTTCCCAAGAAAAATCTCGGGCGCGCTAGCGGTATGGTACAAATCGGGGAGGCGGTTTCACAATTGATCTCACCAGTTGTGGCTGGGGCATTATTCGTATCTGCCGGACTGAATAGCATCATCCTAATCGATTTTATTACCTTTGGATTTGCGGTTTTCACACTTTTGTTTGTACAGGTGCCTAAACCTGAAGTGACCGAAGAAGGGAAAGAAGGCAAAGGCTCTCTCATACAAGAAGCCGCCTTTGGCTGGAAGTACATCACTGCTCGGCGCGGTCTGCTGTCTCTTCTACTATACTTCGCAGCGATTAACTTCGCTTCAGGATTTTTCGGCCCCCTCTTGGTACCAATGATGTTGGATTTGGCCGAACCAGATACTATGGGTTTGGTATTCTCGATAGTTGGCTTGGGAATGTTGTTCGGAACTTTGATCATGAGTGCTTGGGGTGGCCCAAAACGACGCATATTAGGTATTTTGATCCCAGGCGCACTTATGGGCCTCTCGACCATTTTTATGGGCTTTCGACCATCCATTGTGCTCATTGGTGCCAGCGGTTTCATCATGATGCTTTTCATGCCTGTGCTAAATGGTTCCAGCCAAGCTCTCTGGCAGAGTAAAACAGCCCCTGATGTTCAGGGTCGAGTTTTTTCTGTGCGCCGCATGATTGCTCAATTCACACAACCTTTCTCCCTCGTCCTGGCTGGGCCGCTGGTCGATCAGGTATTTCAGCCTCTAATGGATGAAGGTGGGCGATTGGCACCTACAGTCGGTAGAATCATCGGCGTTGGACCAAGCCGCGGTACGGGATTGTTACTCATCTTAATGGGTATTTTTGTCTTCGTGATGTCATTTGCCGCCTATTTGTACCCGCGCTTACGATTAGTTGAAGAAGAGTTACCTGATCATCTCGCGGACGAGATTGATGATGCCGACCAGGCAGAGAAATTCGAAGAAAGAGATTCAGAACTAGAATTCAAAGAGGTTCCTGTTTCTACAGATTAGAATGCCCCCCGACATCTTGGAGTGATAATAATGCAATTTAGCGATCTGAAAAAAACAAAACTGTTGCGTGGTATGTCTGGTTTTACCATTGTCTGGCTAGGGCAGATCATCTCTGTGCTGGCTTCGATGATGACCAATTTCGGCATGACCCTGTGGATGTACAAACAGACCGAAAGCGCCACAGCCATGGGGCTGATGCAAGTGGCTTTCATCACGCCTTTCTTGCTGCTCTCCCCCATTGCCGGCGCCATGGTGGATCGTTACAACCGCAAATTGATGATGATGCTCAGCGACCTTGGGGCTGTTTTGGCCACGACAGGTATCCTAATTCTGTACACCACAGGAATGTTGGAATTCTGGCATCTCTATGTTGCCGCGGTGATCAATGGTTTGGGCAACACCTTCCAATGGCCGGCATATTCTGCTGCAATTAGCACCATGGTGCCTAAAGAGCAATATGGCCGTGCCAACGGCATGATGTCTCTAGTTGAAGCGGGTCCAGGCGTATTGGCTCCTATGCTTGCTGGCGCAATTCTAGCGCTGACCATTCAAGGACCTATCGATAGCTTTGCCCTGATCATGCTGATCGATTTGGCCACATTTTTCTTGGCCATCTGTGCCCTGTTGATTGTGTTTGTGCCCCAACCGGATAAGACAGCCGAAGGGGAAAAAGCGGAAGGCAATCTTTGGCAGGAAGGCCTGTACGGTTTCAAATATATTTTCGAACGCCCCAGCTTACTCGGCCTGCAGATGGTTTTCTTCTTTGGTAATTTGTTTGCGACAATTGGTTTTACAGTGTTTGCACCCATGATCCTGGCGCGTACTGACCAAAACAGTCTGATTTTTGGGTCAATACAGACTGCTGGGGCTGTTGGGGGCATCGCTGGTGGAATCATCATGAGTGCCTGGGGTGGATTCAAACGTCGCGTAAACGGTGTATTGATAGGCTGGATGATAAGCGGAATATCTTTCGCTGCTTTTGGGGCGGTCACAGGCTTACCGCTGTGGATCACTTTTAGCGTTTTATTCTCCTTAATGATTCCTCTGGTCAATACTTCGAATCAAGCTCTATGGCAAGCTAAGGTAGCGCCAGATCTCCAAGGACGCGTCTTCTCAGCCCGCAGATTGATTGCCTGGTTTACACAGCCCATTTCGCCGATCATTGGTGGAACATTGGCAGATTTTGTGATGGAACCAGCCATGCAAAACTCAACGGGGATGGCCGCCATTTTTGGCCCGATTTTCGGCACCGGTCCTGGCTCAGGGATGGCTGTGTTGATAACCTTCGTTGGTGTTGGTGTAGCCCTGGTTGGTATCATAGGGTTTTTCCTTCCCAACATTCGCAATGCTGATGACATTCTCCCCGATCACGATGAGTTAGACAAGCCCGCGGCAGAATCGCAATAGGAACGACCAGCCAAATAAACATACTTCAATCCGTATAGTAAAATCCTTCTCCGGCTAGATAATACTCAAGTCGGAGTTTCTTTTTATGCCAACCATCAGACGCTTTTTAACCCCCTCTTACGAATCCAATATCCCTATCTTCTTCGCCTACCAGATGTTGTATAACTTCATGCTTTTCCTGCCGGTATGGGTGATCTACATCCAGGGAAAATTCGGCCTGACTATGACTGAGGTGACGCTCAACGATTCGGCCTTCTGGATCACCATGGCGCTGACCGAAGTGCCTACAGGCGCTGTCGCTGACACATGGGGACGCAAGCAGTCACAGTTGATTGGCATGATAATCGCAACTGGCTCGATTGTGCTGTTTGCCTTAGCTCCTGTGTATCCCCTCGTATTAGTGGCCAACTCGCTTTGGGCAATCGGCATCACCTTTATCTCGGGTGCAGAATTGGCTCTGCTTTATGATACGCTGCGGGAACTGGGCAAAGAAAATGAGTACCCTAAATATCGCGGCCGATTGCAGGCTATGGTGTTGGTGTCGATAGCTGTCAGCAGTGTTTTGGGTGGAATTGTTGGAGAGATCAGTTTGGTGGCGACTTTTATCATCACGGCTGGTGCAATGTTGATTGCCACTTTTTTGGTGATCCTGCTCAAAGAGCCGCCGCGCGAACCCGATTCGGATACGGGCGAAAACTTGAACTATTGGGGAATAGTACGGGTCACTTTTGGCGCTATCCGCCAGAGCCCAGGATTACGTTACGCCCTACTCTATGCCAGCCTTATGCCGTTGGCAGGGAGTGCCATCCAGGTAACATTCATGCAGCCGCATGCCATTGCCATCGGACTGCCTATTGCCGCATTGGGTGTGATCGCCCTAGGTTTGCGCCTTTCGCAATTCAGCGGTGCATTGAGTGCTGATCGAATTTTGCAGCGCATCGGCGAGTGGGGCTGGTTGCGTTTGGCTCCAATAGTGCTTTTCGTGGGGGTGATTGCATTAGGTGTTTTTAATTCAGTATTTGGAATTGTACTCTTTGCCCTGACGGGATTTGCCAGCGCTGTAACCATGCCTCTCATGGAGAGTATCATCCTGCGGCAAACTCCCGGTTCAGTCAGAGCCACGATTCTCTCTGTGGACTCCCTACTTTTCCGCTTCATGTTGGCAGCCTTAGGCCCGGCTGTTGGATTGGCGTCTGATTTCTACAGCTTGCCCATTGCTTTCATTGCAGTAGGTGTTGGACTTGGGTTTGTGATCTTTTGGGTAATGGTTCGGTGGCGAGGGGTTTGGGATGGCTAAGCATCCCATTCATTCAACCGGAAAACGCGGCTCCTCGTTAATGATCATTTTGAAAACATCCGGCCGGCTGTAATGCCCCACCACGTCAAAATCAAATTTGCTGCGTGCCACTTCGGTCATATCCAGGTCAGTGTAAAGGATGCCTTCTTCATCGTAGAGCGGACCAGCGATCACCTCTCCCAATGGCGAAATGATTACGCTGCCGCCACAGCACATGATTTCGGGTTGATCGGCTAATTCTTCGATGCCAGGTAAATCAGGAGGATACATATCCTTCGTGACAAACTGATTGCAGCCCAACACAAAGCAGCGCCCCTCAAAGGCGATATGCCGCATTGTGGCCTGCCAGATATCGCGGCTGTCCGCCGTAGGGGCTAGATAGATTTCAACACCTTTGGCATACATAGCCATGCGTGCCAGGGGCATGTAGTTTTCCCAACAGATCAAACCACCAATTTTTCCAAGCTCTGTGTCCAAGGCAGTTAATGTAGAGCCGTCTCCCTCGCCCCAGATCAGCCGTTCAGCAGCCGTGGGTTTGAGTTTACGATGTTTTCCCAACAGTGATCCATCAGGGCCAAAATATAATGTGGTACAGAAAAGCGTGCCTTTGCTGAATTCAGAATCGCGCTCTACCACCCCCATAGCCAAATAGATTCCAGCCTCACGGGCTGCTTCTCCCAAACGCTGCGTTTCAGGCCCAGGCACATCGACGCAGTTCTCCCAATATAATTGCCAAAGATCACGTCCCTTGGGGTTGCGATGGCCCACCACCGTGCCGAAGCTCAGGCCACGCGGATAAGCTGGGATGAAAGCCTCGGGGAAAAGCACCAATTGAGCGTCATTAGTCGCAATTTTCTTTATCAATTCGATAGATTTTTCTAGCGTAGCCTTTCGATCAAATAGAATAGGTGCCGCCTGGACAACGGCGACGCGGACGGTAATCGGGGACATAGGATAGCTCTCCATCATCAACCCTCCCGGAGGTTATAAACCTCTGGGAAGGTGTGAGTAAATCTATTCAAAAATTGTGAATGCCACATTGACCCCTTGGGTGGGCTTATCTTCCGTGCCGCCGGTGATATCAGTGATCTGCGCTTCGACGGGCACACCGTCATCGATTAGGGGAGCCAACTCATCAGCGAGCTCGGGATTTACATATCCAATTTGATACGCCACATACACACCGATATTGTTATAGCTGTACTGGTTGGGTTCACGCAGTAAGATCAATTGCTGGCCATTGAAAGCCAATGTATCGATGATTTCTTGACGGTCACTGCCGTCAATATTTTGGCGAGTCACACCGGCGATTTTTGAATAAATGGTTTCCATAAAGAATCCTTGCTAATGGTGAGATGGAACAAACCCATTTATACCAGAGGAATTCCGTTACTTATATCCCAGAAATGAATAAATTACTATTGAAGCGAATCAATTGGTTCAATGGTAATCGCCGGGGTTGGTTCCCAGAATGGGGGTTCCTGTCGTAACTGGATAACGGGTTTTATGTTATACTGTCCAGAACAAATATTCTAATAATTCTTTGCTTGGAGTGAATCTATGGATATTACTATGTTTTTCGCTGGAGCAGCTATAAGCTTTAGTTTGTTCAATTTGGTATTAACTACCGTTTCGTTCTGGTATATATACCGTCATTTACTGCGACCAAAACTGAAATCCGATGCCCCGAAACGAATTGATATCAGACCAGATGCAAATGCAATTCTTACGAGTTTTCTGATTTTTATGGGAGACTTGGTCGAGGACCAGGACCCCATGCAATGATTTTATTAGCACAAACGTGAACTAGGGGAGCATCAACTATACAATCTTGCCCGTACAAACATGCGTGAAATAATGTGATTATCTCTTCTTCCGCAGCATCAGGATCAGCATCATCCATGTCTTTATACGTAAAGCGATATGATATCGATTTTACAGCTTGCTCTATTGGGGCTATCTCACTTTTCGGATCAACATGCTTTTTGATTTCCTTGGCCATTGCTTCGCGATTTAGAAGCTTTCCGAAGATTAATCCACTTGGGAGCATCACCCATAACTCCATTGAGGGTAACTTTCCATGATAAATAGCGTGAGCCATGTGAAATAACTTCTTTGACATTTTCCTCTCCTCTAGTACTCTGGTTCCACATGAGTATAGGAAATATGCAGGTTAAAGTCAAGAATCTGCAACTATCCTCGAGAGACACAAAAATGCCCGACTTTTCGAATGATTTGGGCTATGAGAGTTGACTAAAGGTTACTTGTGATACATCAAGACATCGTTCCGGATTTATAAAGTAAACCATCAACAGATCGTTCCGCACATTAACAACCGGACCATCAATAGATCGTTCTGAAAATAGGGTCTAATTCGGCAATCCTGAGAAGGAGGCGGA
>JADHTJ010000192.1 GCA_016785015.1 Anaerolineales bacterium
CTGTAATCACGATTCAGGATCTCTAATTCGTAGGTGACATAATTGATCCTGACGGTTTCGGCGGGAGCTAAGACACCATCCATAGCATCTTCTCCTCTTCGTTGACGCCTTTCTCCCTTTCAGTTTCAGCATTCCACATTTCGATCTCTTGCTTGAGCTCGAAGGGTGTCATTTCGTAAGAATTGATCTCTTGGCCTGTAGCGATATTGACTTCACATCTTCGACTTTGAGCAACATAAATACGATAGCCTCTCAATTTCCTTGGCGGCTCTTCTTTGAATTCGAGCAGCTTCTCCAGCTGGAATTCCATAAACAGATCCGTATCGCAAAAAATTGACAGCCCCTGCCAATGCTCACTCTCTGGAAAGCCCGCGTATTCTGCCATCCAGTCGATGATGGCCTTGTACTGCTCATCTTCCAGGTTGTCGATCACATGACAATACGCTTCGGGTAGGTTCTCTCTACCCTTCACACCCCACCAGCGGCCAACCTCGGAGACTTCTTCTTCAACTTCCTTACTCATATATTTCGCAGCGTAAAAGAAGACCCCCCGGTAGCTCTTGATCCTGGATACACTGGTGCCCGCTTCCAGGTGAGCATCAGACAGCTGCCCGCAGACTTCCCACCACATCCTGGCCACCAGTTGGCGCAGATCATAGAGATTTTCATCATGCAGCCCCCAGACCAACATATGGAAATGCGGGAACATCACCCCAACATGCTTGCCTGACTTCCTGGCCTTGTATTCCAGTTTCCAGATCACGGCCACTTCGGGATAGACATACTGCAATCTCTGGAAGAATTTCTTGAGATGGCTTTCTTTCAATCTCTTTCCGTCCATTCTTTCGTTGTAAAATTCATCGGGATAGGTCAGGTCAAACCAGAGCGGTTTTCGGGTCTGTTCCAGTTTTGCAATCAGTCTGAGCATTCTTCTTCTGGATGCTTCTGAGAAGGCTTTGATCTTGCCCCTTGGCTTTATTTTTTTCCCTTCCATGGTGGTCCACGATCTAGGGCGCTTGCATTCCAGCAGTGAGCCGCCCTGATAAATCTTCAATACCCCCTTTCTATGGTGTATATCTTCGCTTTGCATTAGCTCTCTAGCTAATTCCAATTTTTTTTCCATCCTGTTTTTTCTAGTGACTTTTCTGCGAATATATAACGTAGACAAGCCCATACGTCGCCGCTCGAGCTCAAGTTGGATGGAATCCAAAACGCCACCATCGAATAGCGAGTTGAGCAAACCTTCATGCTGCTCCAATTCGTGGTGGTCTGAATAATGCGTATCTAAATCGTAGGGTGGGGTATAATGATCCCGCATGGTAAATTCCTTTCCCGGTATTTTCTGTGCATGCCCCTTGAGTGGCTGCTCAAGGGGCACTTTGGTTAATAAAATTGTGCACTAGGCACTGTAACATTCAATCATTTTTTCCTGCTTTGTCTATCACTCAGGGAGTGATCTTAAGAGTGATTTGCGGCCTAACTCGGTGAGTGATGCATATATTGGGGGTAGTAGGTGCGGACGATGCACATCTGCCGGTCGCCGCCGCCTCGATCCGTGCGGGTCGCTCCGTCCTCCGCATGTGCGGGCGGTGCGCTTCCGCCGGATCGGTCGGCTTGAGCGTTGAATAACATATAAGCGCCCCTCGCCGGGGCGGGCAGATGGACAGGAAAAGGGCGTTCCTGCCCATCACCCTCAAGGCTTTTCTGTATCCTGTGCTGTAAAGGGTGACTGCTTTGCAGATCTTCCACTCGTGGGGATCTCCCAGCAGCCCCAAGGTAAACGCTTTCCTTCAAGGTTCTTGTCACCCTGGACAGCACCCACGCAATCAATCATTCTAAGACGCCCTATGAAGTGGCAGCACCACACCCATCCCTTGCGTGCTGATCGCTGCCACCTGCCAGGCCCAAGCCAATAACGCCTGGCTGAAAACCAATTACCATCCCGGCACCTGAATGACGGCATTGAAGACACCACCGTTCTGGGGCAGCCGTTCCGCCAATACATCGACATCACAGACACCACCGGCGCAGACCATCGTGCCGCGGTCCAGACACCAGAAAGTACGCCCCAATGCCGGGACATGTACCACCGTGCCATCGGGCCAATCGAAGGGACAGGCCGCCGCCCAGCCGACGAAGGATCTCCAGGGTAATTCACTCTCCATGGCCGAAGCACAACGGTTTTCAAGCAGGTCAAACTTCCAGCAGTTGGCCGTGGTGATGAAGCGCTCATTGCCAAACTTGTTTGCGGCTTTGCCGCGCTCGATTTCTTCCAAAGTCGCTGGGATATCAGGCCAGTAGTTGGTCAGGCGCACGACGACATCGTAGGACGCGCAATCGACACACTTGACGTTTTGCATGCCGTATCCAACGTGCAAGCCCAAGGCTCTGGTTGGTGTCAGAGACGGTTCCAATGTCGGTTCCGGTGTAACCATCGGTTCAATGGTTGCTGTCGGTGATGGCATCATGGTGGCCTGCAGGGTCAAAACCAGCTCATCGGTATTTGGTGTGGGGGTGATGTATTCACCCAACTGCAAGAGCGAACCAATACCATCAACTGCTTGACTTCCTTCTCTTTCCAATGCAATCGCTTCGGCTTCCTTCTCCGAGCGCAGCATGGGCATCAGCATGGTGTAAATCCAGCCGCCGATGAAGGCCACCAGCAGCACCAACTGAAAGAGTGCATAAAAGGAGAAGCCCACTCCGACCTGGGGTTCGTTGAGATACGGCTTGGGCTTGCCAGCTTTGACCCAATCGACATAGGCCTGAGAGCGCACCCTAGAAAATCTTAAGACGTCTTTTCTTTTTTCTGCCTTTGCCTTGCGCTGCACCCATCCGGTCTGCCGCTTCCGCCATAATCTCAGCGGCGTCAATAAGCGCTTCAGCAGCGTCTTGCTCCGTAACGGCGAACCAGTCTCGTTTAGTTGGGTCATTAGGAACTACCTCTTCATCTCCATGATGTGCCACAAACTGCGATACCAAGCGGTCCATCAGCGTGTCTAAGCCGTTGGCGCTGATCGCCGGATACTGCCTGGAATACTTGCCCCAAGGCGACTTGGGATTCATCCACAGGAATTTGCCGGAGTCTTCTTTACGACCTCTGGAGAGTGCCCAGCGGTAGAAGACCATGGGCAGGCCGACCTTCAGGAAGTTGATCTCTGGCTCCAGGCGTACTCTTCTAAACGACCTGGGCGGTTCCTCGGTGGACGAGAGCACCACCATGATGTCCAGCTTGGCCAGGAAAGCCCGGAAGCGTTTTGCCGCAGCATCGGACGGCAGCCACATGCCGCCTTCGTCCAGGATCATGAAGACATGCGCCATGCCGTCATCCATGAGATTGACTTCGCGAGCATCTTCAGCAAAGGCCACGGGGATGTTGGCCACCACGCGGTAGCCCTTCTCGGCGTAGAACTCAGCCAGTTCCACCGCAAAAGACGTCTTGCCGCCGCCAACCCGTCCTTCGATCCATAAGAATCGATACTCACGCAATAATCCAAAGATCTCGTTGCCGCCGATCTTCTTCATGCTCAGTTGCCCAGGAAGGGAATGTAGGCTTCGATCAGCTTGATCACGCCAGTGATGAAGACCATGCCGATGAGCACCTGCAAGACCGGCACGATGATCGAAATGTCGGGGAGTTTGATATAGACTGTGTACATAATGGTTTCCTATGTTGATAACTCTATTGATTGTCATTGCGAACGCAGCGCAGCGGAGTGTGGCAATCCCCTCGCAATGCTGGAGATCGCTTCGTCGCAAAAGACGCTTCTCGCGATGACACTAATAAGTTTCTTAGTAGTGAAGCGGAGCATATCGAGAGAGACTCTTCGGTCGCAAAAGCGGCTCCCTCAGAGTGACATGCATTAAAATAATTCATCCTTTCATAATCCTTCGAATAATTGCTACCGCCGCGCCTGCCGTCAGGTAGTGCAGCATGTAGACGTCATAGCCGAAGAGCTTGACCACACCCATGCCGATGTACTGCAAACAGACCTGCACCCCGGACCAATCGCTGGCTGTCCAACTGTCGGGGATGAAGGGCTCAATGGCCTCGATGCTGGGGATTACTACCAGGCAAGCGCCATCACGGATGTACAGCAAAGGCAGGATCTCCGAGTAAACCGGCTCAACGATATGATTTGCGCTATCGGAGCAGAAGCCTGGCTCGGGCGTTGGCTCTGGTACCTCCCCGAACTCACATGCGCCGACCTCGTATACGGCGGATATTTCCACATCGAAGGATGTCGTATTTTCCACAGGCTGCGAAATACTGAATGTCCATAGGTCGGTTGCTCCCAAGGTGCTGTAGTTTCTGGTGTGCGGACCCCAATCCGCATACACCCAATCCGGCACAACCTGCTCGCACATCCCTGGCGGATTGCCAGACTCTGTGAAACAGATCCCATTCCAGGGGTACTCAACGCTGATGGCATCCAGCAGCCAGATATTGGTATGCCAGGCACTCCATCCAGACCAGTACACCGCCCCCTGCATGGGATCCCTGCGATGCACAACCAATATGTACCCATCCGGGTCGCAGGCTGGCATAGCGTAGGCGCTGGTATTGGTTTCTGATCCAATGACCGTTTCGGAGAATCTCCCCAAATACTCAACTTCATATTGACCTGCTGGCGTTGGCGTGACTGTAACTTGGGGTGTCTCTGTGCCCGCAGGGACTGCCGTTCCCGGCGTGCCTGTCACAAATGAAACCGTTGGCCAGGGTGTGGACGTGGAGCCGCTCAAGGTCGGTTTGGGGAAGCAGTGACCGCAGTTGAAACGGTATTCCAGGTCATACTGTTCGGGAACGGGCGTCAAAGCCGGATCGCAGCCGCCCAGAGCGCCAATCGGGGTGCGCGTGGGACCCGGCCAGATTTGCGTAACCACGGGAGTTGCCGTGGGCGGTTCGGGGGTAGGACTCTGTGCATTCGCCACAGGAACCCACACAAAAGGTGAAATCACCGCCAGCCCAAAAACGAATCCAATCTTCACATCAGCCTCGCATGTAGGCAGCCACCAGGGACGCGATGTAGAATCCCAAAAAGGCAAAAGCCTTGCCGGATAATCCCACCGTCCCGCCAGTCGCCACAATGAATTGCTGGGGATACAGGTCCACAAAGATTGCCGCGATCAAGCTTTGGAAGGCGAACTTCGAGTTGAAGGCGGCGATAAACATGAAAGCGATATTCAGTCCAAATAAGGGCAGCGCCATAGGTTAGTCTCCAAAGATCAGCCTGTATCCCAGGAAAGCCAGTAAGATCAGCACCAGGCCTTTGAGCAGGTCATAGAGACCCAGCACTTTGAGAAAGAACATTCCTTCGTTGATGGTGTCCATACAAATAGTCCTAAAAGCAATCAGGGCCTACGCGGGGAGAGCGTAGACCCTGACTGTCTAAGGGCTTAGTTGCCTAAGCCTTGGCGATCCTAACCGCGGCGGAAACCGCGCCAGATGACCGCGCCAATGCCCACGGTAGCCGCGCCTAGAATGTAAGGCAGGATACCCAGGTCGGTCAGCAACTGCAGACCGTCAGCCAAAATGGTCATGACATGCACCTCCTTTCCCGGTGATTTTCTGAATACGTCATTTACTTGACGGCCTGCTTTTTGGCATGGCCGGTCAGTTTGACGCTATCCACAACGAGATACATCCCATCCGTGCCGGTCTTGAGCTGAACCAGCGCTTCGAAGCTGACTTCGTCGCCGAATTCGACGCTCTTGACCTGGTCGCTGGGCATACCGATCTTGAAGTTCTGGTTGCCTGGCTGCACGAAGGTGAGATAGTCTTTGCCTTTGTCGCCGCGGTAGACGTCGGTCACAAGGGCGTTCGAGATAGCAATCCGATTGGTCACAAGGAGCCTCCTTTCAGAAAGATTTGTTCGTATATAATAGGGGTGAACAGGCCCAATGCAGAACGCATGTTCTACAAACATAGTATACGCCACAGCGCAAACAAAGTCAAGGGTGAAACGCATGGATCTTGAACGAATCTTCGATCTGGTAGCTGACAAGCAGTCAGCGCCTAATAAATTCACAATTGAGATGGGGAAGAAGGTGCGCGCCGCGCGCGCAGAAGCTGGGATGACACAAGGATCGCTGGCGGAGATGGTGGGGAGACGTCAGGCGACGATCTCAGATATTGAGCATGGCAAGAAGGAGATGGGGTTATCGACTTTGGTGCTGATCGCTGCCGCCCTGAATAAGCCGATTAGTTATTTTTTGCCTGGTGAAATTGCGAATTATGATGAGTCTAGTTGACTTTTTAGAATTTAATAATTATCAATCCAAAGTTCAGTAATTGTTGCCATAAGTTCTCCTCCATTGGCAGGAAGATTGTACAAAATCCAAAAATATAAATCCACATCTTCAATTGTTGTTTCTGAAAATAATTCATTATTTAGGTATACAGAAATAAACGTACTATTAACTTCTAATCTAACTGTGACCTCGCTTCCAATTTCATATATTTTTTGATTGTGAAGTTGGACACCATAAATTCCACTTCCAAATTCAAGATATATATCATCGTAAGGATTTGATTCATAATATTTATGGAATACTAAAAATTCTCCTGCTCCGCCACTTCTTTGTGCACTTCTATCCGGTGTTCCTACTCCAAATGCCAGGTATGCATCTTGAGTACTGTCTAATGTGTTTAATTTGTCCAATTTCACAATAAAATTGATAATTGATTTTTTCCCAATTTCAGTAACCAAATATCGGTTAACGTTTTGTGTGAGCTTGTCATCATTCACAAAAATTCTTAATTGATTTGGCTCTGGCAATATAAACCAACTTGTAACATCCAAGCATTTACCATTCAAAATATTTAACTCTGCGTTAGACCACCAATGTGTTTCATCAAAACAACCTGAATTTAACCCACGCGACAAATACGGGTTGACGGTTGATGTATCAGTGGGTGTAATTGGAGTAGGCGTTGGAGTATCTGTAGGTTTTGTTGTTGGAGTATCGGATCTTTTTATCGTTGGCGAAGGGGTCACTGGGGTAATCGAAGATGTCGGGGTATTTGAAGGTGTATTTGTGAATGTTGGAGTATCTGTAATCGTGCTAGTAAAGGTTGGAGATATAAAAATACTTTGTATTGATCTAAGAATCTCATTCTGATCTTGAACCGCAAATAGATTGAAAATTACTCCAATTAATGCAATACTTGCAACAATCACGCCAACGAGCCCTCTGAATTTTTTCATGAATGACAGAAATCGGTTGTCTTTCCCTTCATTTAATGATTCAATTGCTTTTCGGATCCCTCGCGCCACATTAGCAAATGCCTCGTCTTGATCTGCCCAACTTGTTACTGGTTTCGCATCTTTTGGCAAAGCTTGCAATTTAGCAAACGGAGCCCCCATCCAGTCAACAGGTTTTAGAATAATTGGAATT